>NZ_JBXWMT010000009.1:0-169962 GCF_059609985.1 Ruegeria sp. YTSA219
CCATCATTCGCGCGAAGATGCCCTTGTCGCTCCACCGTTTCCATCGATTGTACAGCGTCTTGTGCGGTCCATAGGCGGCAGGGGCATCCCGCCACCGCAAACCATTGCGATTGATGAAGATAATCCCGCTCAACACACGCCTGTCATCGACGCGCGGCTTGCCGTGGGGCTTCGGGAAGAAGGGCTCCAGACGCGCCATTTGCGCATCCGTAAGCCAGAAGAGATCAGACATGTTCACCGCTCGTTTTTGAACCGTGAATCACGCCGCAAAACGGAAATCAATGGGTCCTGACCCTAGAACTCTTGGGATGGACGACTAATACCTACTGTGATCCTATGCTGTCGCAGTTCATGGGCATTCAATGCGATCAGCTTCGTATATTGTAGGTATTTTGGTAGCCATTGCCGCCAGCATTGGCCTTTATTTGGTTTCTTACCAGTACTTCGTTTCGGAGGAGCTTTCGAAAGCTCAGGGCCGGCTCTCTCTCTACCAAAGCTCGGTAAACAGCGAACTCGAACGATTTTCCCACCTCACCTATGTACTGTCACAGGATTCCTTTGTAATTGGAACAGCCGAAGGAGACGGCACCGGAGCTTTAAACCGACGCTTTGAGGATTTTGCGGAGCGGGCGGAGCTGGATGCTATCTACCTGATGGACGAAGACGGGATCACGATTTCCGCATCGAACTACCGCGACACAGGGAGCTTTGTTGGCCAGAACTACGCTTTCCGCCCATATTTCCAAAGTGCCATTTCTGGTAAACAGGGCCGCTTCTATGCCATCGGGGCGACGACTGGTCTGCCAGGATACTTCATCGCCAACGCAGTGCTTGACGACCAGGGAGATTCAACTGGTGTCATAGCGATTAAGATCGATTTCTCTAATCTTCAGGATAGTTGGAAAAACTCGGGCGAACAGGTTCTTTTGGCCAATGAAGACGGTGTCATTCTGCTTTCTTCGAACTCGGATTGGCAATATCGCGCGTTGACGCCATTGTCAGAACCACAGCGAGAGCGAATTCGAAACGCCCGGCAGTTTCCGGGGCAAGCCTTAGATGCGTTGGATTGGGTTGAGTTGCCGGGAGATCAGGCCAGAATTGCGGGGACGAAGCGCTTGCATCTTGCAGCAACGGATTTGCCTCATGGCTGGTCGCTTCACTATTTTGCAAGTGACGATCAAGCCGTAGCACGCAGTTGGCTTGTAACTGCAGTTTTTGTCCTCTTGGCGGGGCTCACATTTATCTACTTCCAGATACAACGTGCGAGACGCGTCAGCGCTGCTTTGGCGCGGTCCGAAGAGGAAGAAGCAATGCTGCGCGAAGCAAATGAAAGGCTTGCCATCGAAATCGACGACCGCAAGACAGCCGAGCGGAGCCTCAGACGCACCCAGGGCGAGTTGGAGCGCGCAAGCCGACTGGCCGCTCTTGGGCAACTATCCGCGTCGGTCACGCATGAGCTGGGCCAGCCCATCGCGGCGATGCGCAATCATCTGGTGGCTGCAGAGATTTCATCTTCCGGGGAAACCAAGCTGCCACAAAAAATCGGCAGCCTGGTTGACAGGATGGAAGGGATCACACGCCAATTACGGTTTTTTGCACGGTCGGAGAGTGAGGCGTTCGACGACGTAGACTTACGCACTTCGGTTAATGCCGCGTTGGCTCTGGTTGCTCCAAACATCGAACAGGGCAAGGTGAAAATCTCAATTGATGCGTCGACTGGTCCGGCGTTTATCCGGGGCAGTGCCCTGCGGATCGAACAGGTCATCACAAATCTTTTGCGCAATGCCATAGATGCTACGGATGAAGCGGATGCGCCTGAAATCCATATCGCTGTCATGGCTTCTGATGATGAGGTCGTGTTGGAAATTCAGGACAACGGTCACGGGTTGGGCGAGGCAACGCTGGCAGAGTTGCAAGAGCCATTTGTAACCACAAGAGAGAGCGGGAGAGGCATGGGCTTGGGACTGGCCATTTCCACCAGCATTGTCAAAGATCACGATGGCACAATGACGGCCCGAAATCGAAATGGCGGCGGAACAATTTTCCGTGTCACCTTCCCGATAGCCTCAAATACTGAAGAAACGGACGAATGAACCTGCAGCAACCCTTCAAAGTTCTGGTCGTTGATGATGACAAATCGATGCGACAATCTCTTGTCGAGTTGCTTGAAGCCGCCGACTGGTCTGTCAACGCCTTGCCACGCGCGACCCAGGTGACGGAGCATCTGGCCAACGCCTCGCCCGATGTCATTTTATCCGATGTGCGTATGCCCGGCATGTCGGGACTTGAATTGCTGGCCAGCCTGGACAGGCATGTGGCGCCTCCGGTGGTATTGATTTCGGCACATGGTGATATCCCGATGGCGGTTCAGGCCATACAGGACGGGGCATATGGGTTCATCGAAAAGCCATATGAACCACGGCGATTGCTTACGGTGCTGAGGCACGCGGCCGAACAATACCGAATGCGAAGAAGTAATGCCCGCCTCAAAGACCGTCTGTTCAAACTGTCAGGCCTTGACCGCATCCTGCTGGGCCAAACGGACGCCATTACAGACTTGCGACAAGAAGTACTTGATCTTGCTGATACGTCGGTTGCGGTTTTGTTGCAGGGAGATACGGGCACCGGGAAAGAGCTGGTTGCTCATGCTTTACATGATTTGGGCCGCTCGCCGGAGGCACCGTTTCTGGCGCTGAATTGCGCCGCATTGTCGGCCGATACATTTGAAGCGGAAATGTTCGGCGTCGCGGGTGAATCCGACGGAAGGCTTGGGGCGGCATCGGGTGGGACCTTGTTTCTGGATGAAATCTGCTCGTGCCCACCAGCGGCGCAGGCCAAGCTGTTAAGGGTTATCGAAGATCAACAAGTGCTGCCGGTGGGGGCGGTGTCGCCGGTGCCGGTAAGCTTCAGGGTCGTGTCAGCAACCAACGAAGACGTTGTACTGGCGGCCGAGGAAGGCCGCCTGCGTCAGGACCTTTTGTTTCGATTGAATACTGTCGTCCTGTCCTTACCCCCGCTTAGACAAAGACGGGATGATCTGGTTCTGTTGGCAACGCATTTCTTAAACGAATACGCGCAGGTTTATGAGATAGACGTGCCAGAACTTGATCAGGACGATTTGGCGGCTCTGCTTGCACATGACTGGCCCGGCAATGTGCGTGAATTGCGCCATGTCTGCGAACGGCGCATTCTGGCGGCCCGACGCGGAGGCGGTTCGGTGGCGCAGGCTATCCAAAGCGATCAGCACTTCGACGAAGTGCCGGATACCCTGCGCGATGCCGTTGCCGCATTTGAACGCGAGCTCATAGGCAAAGCCATCAAGGCGCATAAAGGCCGCATGGATGCCGCCGCCGAAGCGCTTGGGATTGGCCGCCGGACGCTCAACGAAAAGATCGTCAAACTTGGTCTCGATAAAGAGGCTCTGTTGTAGGCGAAAACAGCTCTGCGGAAATCCGCAGGGCGCCTGGGAAAAGGCGCGCATTTTCCTTCATAGTCAGGACGCCGCGCATTCTGAATACTCCGCCCAAACGAATTGCATGATCTGGGAGGAGCCACTATGCGCAAACACCTTAACCGGGCGGCCATTGCCGCCTTGTCGCTGACCGTTGCATCCGAAGCACTGGCTGTCGAATGGAACGTATCCCTGTGGGGCAAGCGTCGTGCTTTCACAGAGCATGTCGAAAAGCTGGCTGAACTGGTGAACGAAAAGACCAACGGTGAGTTTACCCTGAACATCAGTTATGGTGGCCTGTCGAAGAACAAAGAAAACCTCGATGGGATTTCGATTGGCGCGTTTGAAATGGCCCAGTTCTGCGCTGGCTATCACCGCGACAAGAACCCCTCGATCACTGTCTTGGAACTGCCGTTTCTGGGCGTGACATCCCTTGAACAGGAAGTCGACTTGTCGATGGCTGTTTATCAACACCCGGCAGTCGTCGAGGATTTGGCACGCTGGGACGCGACTCTGCTGATGCCGTCGCCGCTACCGCAGTACAACCTTGTCGGGGTAGGTGACGCGCCGAAATCTCTGGCCGATTTTGAAGGTCTGAGTGTGCGCGCCACCGGCGGTATCGGTAAAGCGATGGAGACGGTCGGCGCAGTTCCGACTTCGATGTCCGCATCCGAAGTACGTCAGGCAATGGATAGCGGCATCGTCAAAGCCGTCAGCTTTGCACCACACGCCCATATGTCCTTTGGCACTATTGAGAACGCTACATGGTGGACGACGAACCTGAACCCCGGAACCGTCAACTGCCCGGTCGTCGTGAATACTCTGGCACTGGAAGATCTGTCCGATGAACATCGTAAAGCTCTGCTGGGGTCGATAGACGAAGCGCTGGATCACTACGTTTCCCAATACCAGACCAAAACGATGGAAGCTTGGGGCCCCGAGCTGGATCAACGCGGCATCGAACGGGTCACGTTCAGCGATGAAGAAATCGCGGCATTCAAAGAGGCCGCCGCCGCACCCGCAGCAGAAGCCTGGATTGCGGAAAACACCGAACGCGGTCTTCCGGCGCAAGAGCTCTATGACCTCGTGACCGGCAAGATCGCCAACGGTAGCTAATCCACTCACCACCCGACGTCGGCCAAGCAGGCGTCGGGTGCCTTTTCCTCTGATAGCGGAGCACAACGATGGCCGGGTCATCCCTGGTGCTGTCCGACGACAGCCGTCTCAGCATTCTCGATCAACATCTCTACAAACTGGAGAGCTTTCTGGCCTTGCTCAGCGGTCTTGCGGTTTTCTCTCTGATGGTAATGGCCGTTGTCTCCGTCGGTGGTCGGAATATCGCCAATGCGCCGCTTCCCGGGTATGTCGACTGGATTGAACAGGCCATGCCGTTGATTGCCTTCATGGGGATATCTTATGCGCAGCGCGATGGCGGCCACATCCGAATGGACATGTTCGTTGGTGCACTTAAAGGCCGGACGCTCTATATCGTCGAATTCGTAACAACCGCCGTCATTCTGGCGCTGATCGTCTTGCTGATCTGGGGAAGCTGGGCGCACTTCGCGCGCAGTTTCGACTATGGTGCCCCACTGTGGAGCCGCGACAGTTCCATTGACATCAGCATCCCGCTGTGGCCCGCCAAGCTGTTGGCCCCCGTCGCCTTCAGTGTGCTTTGCATAAGGCTCTTTCTGCAGCTCTGTGCCTACGGTCGTGCGATTCGCCATCCTGACCAGCCGCCTATCGCCGTCCCGTTGATTCCCGATGCCGCCACCCAGGCTGCAATGGAAGCCGAGCATGTCTCGGGCCACGACAACTGAGGTAAATTCTGATGGAACCCATTGAAATTGGTCTGATCGTCTCGGGCGGAATGCTTGTTCTTGTGGTGCTGGGTATGCGCGTGGCATTTGCTGCCGCAACGGCCGGAATGGTTGGCCTGATCTGGATCTTCTGGGCCAAGTTTGGGTACGACCCAGCGCGGTTCGGCAAGGCTGTGACTGTAGCCGTCAAAACAGCGGGGCAGGTGCCGCATTCCAAGATTTCGAGCCAGGCGCTGAGCCTTATCCCGACCTTCATCCTGATTGGCTACCTCGCCTACTACGCGGGCCTGACCAAAGCACTGTTCGAGGCCGCCAAGCGATGGCTGGCATGGGTTCCTGGCGGGCTGGCGGTGTCGACCGTCTTTGCCACCGCCGGGTTCGCTGCGGTTTCCGGAGCCTCGGTTGCCACATCCGCCGTTTTCGCCCGCATCGCCATCCCCGAGATGCTGAAGATCGGCTACGACAAGCGCTTTGCTGCAGGTGTCGTCGCTGCAGGCGGCACATTGGCGTCGCTCATCCCTCCTTCGGCCATTTTGGTCATATACGCGATTATCGTGGAACAGGACGTGGGCAAACTGCTGTTAGCCGGTTTCATTCCGGGCATGTTCTCAGCTTTGATCTATGGCTTGCTGATCATTGGCATGGCTGTTGTGATCAAAGACTTTGGTCCCGCAGTCTCAGGCTTTACATGGAAAGAGCGTTTCATGTCTCTTCCGCCCGCACTGCCTATCTTGTTTGTCGTCGTTACCATCATCTTCTTTGTCTACAACCCATTCGGAGGCGATGCTTGGGGCACGCCAACCGAGGGTGGCGCAATCGGTGCCTTCGTTGTCTTTCTGATGGCGCTATATCAGGGCATGCGTTGGTCCGAACTTAAAGACGCGTTGCTGGAGACGGCCAAGCTAAGCGTCATGATCTTTACCATCATCTGGGGCGTGCTGGTCTATGTTCGTTTTCTGGGTTTTGCCGAACTACCCAGCGCGTTCTCCGACTGGATCACCTCGCTTGAGATGTCACCAATGCTCATTCTGATCTGTATCCTGCTGGCTTATGCTGTACTGGGCATGTTCATGGATGCGATAGGTATGCTGCTGCTGACGTTGCCCGTAGTTTACCCAGCCGTCATGGCGTTGAACGGTGGTGAAGCGGTAAGTGCGGCCGATAGTACCTTTGGAATGTCCGGCCCGATGTGTGCCATCTGGTTTGGCATTCTGGTAGTCAAAATGGCCGAGTTTTGCCTGATCACCCCACCTATCGGGCTGAATTGCTTTGTAGTGGCTGGCGTGCGTGATGACCTAAGCGTTCAGGATGTTTTTAAAGGTGTAACGCCTTTCTTTCTGGCGGATGCAGCGACGATCGCAATGCTCGTTGCGTTCCCTGCTATCGTTCTGTGGCTTCCTGGACAGGTTTGAATTACATGGGATGATTTTTGAGCGCGGTTTGCCGGTACGGCTTAGACAAAGATGCAAGATGCGTGCCATTCATGCATAAGCAACGGCGACCAAACGCATAGATAGCTGGCGTCATTATCTGTTCAGTCGTGTAAAGGCGTGTCGACTGATTTGGGCCGTCCACATGATCAGTTATTGGGTGGGGCAGGGGATCTTTCTGCAACGGCACCGGAGCCTGTTGTGAGCCCAAAGCAGAATCTTGAGAGATAGTGGAAAGAGCACTCCGCCGTCACCACGGCGAAGTGCTGAATAGTGTGTGTCTAGCTGCCCTTCGTCGAGCGTGCGAAATCCTGTAGAACGGTAACTCACGGTCTGCGGGGCGGAGCCGACTTTTGCTCACGCCGCTTTTGCTGACGCAGAAACCCCTCGCAGGCGCGACACGCCATTTGTTGCATCGCAGAGGATTCTTCGTTTGCGGTCATTCATCGGCGCAAAATTCAGCCAATTCCAAACCGCCTTTTCGCTGCAGCTGGGTCCGGCAATCGAGGAGCGGACAAATTGGACTTTCCCATTGAAAATTTGAATGTCCGCTCTGCACGGCTGAGATAATCGGCCAGTTCAAAGTTTCATAGCCATCTCATGCCAAGTCATTCCTCCATGGTCAGAAGTCGATGGCTGTAAATAGCTGTATCCAAAATTCTCGTAGAGTGGGACGTGATGCTCTTTGCACATGAGATGGATTGTGGATTTACCCATCCTTTTCATGCGCCCCACGAATTCGACCATCAATGCCCGTGATAGACCCTTGCCCTGATGCGCGGGATCAACAACAACAGACATTATTACGACATTTGGGGCGTCGGGGTCATGGCCAACAAGCTCTTTGAACTCTTCATCAGACATTTCGACTTCATGAGCACATCCGCAATTTACAAAGCCAACTATCTCGCCTTCCATCAAAAGAACTAGGAAGCCATTGGGATAGACCTCAATCCTTTTAGAAATCTTTTCGAGCGTTGCTGCTTCGTCGCCTTCGTAGGCATCAATCTCTATTTCAAAGCAGCGAGTTGCGTCGGCAGGTTTGGCGTTTCGAAATTCTCTCATGTGCCTACACTATTCGGGATGGATAGAGTTGCAACGCCGCCGTTCGTACTCATCGCAGCATTGGTTACTGAGGGCTCACTCCCTGGTTTCGCCGCCTGAAGCGCGAACTATGGCTCCTGATTTCCCAACGTCCGCGCATTGAACAATAAGACACAAGATCAAAGACTTGACCCGATCCTCCTGTGGCCGGTTTCGATCAGCCGATCACAATGGCATTGCCGCGCGAGCATCGGGCCGCGCTGAGCCCAATCTGTCTTATGCTGCAGAACAGTCGAATGTCCGCTATTCTCTCAGGCGATCATCACGGTACGCGCTATCGCAATGACCTTAAGCCAGCGTGGAATAAACCTCGGCAATTCGTTGAAAGGTCCAAAAGCAGGCGATAGCCGCACATCCACCGGCTAAGCCCACTCGTAAGGACATCCACAAGCTGGAGTTCACGCGCCGACACATTATCAAGGCAGGCCAGAGCGCAAGAATAATGGCGACCTGGCCAAGCTCGACGCCAAGATTGAAGGCAAGTAGGCTTTGCCAGATGTTTGGAGATGTGACCTGCAAGATCTTGTGCAACACAAAGCTAAACCCAAG
Organism: Ruegeria sp. YTSA219; assembly: GCF_059609985.1. Taxonomy (NCBI): domain Bacteria; kingdom Pseudomonadati; phylum Pseudomonadota; class Alphaproteobacteria; order Rhodobacterales; family Roseobacteraceae; genus Ruegeria; species Ruegeria sp. YTSA219. The sequence continues at coordinate 8,352 of NZ_JBXWMT010000009.1, forward strand.
CCCGTGCAAGAGGCCAATCAGCGTTGTCAGAAGCACCATCGTGACTTCAGAGCGCGCATTGTCCTTAAAACCCACAAACGCTGCGACGGCTGCAAATATGATAGAAAGCGCGATTCCAGTTTCGACGGCAGGAACAAACCACGCGCCCGACGGCACAAACCCGAAAAACCCCAGCGACAGCGTTACGCTATGCCCCACGGTAAAACCGGTTGCACGCAGTAATAGCGCCCTGAGTGTTTGCGCCCCAATGACCAAACACACAACAAACAGAACATGATCCTAACCTTCGAGGATATGTCGTGTGCCTTCCCAGACAAAACTCAGGAATCCTCCGTACCCTTCTTGCTGAACCTCCACAGGGTCGGTCATCAGACCCCGAGACTGGAAAATCTGCGGTGTGTCAGACGCGTAATCGAGAATGAGGTTCGCCGTTTGGTCCTGATCCGGCAAACCGGGGTCCAGCACGTTGGCAATGCTGTACGATTGGACCGGGCCGTCAGTGTCATAATGCAGGACGAGATCGACAATCGTGTCACCAACAAAAAGCGGTGGCGTTAAGGCCGTTTCGGTGTCTACTGCCTGTTGAGCCTCGGCTAAAGTTGCAAATCCGGGCTCAATTCCAACGCGATGCAAGCGAACGGCCTCAACTGTTCCTCTTAAGCGGTGGTCGTCGATCAACAGGTGCAACCCACCTTCGGCGATTTGCCCCAGCCCGTTGGGATCGCTCATTACAGCTTGCAAGTCGACAAAATGGACCAACTGACTGTTACTCATGGCATTGGTCGTGAATGGTGCAGCATCTGGCAGAGCGTCATCGTCCTGTTCGCCGACCTTGTCCGCAACCAGATAGGGCATGGGTGTACGCATAAAGACGCGCAGATTATCCACGGAATGCTCGACATGCGTTACGCGGACATTGAGATTCAGCAAAAAATGCGCCGAGGCTGACAGCGTCAGTGACAAAATCAAGCTGACAAAAAAATACCGAAAGCAAAAACCTTTGGTCTTAAACACTTATGCAATTGGATCGCGAGCCTCGATTACAGTTAGTCCATCCAACTCCCATTGCCCGGCTTCTGGTATAACTTCAACCAGCGCCCTGAACGTAACGGCGCGTATGTGGGCGTGCCCCCAATGGCCGCCTTCGACTTTCACGGTCAATCTGACCAGAGTGCTAAATCCACCCGGTTTGAGGGTCGGATCAATGCGTTCTAATTTCAGGTCGCTAACATCGGTAACTGTAGCAAGACTGCCTCCTAGCGTTCGGTCGCGAGGCCACGTTCTGAGCAGCCTCATCTGACTGGTCCAAGTTGATTGTTAGTGCATCATTGGCCTGTGATCCATTGAGATGATGGTTTCGGGAGCTGGCGGGCGGTAGCCCAGTGCACTGTGGGGTCGACCTGCTGACTGAACGCGCCGGACCTCGCACTCAATGGCTGGTTGAGGTTTGGGGGATGATTGGTGTGATCCTGGTCGCTGCGGCTGTTCTCTACAGCGCGGTGATTATGGTGCAGTTCTCATACGATTTCGGGATCTATTCAGACGGGTATCTGAGCGTTCAAATGTGGATTCCGCAAGGCTTCCTACTCATCGGCATGATGATACTAATCCTTGCGGCTCTGGCTCGCATCTTTACGCTTCTGACGGTGCGCCGACCATGAGGACGTTTCTTATTTTGGCCGGTCTGATTGTCCTCTTGCTCACGGGTATGCCAATCTTTGCCGGGCTCGGGCTTACATCGCTAATCAAAATGATGCTGACGGAGGGCAACGTGAACAGCGCGGCTGATACGGTGTTTGCCAAACTGAACAACGGACTTCTTACGGCTATACCGATGTTTGCTTTCTTGGCTCACGTGATGATCCGTGCCGGCGTGGTTAAGGACCTTTACGAAGCAGCAAATGCAATGGTCGGCCATTTGCGTGGTGGACTTGGGGTCGCCACGATCCTCTCCTGCACCATATTCGCAGCCATTTCCGGTTCGTCTGTAGCCACAGCACTTAGCTATTGGCTCGACGGCTATCTCGCAGATGAAGCGCTTCAACTACAGCCCCAGCAATTCCTACGGTGTGATTGCAGCGGGCGGTACGCTCGGGATTCTGATTCCTCCCTCTGGGCCTCTTATTCTCTATGCCATTGTAACCGAGGCCTCGATCGGAGCTCTTTTCCTAGCCGGGTTGGTGCCGAGTATCATGATGGCCGTCATATTCGCGGTTTGGGCGATGGTCAGCGCTGGGTTTGGGGGCACGGCTGTCTCTCAACCATTTGCAGGTATGGGCGTTATTTGGTCACGTATGAGGCAGTCGATCTGGGCCTTATTGATGCCACCGGTGGTTTTGGGCGGAATCTACCTCGGAGTATTTACGGCTACTGAAGCAGCTTCTATTGGCTGCCTTTACGCGCTGTTCATCAGTGTAGTTGTTTACCGCAATTTCGGTCTGAACGACCCTTGGGTGACTGCGTTTGAAACAGTGCGCACAACGGCGATGCTGTTCATGATCCTGGCTGCTGCGGCGCTGTTTGGTCACGCCGTAACCATTATTCGCCTGCCCATAAAGATCGTCGAACAAGTGACGGCAATGGGCCTCAGCCCCGCCATGTTTGTCGTAGCTGTTATGCTGCTCATTCTGGTGCTGGGCATGTTTTTGGAGACCATCTCGATCATCCTGATCACGACGCCAATCGTTTTTCCTGTCATGCTGGCATTGGGGGTCGATCCAATTAGGTACGGCATCCTGCTAATGATCAACCTCGAACTTGCGCTGATCACACCTCCCGTGGGGATGAATCTCTTCGTCATCAAGGGCATTGCTAAAGCCCCTTTGTACGAGGTCATTCGCGGCGCCTTGCCATATGCAGCGCTAATGCTGCTGGGCCTGATCCTCGTCTTTGCATTCCCACCTTTGTCCACGTGGCTTCCCGAGGCGGCGGGGTTCGGCGGCTAAGCAACGCGTTCATGAAACTCCTTGAGTATTACCCTTTTCATCCTTAACGCCATGTCTCAGTAGGATTGGACCCCATGGCTAGGGCTCATTTGAGACACTAACCGTATACTTTCTGGGTCAGAAATGCCCGACGTTTAGGTTAGAATTGAATGACGTGATCCTCCGACTCATTGAGGTTTTGGCTGTCAATTGAGTCAAAGGTCAGTGGCGTTCCACATTTCTTGGTCTGGTCGTCATTTTGTGGATCAGTGTCGGAAAAAGTGAACTCTCTCCCCGTATTTCCCAAGTAGCATAACTTTGACAGCGAACGTTGTCAGTCACAGAAGCTGTCAAACGGGCCCGACCCGGAGCTGTTTTTAACCGGTGTCGTTACCGAAGGGAGTTGACCATGGCGAAACTACTTGATCCGTTTCAGCTCAAGCACCTGACGCTGCGCAACCGTATCGTCAGCACCTCTCACGCGCCCAATTACGTCGAAGATGGTCATCCGCGAGACCGTTACAGGCTGTATCACGAAGAAAAGGCCAAGGGTGGCGTCGCCCTGACAATGATCGGAGGATCGACGAATATCGCTGCCGACAGCCCCTCGGTATTCGGCCAGCTTTATGCCGGCGACGACAGTATCGTTCCCTGGTTTCGGAAGCTCACGGATGGCGTGCATCTGCATGGGGCCGCTATCATGTGTCAAATCACTCATATGGGACGCCGTACTGCTTGGGATGATGGGCATTGGTTGCCGGTTATTGCCCCGTCCGGCGTTCGCGAACGCGCGCACCGCGCCTTTCCCAAAGCAATGGAACAAGAGGACATTGAACGAGTGATCGGCGATTATGCCGCTGCGGCGCGACGTTGTCAGCAGGGCGGGTTCGATGGGATCGAGCTTCTGTCCCACTCGCATTTGCTGGGCCAGTTTCTGTCTCCGCTCACCAACCAACGCGACGATGCCTTTGGTGGCACGTTGAAGAACCGCATGCGCCTGACCCTGCAGGTATTGGATGCGGTGCGCGCCGAGGTCGGTCCGAAGTTCATACTGTCCATGCGCATCACCGGCGATGAGTTGATTGAGGGCGGGCTGAGCGCCGAGGACTGCATTGCCGCCGCCCGGATGCTGGAAGATAGTGGCCATGTCGACCTGCTCAACATCCTGGTCGGGGCACCCTACGATGATCTTGGCCTTGCTGAATGGGTGCGTCCTATGGGGCTGCCAGCCGCTCCGCATATTACTGTGGCCGGACGCATCCGCGAAGCCGTCAACCTGCCGATCCTACATGCAGGCGGCATCGCAGACATTGCAACGGCTCGCCACGCGGTTACAGGCGGCCATGTCGATCTGGTCGGCATGACGCGCGCCCAAATGGCTGATCCTTATTTGGTGGCAAAACTGGCGCGTGGGGAAGAGAATCGTATCCGTACCTGTGTCGGCCTCGGGTATTGCGTGGACCGGGTCAATCAGGGCAAGCCCGCCGTGTGCGGACACAATGCCGCCACCGGGCGGGAGCAAACTTTACCCCATGTCATTCCTGCCAGCCGCACCCGAAGGAAGGTGGTTGTCGTCGGCGGTGGACCTGGCGGTCTGGAGGCAGCGCGGGTCAGTGCCTTGCGCGGTCACGATGTGGTTTTGTTCGAGGCGTCAGATCGGCTGGGGGGGCAGCTTGTTTTGGCAGCCAAGGGCGGGACACGCAGGCAGATATGGGGTGTCGCCGATTGGTTGATTTCCGAGGTTAACACCCTTGGTGTTGATCTCCGCATGAATACCTTTGTCGAGGCCAGTGACGTGTTTAGAGAAGCCCCGGATTTAGTCATAGTTGCTACCGGAGGATGGCCCGAGCCAGTATCCATTCCAGGCGGCGATCTGGCGCTCTCCAGTTGGGAGGTTCTGTCCGGAGAAGCGCGTGTCTCGGGCGAAGTTCTATTGTTCGACGAGATTGGAGACCATCCCGCGGCAGTCACGGCCGACATGTTGGCAGGCGCTGGCCACAGCGTCGAACTTGTGACCCCCGACCGGGCGATTCTGCATGACCTTGGCCCAACGACCTCTGCCGTTGCTTTGCGCGATCTGGCAGCCAACGGGGTGACCTTTACCTGCCTCCACGAACTCCGTGCTCTAAGCCAAGAGGGAAACCGGGTGTGCGCCAGCCTGCGCAATGTCTTGACCGGTGATATCACCAAGCGTCTTGTCGACCACGTGGTTGTCGAACATGGTCTAGTCCCGACGGACGCGCTCTATCACGATCTAAAGCCAGGTTCGCGAAACCTTGGGCAGGTCGATCACAAGGCGCTGATCAATGGTTCATTCCCGTTCAGGGAAGACGAGCCGGATGGCCAGTTCTATCTGGCCCGAATTGGTGACGCGATCGCAGGCCGCAATATGCACGCCGCTATTCTCGACGCTATGCGTATTTGCTGTTCAGCCTGAGCTGCGCTTCGAGCATTTTTCATCAGTTGCGGCGAAGGCAAAGCTGTACCTCGGCCCGCATCGAAAAACCTTCAGGAAAGCAGAAGTTCGCAGCACTCGCACAGAGACCTAGTTTGCAGACGAAAAGCAGATCTTAAGTTCGAAATACGATGCTTGCTCTACGCTGGAGGAAGCGGCCGCCTCAGCAATGGGCTGCCTAAACAATGCGGCATCAAAATACGCTCCCGATACTCAAACTTGGTGCTGTAAACAGGCTTGGCGGTTCAAAACCCACCGGTGCAGAAAACCAATGCTCGTTGAATTTTCTTGCAGAACCAACAGTACAGTGTTGAGATTGCTTCTGTCATTGGGAGGCTGGTCGGATGTTGATCTGGCCAACGCAATTAGATCAACTAGCGACTTAGAGCGACCGCCACTAACGACGAATTGACGAGTATCGCGCTGAAAATTTCGGCACGACACATAGGGGAGGAAAGAAATTGAAAAATCTGACGACGACGCTGGCGGGATCGCTGATAGCATTTGCGGCTTCGCTAACTGCGGCCCAAGCTGAGAAGCTGACGTTTTACTGCTCGGCACAGGAAGATTGGTGTCAACTCATGGCGCGCAGTTTCGAGGATGCCACCGGTATAGACGTCAATATGACCCGCAAGTCCTCGGGCGAGACGTTTGCACAAATTCGCGCGGAAAGTTCTAACCCTAAAGGCGATGTATGGTGGGGCGGTACCGGTGATCCCCATTTGCAAGCTGCCGAAGAAGGCCTGACGATGGAATACGTGTCGCCGATGCGTGACCAGCTTCACGACTGGGCAATCTCGCAGGCTGAAAGTGCAGGTAACAAAACCATCGGAATTTATTCAGGCGCACTCGGCTACGGATACAACTCCGACCTCTTGGCCGCGAACAGCCTGCCTGAGCCCGCATGTTGGAAAGACTTGCTGAAGCCCGAGTATAAAGGGCACGTGCAAATGGCGAACCCGAATTCCTCGGGCACCGCTTATACGACGCTTGCCTCGATGGTTCAGATATTTGGCGAAGACGACGGCTTTGAGTTCATGAAGGGCCTACATTCGAACATCAACCAGTACACCAAGTCGGGTTCAGCCCCAATCAAGGCCGCCGGTCGGGGTGAGAACACCATCGGTATCGTCTTCATGCATGATGCGGTCAAGCAGGCCGTATCAGGTTTTCCGGTCAAGGTCGTGGCCCCATGCGAAGGCACAGGCTATGAGATCGGTTCGATGTCGATCATTGACGGCGCTCGAAATGAAGAAGAAGCCAAAAAGTTCTATGACTGGGCGCTCAGCCCCGAGGCCCAGAACCTTGCGCTTGAGGTTAACGCCTTCCAGGTTCCGTCCAACAAAAATGCGGAAACCTCTGAAAGCGCACCTGACATGAGCCAGATCAAGCTTATTGACTATGACTTCAAAAAGTACGGCTCGTCTGACGAACGCAAGCGTCTCTTGCAGAAATGGGACGAAGAGGTCTCAGTACTGCCACAGTAAGTGACTGACACCACACCAAAAACGAACCACCCGGTTCTGATCTTCTGGATTGTTGCCGGGTGGGTTGGTTTCTGTCTGCTGCCATGGTTCATGGTGGAGGATGGCATTTGGTCATTCGTATGGCTGGTCGATGGATATCCGTTCGATGAAGATTATGCGCCCGCTGCTTTCCTGATCGGACAGGGCGAAAAGCTGTGGCTTACGCCGCTTTTGGTCCCGCTTACCTTGCCTTTGTTGATACTCGGCAAGCCAAAGTCCGATCCACAATATGCACGTATCCTGATTTTGGCTGGTGCCTTGGGTTTTGGCTGGCTGATTGCGCAAGGGTTCTCAATTGGCCTTCGCGGGTTCAATTTCGAATGGATGAAGGTGCTGTTCGGAGAACCGAAGATCCGCCAGTTCGGCATGGGATACGGCGCGATGATCTGCGCCACAGCGTTTCTGTTCCTTTTAACTCAGGGTATTGCAGCGCGCGGCGCTATCAACGGCGACGTTTTCGTCGTTAGCGCTATTGGTGGCGTAATCACCATTGTTACAATTTTCGTTTTCTTTCCAATTGCGAAGATGTTGTTTGCCGCCTTCGTTACCGAAGATGGTGTCTATTCAGTTTCGGTTTTTGCCTCGAAGTTCTTTGATGACCGACTTTGGGGCTTGGGCTGTTTTGCCGGTGCCAAATGCGGCGCCGCGTGGAACTCTCTGTTTCTTGCAGTTCTTGTGGGCTTCATCACGACGGCACTTGGACTATGTTTTGCACTTGTCGTCACACGGTCAGGTTTTCGTTTTAAACGCGGGATGCGCGCGCTGACAGTTTTGCCGATTATCACACCGCCCTTCGTGATTGGTCTTGCACTGATCCTGCTGTTTGGGCTTTCCGGTTCGGTCACCAAATTTGTTGCTGAGATCTTTGGTGTGCAGCCTACGCGCTGGCTTTATGGTATGCCCGGGGTGCTGATCGCTCAGACTCTGGCATTTACGCCGATCGCCTTTCTGGTTTTGATCGGGGTGGTCGAAGGGGTGTCACCTTCGATGGAAGAGGCCGCCCAAACCCTTCGAGCCAATCGTTGGCAAACATTCAAAACCGTGTCCCTGCCTCTGATGCGTCCCGGCCTGGCCAATGCCTTCCTGCTTGGGTTCATCGAATCCATGGCCGATTTTGGCAACCCACTTGTCTTGGGCGGAAACTTCGATGTGCTTTCGACTGAGATATTTTTTGCCATCGTCGGTGCGCAATACGATCAGGGCCGGGCTGCTGTTCTGGCCATGGTGCTGCTGTTCTTCACACTTTCCGCCTTCTATGCGCAGCGCGCGTGGCTGGGGAAAAAGAGTTATACCACAGTTTCCGGCAAGGGCGACGCGGGTGTGCACCCCTTGATGCCGCGCGGCCTTGCCATACCGGTTCTGGGCATTGCAATTGCCTGGGCGGTTTTCACTGCCGTGGTTTACGGGATGATCATCTATGGAAGTATCGTCGAACTGTGGGGCGTTGATAACTCGCTGACGTTCAAGCACTACGTCACAGCCTTTTCGGTTCGCTTCGAAGAAGAAGGTATTCGCTGGACCGGAGCCGCCTGGGATAGCTTCTGGACCACAATCACCATTGCTGCCATTGCCGCACCGTTGACGGCCGCCGTAGGGTTGGTCACTGCCTATCTGCTGACACGGCAAAGTTTTGCGGGAAAGAATGCGTTTGAGTTTGGTACGATGCTCTCTTTCGCCATTCCCGGCACGGTTATTGGCGTAAGCTATATCCTGGCATTCAACGTGCCCCCGATCGAGATCACTGGCACAGGCGTTATCCTTGTCGTCAGCTTTATCTTCCGCAATATGCCGGTTGGGGTTCGCGCGGGTATTGCGTCTATGTCACAATTAGACAAGTCGCTTGACGAGTCTTCGCTGACGCTCGGTGCAAATTCCTGGCAGACTTTCAGGCGGGTAATTCTTCCTCTTTTACGGCCCGCTATCCTAGCTGCGCTGGTTTACAGTTTTGTCCGGGCCATGACGGCGATTTCGGCGGTGATATTCCTTGTTTCAGCAGAGTATGACATGGCTACCAGCTACATTATCGGTCGGGTCGAAAACAACGATTACGGTCTTGCAATCGCATATTCCACAACGCTGATCTTCGTGATGTTGGCTGCAGTCGGGATGTTACAAATCCTCGTGGGCCGTGTTCAGATCGGGCGACGTACACAACTCGGGACAGAGAAAACGACATGACCGAAACGACTATAGCAAGTAAAGCCGCGCCTGTTCGTTTCGAGGGGGTTTCGAAAGTGTTCGGCAGGGATGTGGTGGCTGTCGACAGCATCGATCTACACGTCCAGGCCGGCAAGTTGGTGACGCTTTTGGGCCCTTCTGGTTGCGGCAAAACGACGACGTTGCGCATGATCGCAGGTCTGGAAATGGCGACCTCGGGCCGAATTCTGATCGGCGACCGAGACGTGACCAAATTACCCGCTACCGACCGTGACGTGTCGATGGTCTTCCAATCCTACGCGCTTTTTCCTCATATGAGCGTGCTGGAAAACGTCATGTATGGGTTGACCTTTTCCGGCTTCGACAAGCGCGAGTCCCGATCGCGCGCGCTGCATGGGTTAGACTTGGTTGGCCTGAAGGGCTTCGACAACCGTTTGCCAAGCGAACTTTCCGGCGGGCAGCAACAGCGTGTTGCTGTCGCTCGTGCATTGGTTTTGGAGCCACAGGTTTTGCTCTTTGACGAACCTCTCTCAAACCTCGATGCTAAACTGCGCCGCCAGGTGCGCGAAGATATCCGCGCCATTCAGCAAGATCTCGGTTTGACCGTCGTCTATGTGACTCACGATCAGGAAGAAGCCCTTGCCGTTTCAGATGAGATTGTCGTCATGCGCAACGCTGCCATCGCACAGATCGGCACGCCGCGTAAACTATATGATGCGCCGGTTGACCGGTTCGTGGCCGATTTCATTGGTGAGGCTAACCTGATCAGTTGCACTATTCTTTCCGTTAATGGCGATTTAGCCACGATCGAAATCGAGGGCTATCAACACACGCTCCCCTCTCGTGGCCTAACGCCTGGTCCCGCAACGCTGGCCGTGCGCCCGTCACGGATATTGATTGGATCTGATATCGGCATCCCGGCCAAAGTTGCCAAGGCGACCTATGTTGGCGTGCGGATGGAGTACACTCTGGCCGGTGCCTTCGGGCAGGTATTTGCTGTGCAGGACGACGTGGACGAGCCACTGGAAATCGGCTCGGAAGTCAAAATGTCTTTTGCCGAACGTGGCCCTGTTCTGTTGCCGGAAGGGTGACGTAGGTAAACTTTTAGTCGTCTCTCACCCGGAGGTCGTCCTTGAGCCAGAGAAATCAGTCACCGAATAGGGTTTGAGTGAAATTGGCCGCGCCCGAGCCGACACATTTTCACAAAGTAAGACCATGTCTAGCGCGACAGATATCTGGTCCAGAACCGAGCGAAAAGCGTCCGAAACAGACGCTATCCTTGCAAAGCCTTTGGGGCTGGTCACGAATTCCGAACCTGGGTTGGGAGAGAACGACCGAAGCACTACCGGGTTCCTTCCTCCCTCGATATTCAAGGTCCGCTGCTTACACCTTCTTCAAGGCACCCAAGTCCAGCTTCTGCAGTTGGGAAACAGCCCATGCTGCGCAACTGCGTATCGTTCGAACAGTCCTGTCAATCGTCAAAAACCACGACAGAAGAGACTTGGCCATTTTAAACCACGGCGCGGTCGGAACACTGCTTTGATGCCATCTTGCAGAGAAGAAAATCGATCGGCTGTTTGTGCAACCTGGGCAGGGCCACTTCTGGCGCGCGGATATTAAAACTCTTCAACCTGAATTCGGGTCGAGCCCGATTACCTGAACGACGTCATTCGTTCCAAGCGTCGTCGCAGATCATTTTCAAGGTCCCGAACACGGCCGGTGTGCCAGCGATCACGCGACCACCGTCCCGGATCATCCCGTCGGCGTCTTGATCCTCGATCTCGCCACCTGCTTCGGCGATCATCAACTGACCGGCGAGGCAATCCCAGGCGTTCATGTGCTCTTCAATGTACCCCAATAGACGTCCCGCCGCGACATAGGCCAGCGAAAGCGCACCGCTTGCATTGCGATGATAGAGAGCGCCGCGTTCGATAAGGGCCGCAATCACCGGAATGACCTTTGATGCTTCGACCCGGTTCGAATAGCCAATTGAGACGGTTCCACTTGCAAGTTCCACGCTTGAGGCAACCTGCATGGCGTGTCCATTCAAAGTGGCACCTTCGCCTCGGACCGCCACGTAAGTTTCACCAACGTTTGGCTCGAAAATCACACCGACCTGCGTCTGACTGTCCGAAACGCCCGCTAAGACAATCGTCCAGGCCGGAATGCCATTGACGAAGTTCGTTGTCCCATCAATCGGATCGATCACCCAGTCAAAACCGCTGGAGCCAGCTTTTTCCGCGTGTTCTTCGCCATAAATCCCATCATCGGGAAAAGAGTTCACAATCTTTTGGCGAATGAAGGTCTCGACGTTGCGATCCGCCTCGCTGACCCAGTCTTGCGCGCCTTTTTGATCAATGACCAAGGTATCTCTGGAAGCAAAATACTCTAGTGCAAGCGCGCCTGCCTCTTCTGCTACCGCAACGGCGAAGTTTCTTCGTGCAATGATGTTATGCATAGGTCGGCTCACTTCCTGCTAAATGCAAAACCATCCCTAGTGGATGGGGTGTCAGAACACAAAACAGTGTTTGCCAGACAGAAATCCACTTTCTTCGAGTCGCCCGAGTTTCTGTCGAAAGAATATGCCAATTAAAGCACTCATTCACTTCCGTGCAGTGAAGTCGCATATTGCTCGTGACCATTGCCGGATTTTGAGAACGCTGCATCGCAGCACTTGAAGTTGCGATGACGGTCCGCATCGGGCTGCCTGCGAGAGCGGCCCAGAGATATTATATTTCAATGGCTTCGGAGATGGCCAAGGCATCTTCAAGTTCAACACCAAGATACCTGACCGTGCTGTCCATCTTTGTGTGCCCCAACAGAAGCTGGAAGGCGCGAAGCCCAAATTCCATATGCTGCGACCTGCATCATAGTCCGCTTTCGTTCAGTCGATCCAATGAGTCAAATCACATGATCACTATTGTTCCCTTCATATGTGGATGAAACGCACAGAAATATTTTGTTTCCATACGTTTAGTAACCTCAACTTTGGCGCTGACACCGTTTGGGATCTCCCCAGTGTCCCATCCGAACTCATCTGCCGTGGCCGTATGTGGCGCCAGATCTTCATTGGTCCATTGAATGGTATCACCAACAGACACGTTCAGAAGCTTTGGCGTGAATGCGAATGCTTTGATGCTGACTTCGTGGACTACTGGTTCTGCCGCCCGGGCCCGCGTTCGGGTTAAAGCGAGAACGGCCGCCGATGCGACCGCTCCAACCATTACGCGACGGCGTGAATGGGCTTTTTCCATCACTGCAGTGCCTCGACCATCATTTCGGCGTGGCCTTCATGGGCTTTAAAGATCTCAAGTCCCTGCTCGAACAGAGCCTTCACCTCGGCATTGTCGATATTGGGGATCATTGTGTTCTCCACCAGATCATTCACCGCCTGGTGATAGGCCAATTCATTGGCTGCATAAGCGGCATCAAACTCTGCTCCACGCAGCTTGACGAAGCCATCGATGATCTCTTCGGCATTGGCATTCAGCGTTTGGCTGAACGCATTGTCCTGCGCTGACACGCCCAGTTTTTCGAGCAGGCCCAAGGCCGCTTCGTTCACGGCAGTATGGTCGCGGATCATCGTGTTTGCGAATTCATGGATGTCGGGGTTCGACGACAAAGCCAGCGCCAGATAGGCATACCGAATGTCGATGTTGTCGGCCGTATAGGCAATGTGAGCGTATTCGAGATCGCTCATCTCGGCGACGTCCTGCGCAGAGGCTTGAGCGCCAGTCATGGAAAGTGCCACAGCAAATGCGGAAATCAGTTTCTTCATTTTGGAGACTCCACTGAGTGTTACGATGGCAATAGGAGTAATCCGAACCGGGAAGTGAGATATATGCGGGAACGTTCGATTTTCTGTGCAGATCGTTCAAGCTGCTGTACAAAAACGCCAAATAATGCCATGAAAATGCATGCTTGATTTGCTTAGCGATATCCTTACGAAACTGTCTGTTCAAGGCGCGCTCTATTTTCGAACTTCGTTGACCACCCCTTGGGGGATTGAAGTTCCCAAGTTCAATAACGTCGCCCGATTTCATTTTGCTCATAGGGGCAATTGCCTGATCGAAGTTGAAGGATATGAAAAAGTGGTGGCGCTGGAGCAGGGCGATCTGTTGATTGTTCCGCATGGCGCGTCACACAAGTTGTACTGCGCGGCTGAAACAAGAGATGCAGTTTTGCCGCTGGACACGGTAATCGAGCGGTCGGGATACACTGGAACTGGGGTTCTGGTTTACGGCGGCGACGGCGATGAACGTGACACGCAACTTATCTGCGGCCATTTTTCATTCGACCCTCATGCAAAACACATACTGTTGGAACGCCTTCCACCGATCATTCACCTAAGGAATTACGGGGAATCCGCTGGAAAATGGATGGAGGCGACACTGCGCATGATCGGAGATGAGGCCGGGGGTCTTCGCCTCGGTGGCGATCTCATTGCTTTGAAGATGTCAGAAGCCATTCTTGCGCAGGCAATACGTTCGTTTGTGGAAAGTGACGAATCCTCGAGGTGGGGCTTGAACGGATTCTCTGATCACCATCTGGCTCGGGCTCTTGACGCGTTTCACAAGGATCCAAGCGCATCCTGGACGATAGAAACAATGGCGCGCATTGCAGGCATGTCACGAACAAACTTTGCGGTTCAGTTTCAGAAAAAGATGGCGATGTCGCCAATGCAATACGTAACAGCTTGGCGGCTGGAGATCGCGAAACGCTGTCTTACTGACCCATCAAGTTCTGTTTCGGATGCGGCAGAACGCGCTGGATACGCATCGGATTCTGCTTTTGCACGCGTTTTCAAGAGGGAAATTGGCCTCTCACCTGCCGGCTTCCGTCGGCAGATCACATTATCATCGGCGCAATAAACCGGACGGGATCTGTTGCGAAGTTTTAACTTGCCACAGTGATATCTTTGCACCGGCGGACTAAGCCGCCAGCTCCGTAAATTGCCGAAACGGACAGACACCGGGCGTGATTTGCCCTTTGCGGATTATGTGCACCACTTCTATTCCGTCGAGCGTTTTGCCGTGGTTGTCGACGGCTGAGTAAAGATAGACCCACGCGCCTTTCCCCTTGATGTTGATCACACCATTCACGTTATAATAGGTATTGACAATGCCTATTATAACACACAGATAGTGAGGCGTATCGTTAAGGTAGATCCGATGACTCGTACCATGCCAATTCGGCCACATATGTTTGACATCACAGCGGATGAAATCGCGACTTTGGTCAACCAGTTCTATGCGCGCATCAGAGTGCATCCTGATCTGGGGCCGGTATTTGACAGGGCAATCGAAGATTGGCCGGAACACGAAGAAAAGATCGCAGCCTTTTGGCGCGGCGCCATTCTACGAGAGGCAGGCTATTCGGGTAACCCGATGCAGGTTCACCTGGCGAACTCTGAAATCCTGCCAGAACATTTTCGCCTGTGGCTCGACCTGTTCGAAGACACCGCAAAAAAAGCCCTTAAACCTGCAACCGCCGAAGCGTTCTCTCATTTGGCCAGCAGGATCGGTAAGGGCTTGTCATTCGGAATTGAGAACTTTCGTCGTGAGGCTGACACTCCACCGGTGTTGTCATGACGGTCTCTGTCTATACCAAAGCTCAGGTCATCTCTGATCCTCCGGCACGCGTTGTCAAACGTTGGCTGCAGGCGGGCTGGGGCGACGTGAAACGCAACCCGGGATATTCCTTGCTTTACAGTGGTTCACTCGTAGTTCTGGGGTGGATTTGCGTTGCGGCCCTGATGCTCAACGATCTCGGTTGGGTTTTGTTGCCTTTGCTAGCTGGCGGCGTTTTGGTCGGACCACTTGCAACGATTGGTCTTTATTCCGTAGCAAGCGGTAAAACAGGGCTCAGAGCGGCCACGGGTCAGATTACGTTGGTGGGCGTCATACTGATGGTTTTTGCTCTCATCTGGATTCGCGCGGCCACAGTTATGTTCGCCATAGTCTACGGGCTGCGCCCATTCTCAAGCTTCGCAGATACGCTGCTTTTGCTGATTACTACGCCATCAGGATGGGCGCTGTTAATCGCAGGATCATTGGTTGGCGGGCTGTTTGCGGCATTAGGGTTTGCGGTGTCAGCGTTTTCATTGCCAATGCTGATCGACCGCAAGATCGATGGCTTCTCGGCTATGGGGCTCAGTTTCAACGCCACCACTCACAACTTCAAGCTTTGCTTGTGCTGGGGAGCCATCATCACTCTTTTGACTTTGGTTGGAATACTGTCCGGGCTACTGGGTTTGGTCGTGGTGTTCCCATTGCTCGGGTACGCGACCTGGCATGCTTATGCCGAGCTTTTTCATGGAGATGCATAAATGACCGAAGCGCTTCCAAAAGGCGTGGTGCACTATGCGACCTCGCGGTTCACGCATGAGACATTGCCAGAAAAGCTGCGCAAAGATCACAGCACCAAAGCGGGTGTTTGGGGTCAATTGGCTGTGCAACATGGGCAACTTCTACTGAGCCGGGATGACAAGGGTGATCTGGTTCTGGGCGTTGGGGCCACTGCTGTGTTCGCGCCACAGGAAACTCATTCGGTGAACCCGATTGGCGAAGTTGAGTTTGAAGTACGCTTCCACCGGCACGAGGCGCCCGATGCAGCGTGAGAGTTTTCTTGAGGATGCTGCCGTCCTGTGTGCCCTTGCTTTGATCTTTGTCGGTGGCGTAGCCATACTTGGCTGGGGGGTTCCTACCGCCTACGTGCTGCACGGTTGGTTGATCGCAATAGCCGCTGGTTGGGGGTTGATGTGGATGATCAACCGTTTGAGCGAGGCCCCAAAGGACATCCCTTTAGAATACAATGACAAGGTCATTCGGTTTGGTGTCATCGCCGCGCTGATTTGGGCAATCATAGGGTTCACGGTTGGCGATATCCTCGCCTGGCAGTTGGCGTTTCCAGCACTGAACGGTGATATGTTCTGGTCGAACTTCGGCCGGTTGCGCCCGGTTCATACATCTGCCGTGATTTTTGGTTTTGGTGGCAACGCGTTAATCGCGACGTCGTTTTATGTGGTCCAACGTACCTCGCGCGCCAGATTGGCCAGTGAATCGCTGCCCTGGATGGTGTTCTGGGGGTACAATCTGTTCATGGTCCTTGCGGCGACCGGCTACCCCTTGGGGATCACCCAATCGAAGGAATATGCCGAACCGGAATGGTATATGGATCTGGTTTTGCTGATCGTCTGGGTTGGTTATCTAGGTCTGTACCTAAAGACGCTCTCTCGCCGGGCCGAACCGCATATATATGTGGCTAACTGGTACTATCTGGCCTTCATCGTCGTCATCGCGATGCTGCATACGGTGAACAACCTCTCGGTTCCGGTTTCCATTGCCTATCCCAAAAGCTACTCGCTGTTTTCCGGCACACAGGATGCAATGACGCAATGGTGGTATGGGCACAATGCTGTTGGCTTCCTGCTGACCGCCGGGTTCCTAGGGATGCTGTATTACTTCTTGCCCAAAGCTGTGAACCGGCCAATCTACTCTTACCGAATGTCAATTGTTGGCTTCTGGGGGATCACCTTCCTGTATCTTTGGGCTGGCTCACATCACCTTCACTACACGGCGCTACCGGACTGGGTTCAGTACCTTGGCATGACCATGTCGATCATCCTGCTGGTCCCCAGCTGGGCCTCTGTGTTCAACGGAATCCTTACGATCAACGGGGCTTGGGATAAGGTCCGGACGGATCCAGCGGTCCGGTTTATGATGGTCGCGATTCTGTTCTACGGACTGTCGACATTCGAAGGGTCGTTCATGGCGATCCGTCCGGTCAATTCGCTGAGCCACTACACGGATTGGACCGTCGGCCATGTACATGCGGGGGCGTTGGGCTGGGTCGCCTTCATCACCTTTGGTGCCATGTATAAAATGGTGCCCTGGATTTGGAAACGAGATGGCGTGTATTCATTGCGGCTGGAGGCATGGCACTTCTGGCTCGCCCTGAGCGGGACGCTGATTTACGTCGGCGCAATGTGGAACAGTGGCATCACACAATCGCTGATGTGGCAGACCTATGATGCGGATGGTGCGTTTCTTTATTCCTTCCTCGACAGTGTGATCGCAATGCATCCTTACTATGTCGCCCGTGCGATCGGGGGGCTGCTGTATCTGATCGGAGCGTGCATCGGTGCATACAACATCTACATGACGGTCAGTGGGCCGCGGCAAACCGAGACCAGGCAATCCGGACCTTTGGTCCAGCCGGCGGAGTAGCAGCCCATGAGTACACAACACCAAAAGCTCGAACGCCACTCACTTGGCTTTGCCATGGCCATCCTGCTGGTTGCATCAATCGGTGGCATTGTTGAAATCGCCCCTTTGTTCACCATCGAAAACACGGTGGAAGAAGTCGACGGCATGCGGCCCTACACTCCGCTGGAACTAGCCGGGCGCGATATTTATGTGCGCGAGGGCTGCTATGCCTGCCACAGTCAAATGATCCGCACCCTACGGTCGGACATCGAACGCTATGGGCACTACAGCCTGGCCGCCGAAAGCATGTATGACCACCCTTTCCAATGGGGCTCGAAACGTACAGGGCCGGACTTGGCGCGAGTTGGCGGTAAATACTCTGACGCATGGCATGTGGCGCATCTGGAAGCGCCGCGAGAGCTGGTGGAAGGCTCGATCATGCCTGGTTATGCGTTTTTGTCTGACGCGCGGCTGGAAACAGGCCACCTGCCTGCCTCTTTAAGAGCCCTTAGCCGCGCCGGGGTGCCTTACACAGATGCTCAGATCGAAAATGCGGAAAAGGATGCTGCATGGCAAGCAGATGCCGAGCAATATTATGAAGGTGAACTGCAAGAAAGTTACGGTGAAAACGTTCAGGTCAGGGATTACGACGGGCACCCGAGTGAGTTGACGGAAATGGATGCCCTTGTGGCCTATCTGCAGGTTCTTGGCACATTGGCCGATCTGGATTCGGTAGATCACGAGGAGATTAATCGATGACACATGATACCGTTCTTGTCTTCTCCAAGACCTGGGGTGCAATCTACCTGCTGGTCGTCTTCCTTGCCGCAGTTGTCTGGACCTACTGGCCCTCACGGCGAAAAGTCTACGATGACGCTGCGCAATCTCCGCTGGACCATCAGGAGGATCAGCCGTGGCGCTAAAGGGAAAGGATCCGGTTTCCGGTACTGATCTGACCGGCCACGAGTGGGACGGTATCAAAGAGTTGGACACACCTGTTCCCTGGGCGGCCCGATGGGCTTTGTGGATCAGTATCATCATCGCAGCACTGTTTTGGGTGTTCTACCCATCCTTCCCAGGTGCGCGCGACTATGCAAAAGGGCTGTTGGGGTATTCATCCCGATCAGAGGTTGTTGCAGAACTTCAGCAAGCGAATGCTGATCGTGAAATGACATTTGCGCCTTTTGCGTCACAGGATCTCGAAGAACTGGCCGCAGACCCAACACTGGAGGCAAGGTATAGCGCGTCGATTTCCAAGCTTTACGCTGACAATTGTGCCGCTTGTCACCGGAATGATCTGAAAGGGCAGCCTGGTTTTCCCAATCTGGTAGACGTACATTGGCTGTGGTCAGGCGCACCGGAAGAGGTTGAGGCGACCATACGCTATGGGATCAATGCGCAGCATGACGATACACGTATTGCACAGATGCTGGCGTTTGGCGCAGACGGCATGATCGAAAAGCAGCAGGTTGAAGAGGTTACAGAATTTGTCTTGGCCCTCTCTGGAAAGCAGCATGATGCGACGGCGGCTGGCGCCGGTAGATTGATCTTCGAAGAAAACTGTGCGGCCTGTCATGGCGATGACGGGCGCGGGGGCTATGAAATCGGCGCGCCCGATCTGGGTGATGAACGCTGGATCTATGGAGGCGACCGGGATGAGATTTACCATAGCATTTATCACGGTCGGCAAGGTGTGATGCCTGCGTGGGAAGGACGTCTGAGCGACGCCCAGATTCGAATGCTCACGTTGTATCTACTGTGGAATGCAGAAGATGCACCAAGTTGAAGAAAATCCACGATTCCGAAGGGCAATGTATCTGATGATACTGGTCCTTCTGGTCGGCTACATCGGGTTCAAGGCATGGCACCTTTCCATGGCTTTCGAGGCATGGGAAGGACAGGCGATTGCAAAGGCTGTGCCTGGCGCGGCCAAGTAACAATCAAATTATTATAGGACTACAGTTTGCGTATTAATCGCTTGATGCCAGCGCATGACTGACTTCCAACGCTCGGATCAGGTTTTTCATGCCACGGTTTCCTTCCAATACGTCCTGTAAAGTCTTGGTGTCCAAGGCAGCAAAAAACGCCTCCTGAGCTTCGTTCAGAATTGGCAACAATCCACAAGCGGGCGTCATTACACAACAGCCGCCGTCTTCCTTCATGCATTCCACCAAAGGTGTGCCGCGTTCGGATTTTCGTAGTAGGCCGCCAATCGATATCGCATTGGGAGGTAGGGCCATACGCATGCCACCGTTGCGCCCACGCGTGGATTCTACATAGCCCTCGTGTGTAAGCCACTGCGAGATCTTGGCCAGGTGATTAAAGGGCAAGTTTTGCATAGCCGCGATCTCACGCGTCGACATCAACCCTTCTTCATGGGTGGCAAGATGGATCAGGATGCGCAGGGCATAGTCGGAGAACTTGGTAATTTGCATAGTTATTCTTCCCATAAAAAATAGGCTTTGAAAATGCCTATTTTATTGACATCTTTTTTACCCTTATAATAGGCATTTAGAATGCTTAATAAAGGGGATGGCTCATGCAGCCCGTTGTGTTATTGATCTCGCTGATCCTGATGGCAGTGCTGTCACTTGTCTTCTGGTTGGCCGTGCGGGCTTCTGATGGGCCGGAACCCGGACCCAAGGCCAACTCGAAACGTTCGGGCTTGATCTGGGCAATGACGATTGTCGGCGTAATTGTTGCGGTTGGCACATTGCGACCGTGGCCACATGCCGTACGGTACATTCACAGTGACCCACGACATCACCCGCTATACACGCGCCAAATTGTTCTCTGATGTTGGCAAGAAAACGGATCTCTTCCTGCGCTTCTCGACCGTTGCAGGAGAACGCGGCGCAGCGGATGCGGAACGGGACATCCGAGGCTTTGCGGTAAAGTTCTACACTGAAGAGGGCAATTGGGATCTAGTTGGGAACAATACCCCTGTGTTTTTCCTTCACGATCCGCTGAAGTTTCCCGATCTTAATCATGCCGTCAAACGTGATCCGCGAACGAACATGCGCAGTGCGGAAAACAATTGGGACTTCTGGACTAGCCTTCCCGAAGCTTTGCTTCAGGTGACGATTGTCATGTCTGATAGGGGGCTTCCTGCAACCTACCGACACATGCACGGCTTTGGCAGCCACACATTCAGCTTTATCAACTCGGATAACGAACGTTTCTGGGTCAAGTTCCATTTCAAAACCCAGCAAGGGATCAAAAACCTCACTGATGAGGAAGCCGCGCAGATCATCTCTGGTGACCGTGAAAGCCATCAGCGTGATCTTTTCGACGCTATCGAAGACGGTGATTTTCCCAATTGGACGCTCTATGTCCAAGTCATGCCAGAGAAGGATGCGGGTAAGCCTTAGCTTCGATGAAAGTTAGTAGCCTTGGGGCAGAACTACTTGACGTTAGGGTCAGAATTGAATGACGCAAACTGCTCATTGCTTGAGGACACCCTCTGATGGGCATGTTTCTCATATCACGTCGCGGCGAGGTCACCCGCCGCTTGAGAAAGAATCCAGTCAACCCCACGCAGAAAATCGTCTATTGTCAGGGGGCTGTCTTCTCCGCTCGAGGCTGAGAGCACAAACCCATGTGCATAGTCGATCAGCACGTGAACAAGAACATCACCGCCATCGCTGTTTTCGAGTTGGTCCGTGCTGACTTTTAATTCCTCGGCCACGTTCATGAGGTCCGCGCTCATGAGTGTTACATCGTCTAGGATTGCACGGAGTAGATTGGCGTTCTTCAAAGCGCAACCATAGTAAGTCGCCATAATGCAGCGTGCGCGTTTGACCGGGTTGCCACCATTCACTCCATCCAAGACGCCTGCAAAGGCAAGTTCCACCAGATCGGACAATAGTTGCTTCTTGCTACCTGCGTGATAGGTCACGGCCATCGGAGTGACGTCAAGCTGATCGGCAAGTATGCGAAACGATAGCGCATCAACACCTTTGCTTTGGGCGATCGGCAATGCGGCCTGCAGGATCACTTGCTTCGAAAGGCGCTGTGCAGCCTTTGACGGTCGCCCTGGTGGAGAAGCTTTCGTCACCTGGTTTTCAGTCTGTAATCGAGATCTACCAGACCGGAGGAAAAGCTGCTAACCGAAACCAATTCCAGATCAACGTCACCTTCTGTTTTACCAAAGATCCGAATGCCTTCACCGATCAGAATGGGAACCAAGGTAATCTGCATGTCCTCAATCAGCCCGGCTTTGAGGAAGGATTGGATGATTGCACCGCCATCCACATAAACTCGATTGTAACCACGCGCGCCAAAATCCTCCATCAAATCAGTGGGTGTTTTGTCTGAAACTTCAACTCTATCGCGCAGTTCATCTGGAATGCCTGAGGGTTTCATTGAGCGACTGAGAACCACCACCGGTTTCGTGTAAGGCCACTCCCCAAATCCCAGAACTGTCCGGTACGATCCGGACCCCATCACGATCACGTCGACGCTACTCTGAAACGCGGCGAACCCGTGATCTTCGTCGGCAGTGGGTTGCTTTTCCAACCAATCCAGCCTGTGATCTGGCCTTGCGACAAAACCGTCTAGGCTCATTGCCATCATGATATGTCCTGTCGGCATCTTCTGGGTCCCTGTGATTTATTTATATGCTGTATAATAACGGCTCTGAGGATACTCAAGGGGAATGACTGCTACGATTGACCCAGAATCCAGTCCGAGAAGGACTGTACTGCGCCGGTTGGAGCGGAGCTATGCGGTTGAACCAAAAAATACCCATAGTCGGGCAGATCGGTTTCCGACAACCGAAACAGTCTTTCAGCATTTAGATCGTCCCGAACCAGATCATCCATCAAAGCTATTCCCTGTCCGTCGATGACTGCTTGCGCCCGGACATTTGGGTCAGGAACGATTAGCGCATCTCTCCTTGATTGTCGGGGAAGCTTTGCGACGTTCAGCCAATCAGACCAGGCGTTGCTGTCATCACGATCTCTCAGCAGCGTAAGATGCGATATTGCCTCTTTCATTCCTAACTCTATCACTAGGTCAGCTGCCGCCCGGTCACCCACAGGATAGGGCGGCATGGGCATGAATGGAGTAACGGTGCCGCCGATCCAATTCCCGTTACCCCACCTGATTGCAAGATCCACATCCTGCATCTCAGCTTCTGAAAACTCGATCATCGGTTGAATGCGAATCTGTACGTCCGGGTGGCTTTGCATGAATGACATCAGGCGTGGCGACAGCCAGCGCGCAGCGAAATAGGTCGAGATCCCAACGGTTAGAGAACGCGTTGAAATCCCCTTTAATGCATAAATTTCAGCTTCGATTTCTTCATATCGGGTCTGGCAGATCGCGAGCAGTTTTAATCCTTCACCAGTGAGTGTGACACCACGCGATGTGCGCTGGAACAGGATCACCCCAAGATCGGCTTCAAGCGTTTTGATCTGATAGCTGATGGCGCCCTTTGTCATGTTGAGCGCCGATGCTGCCGTCGAGAAGCTGGAATAACGAGCAATCTCGGCAAATAGCCTGAGTAAGTCATGGTGATGAAATCGGGTACTCATATTCTTAGTGTACAAATTTTCTAAACGCTAAGAGTAGTTTTTTTCGATTTTCAAACATGTTTTTAAGGTCGACAACCGCATTCAAGCTCGTGGAGCGATGAAATGAAGTTGGACTTGTTGAACGCAAAAGCAAAAACACCGACACCGGCGGGGCACCGCGGCCGCGCGCGCAGGCGCCGCTTGGCCCGTAGTATTGCCCCTCCTGAGAACACACCGTTCACAGGTCGCAGGATACCTGCATACAATCTACTAAGTGAAACGGCCCTGACCCGGATCGAAGATCAAGCCGATTGGATTCTAAGCAATATTGGCGTCGAGTTTCGGGGGGATCGAACGGCACTGGATCACTTCGCCCAAACGGGTGCCCGCATCGATGGCGATCGCGTGCGGTTTGAATCGGGTCATGTCCGTGCGCTTTGCGCTACGGCCCCAAGTGAATTTCAGTTGCATGGCCGAGACCCGGTCAGAACGGTGACACTTGGCGGTGACAACGTTGTGCTGATGCCGGGATACGGCTCTCCCTTTGTCAGCGATCTGGTGACGGGCCGACGATATTCGACGCTGAAGGATTTCCGCAATTTCGTCAAACTGGCCTACAGTGCGGCTGCCCTGCACCATTCCGGCGGCACGGTTGTCGAGCCGACAGATATACCGGTGAACAAACGACATCTGGACATGATGCTGGCGCATCTGACGCTGTCGACCAAACCATTTATGGGATCTGTCACAGCACCCGAGCGTGCGCGGGATAGTATCGAGATGGCACGCTTAGTCTTTGGGCGCGGCTTCATGAAGTGTCACGCGGTGATGCAGGCAAATATCAACGTCAATTCGCCGCTGGTTTATGATGATACCATGTCGTCGGCTCTGCGTATCTATGCGGAGGCAGGCCAATGTGTCTGCGTCTCCCCAGCGATTTTCGCGGGTGCCATGGGGCCGCTTTCGCCGGCGGCGGTAGCGGCGCAAACTCTGGCAGAAGCGATGGTTGGCATTGCGCTTGCGCAACTGGTGCGCCCCGGTTGTCCGGTGGTGTTCGGCTCGTTCCACTCCACAATGAACTTGCGCACGGGCGCTCTAACCTTTGGATCGCCCGAGGCGAACATGACCACGATGGCGCTGACACAATTGGGACGAAGGCTTGGCGTACCTGTGCGGTCCGGTGGCGGACAGATCACCGCCTCAAATGCGCCAGATGGGCAAGCGATGCAGGACAGCACCGGTGCCATGTGGTCCACGCTTTTGTCCGGAGCCCATCAGGTCTGGCATGCGGCAGGCTGGCTCGAAGGTGGGCTTGTGATGTCCTACGAGAAATTCATCATGGATCTCGACCACTGTGGCGCGATGCAGAAACTGCTGCAGGGCTTCCAAACGAATGAGGAGGCATTTGGCCGTGATGCCTATTTTGAAACGGGCCCGGGCGAAAATTTCCTGTCGACCAAACACACGCTGCGCCACTATGCGGCAGCAAATTATGAGCCACAAATTTCTGACGCAGGGCCATTCGAAACCTGGTCTGAAAATGGTGCTCTCACGTCAGATCAACGCGCCACCGCGCGGTGGCATCAGATGTTGAACGATTACCAGCGTCCTGAAATGAAACCCGGCATACAAGCCGCGCTTGAAGACTTCGTGTCAGAACGCAAAGCGCGAATGCCGGATGAATGGTACTAGAACGGAATACCCAATACCTAAGAACTCTGCCGGGATTGCCAACTTGCTTGAGCAAGATTGAAGAACGTCGGCGCCTATGTCGTCAGGAGGACATTTCGCGGGCATAGCTGATCCAAAACTGGAAGGCATCTGATCGGGCATGGTGGTATAAAGCTGAAGTAAGTTGATAGCGGGGAGACGGGAGCTGATGGTGAACTGGTCATGGGCAACCAGAAATCTCTGAGTCTGCCAGAGTGACTTGTCGGGACCGATGATCTTTTCGCGTTTTCGGGTTGATTGGTGGGATCCTTCAATCCGGTTACTTAGACCCTTGTGCACTGCGCAGTGCTGGGCTCAGGTTTTGGAAGACACTGAACAATTTCAAAATTTGATTTCGAGAACGAACTCACTTCGGTGTTTCCAGTCGCCTTTGTTCTCGCTCTTTTCTTGTCTTCGCATTGAGACCGGCTCGGGCCTATTCAGCAATTTCGTTGATCAATCGTGTCTCGAGAAGTTGACCGTTCTGGTATAGGACCGGGTAAGCAATCGATGCAATATGACTGTTGAACTCCCGGAAAGCCCGCAATGTCTCTAGATGAATATCACTGGTTTCGAAGCTTTCCGTTGTTCCATGCTGCAACCGGCGCAGGTGACGCTTGCGGCTTTCACGTTCCACGCGTTTGATTTCGGTTTTCTCAAGGCTGAGAAGCCGGGCGCTTTCCAGATCGTCTGAAACAAGTACATTTGATGCCAGTTTCATGTTTGCAAGAATACCTTCATGCATCTGAACAAGTTCGGACCAGCCATCTTGCGAAAAGCTTGAGCCTTTGGCCCGCATTTCACCGGCCAATACAGTCAGGCGTTTGGCAACAACGTCACCCGCCGTTTCAAGCCTGATCGCAAACTCCATAAGGTCGCGCGCGGTTTTAGCATCGTGTTTTTCATATAGCTCAGGGGGTATCGCGGCGACGAAGGCTCGAATACCCGAGAGGCACCGGTTTACGTCCTCGTCAATGGCCTGAACTGACCGGATCTGTTCTTTGTCTCCGCTGCGGTAAAGTTCAAGAGCAGGACGGAACATGGTTTCGAGAAGATCGCTCATCCGCAGCAGCTCACGCTTGAGGCTCGGCAAGGCCTGATTGGGATTTGCCACGTCTTCCATGTCCAATGCGCTGACCGGTTGTGCGGGTTGCGACTTCTGTACTTTCTGCTGGTCTGGCAAGAGCCTTTCGAGCAAGTTCTGCCAGTGTCCACAAAACGGAAGGGCTAAAACCAAAAGCGACAGGTTGAAAGCAAGATGCACGTTGACTAGCATTTGCCCCCCTTGCGGGTCGCCCAAAAGCCCGGTTCGTAGGGCAAAATTTGCTGCAAACAAACTAGCCAACGCCCAACTGCCTCGCAGCGCCAAATTTGCATAGGGTATTCGTCGGGCAGTCACTGGCATTCCTCGGGTTAGCCATACCGGAATGAAGGCCGAGCCAAAGTTCGCACCAAAAACCAAAGACATTCCGGCGGCAAATGGGATCGCTCCAATTTGCACAAGTGTCACACACATAAGGATGGCCGCAACCGAGGAATGCATGACGAAGGCTAAGGCACTCCCGACAAGAAATGCAGTGATATAGTCGCGCGACAAGTAATCCGCGACTGCGGGTAAAAATGCACTGTCCCGAATTGGGTCCATCGCCTCACGAAGGAACCGAAGTGAGATCAGGATAAAGGCAACGCCCATCAGAATGCGCCCTAGTTGTCGGGCTTTTTTGGCTTCGGTCTTGACGAATAGATAGCCTCCAATCGCCAGCAGCATTGGAATAAGCCAGTCCAACCGGAACGTAAGAATCTGGATGATCAGTGCTGAACCTAGATCGCCTCCGAGCACAATCGCCAGACCGGCAGGAAAACTCAACATTCCACTGGCAGCAAACCCAGAGGTCAACAGCGCCACTGCCGCCGAACTTTGCAGTACAACCGCCATCATCAGACCCACAAGTGAGGCCTGCAGGTAACTGTGCTGTCGCGTCAAAACGCGCTGGAACGACGCTCCATAGCTGCGCTCAATTCCAGTGCGTACCATTCGAACTGCAAAAAGCAGCAACATCGTCGCGCCAGCAAGGCTGATTAAAAAGCTGACTATCGCCATGCTCTACCTCACTCCCACGGTTTGCTTGGAATAACAGGGTGCGCTGCAATCCTGCCAACCAACGACCGGAGACCGACCCGGTGATTTTGCGGACGAGTAATTTCGATAAAACGCTCAGCGCCCGAGTTTGCTGAAAAAAATCGGACGCGCCTGTTCCACCGGGAAAACGCATTCACTTTCTTGGTGGTAGGCAGTGGCCCTTGGCGCCATAATTGAGAATTGATCTCCACGTCCATTGACCACTGTTTTCCTGGAAGCAGAGAGAGCAACGGCGTGTTTTGCTCTAAAGGTATGGCCACAAAGATTAACATTCGTCCTTAATCGCGTTGACAACAATGTCGATTGCACAGTCGAGATCCTTGCGCGTGATCGTTAGCGGCGGTGACAATGTAAGCACGCACCCCTGACTGATTTTGTAGCTTAGGCCAGCTTCCAAACAAGCATAATAGATCCGCTCGGCTCGTGCATTTCCAGGTGTCTTGTCGGCACGGTCATCGACAATTTCGACACCAAACATCAGACCACGGCCGCGAATGTCACCGACGATCGGGATATTCTGAAGCTCACCCATCAGACGATCCATAGCGTGCTCGCCCAACTCAGCCGCCCGGTCAACCAACCCCTCATCTTCGATGATTTGTATTGTGGTAAGCGCGGCGCGTGCAGTCACCGGGTTTTTTTCGTGTGTATAATGTCCAATGGCAAAGTCTCCGCAGACGTCCAGTTTGGTTCGCGCGATACAAGCTGCAATCGGCAGGATGCCTCCGCCAAGTGCCTTACCCAAGGTGACGATGTCAGGGATAATCTCGTCATGCTCAAAGGCAAACATCTTGCCGGTCTTTCCAAGCCCCGTGGGAATCTCGTCCATGATCAAGAGAGCCCCGTGACGATTACACGCCTCCCGCACAGCTTTCCAGAAGCCCGGTGGCGGCACATAAGGCACCGCGCGCATAGGCTCAGCGATGACCGCAGCTACGTCTCCCTCGCGTTCTAGAACGAACTCGACCATTTTTGCACAAGCCAACCCACAGGTATCTGGGCCGGCGTGATTGTACGGGCATCGGTAACAGGCAAAAGGTGCCACGTGCTCTGCACCCGGGAGAAGCGGGCCGGCTATATGGCTGCGAAATGTCGCCTCGCCGCCGACGCTTGCGGCGCCAAAACCGGCACCGTGGAAGGCATCCCAGAAGCTAATTGTTTTGAACCGACCGGTGGCAGCGCGCGCTATCTTGAGAGCGACCTCGTTTGCATCAGAGCCGCCGGTCGTAAACAGCATTTTCCCAAGGTCGTCTGGCGCGATTTCGGCGAGCTTTTCGGCCAATTCAACCGCGGGATCATTAGTGAAGCGACGGGGTGCGAAAGACAGGTCATCCAGTTGCGCCTTGATCGCGGTGATCAAACGGGGATGTCCGTAACCGATATGATGCACTGAATTGCCATGGAAATCCATGTAACGGCGGCCGTCCAGGTCTTCGACCCAAATCCCCTCAGCTTTGGCAATGGTGCTAACGCATGGCGAGGACAGTGACTGGTGGAGAAACGCGTTAGCGTCGCGTTTCAGCAAGGGTGAAGATTTAGGCCCTATAGATTCCTTCATCCATGCTTTTCGCGCGCTGGAAGTATTGGATTCGCCTTCCGTGTGGACGATTTGTGACATGCTTTTTCCTCAACGCCGCTTGTGAAAAAATGCGGACCTCGCAAAGTCCGCCAGTACCAGGGAGGAACTTGTGGTGCCCCGACCCGGGTCGGGACGGGGCACAAAAACTAGCGTGGCCAGGGCAGCGAGTAAGTTTTTACGTTAGTAAAAAACTTCATTGCCTCGATGACACCTTCTTTAACCCCATTACCGCTGTCCTTGATGCCTCCGAAGGGGGACATTTCGATACGGTATCCGGGTTGTTCCCAAATGTTGCAGGTGCCCACGTTCAGACCGTTGATAAAGGCAATCGCACGGTTCAAGTCGTTCGTACAGACGCCTGAGCTGAGGCCGAATTCGGTACCGTTCGAAATACGCATCACCTCGTCGTCATTGTCCGGAACCCGAACGATGGGCACAATGGGGCCAAAGGTTTCTTCCATCACCAGCTCGCTGTCATGGGGGACCTTATCGACCACGATGGGCGGCAGTAGTGCACCCTGACGGCCCGGATGATAGAGGATTTCTGCGCCGTCGGCCTCGGCCATGTAAACGCGTTTTTCGAACAGTTCAGCTGCCTTGTCATGGATGACACAGCCCAGTTCGGTCTCGGGGTCTTGTGGGTCGCCGAACTTGATCTTCTTCGCCTTTTCCAGAACAAATGGCACAAACTTGTCGGCCACGCTTTCTTGCACCAGAATACGTTTGATCGCAGTGCAGCGCTGACCCGAATTGCCGGTGGCGCCTGCCACAGCAATGGTCGCGGCCTTCTCAAGGTCCGCGTCAGAAAGATCGTTCAAAACGATCAGAGGGTCATTGCCCCCCAGTTCCAGAGCTTGCCGCTTGTAAACACCTTTTTCGGCGATCATCTTACCCACCGGCACGCCGCCGGTGAATGTGATGATGTCGATGTTTTCATTGGTGATCATCTCGTCGCCAATGTCACCTGGCCAGCCGGTAACCACTTGGAACATCTCGGGTGGTAGACCCGCGTCGTAGAGGATGTCAGCTAATGTCAGCGCCGTCAGCGGCGTCAGTTCCGTCGGCTTACACACCATGCAGTTGTTGGTCGCGATTGATGGCGCGATCTTGTGGCTGACCATGTTAAGTGGATGATTGAATGGTGTGATTGCCGAAATCGCATTCACCGGCTCGCGCATGGTGAATATTTTTCGATCTTTGCCATTATGGGTCAGGTCGCATGAAAAGATCTCGCCATCATCCTTCATCGCCTCAGCGGCGGCGAACTGATAGACATCTTGTGCACGCTTGGTCTCATAAATCGCATGCTGGTGACAGATACCCAGTTCCAACGTCAGCCATTTGGCAAGGTATTCACGACGTTCACCAATCAACTCGCCCGCACGCTGCAGGATCTGGCTGCGCTCATACCGTGTGAGCTTTGGAGTGTAATTTGCCGCGATTTCGAACGCTTTGCGCGCATGTTCCGCCTTGCCGGCGGGTACATGCCCGACAATCTCGTTTGTGTATGGGTACAGAACCGGCACCGTTTCGTCGGTAAAGACGATCTCGCCCCCGATGCGCATTCCTTCATTGCGGATTTCGATTTTCGACATGGTTTGATCTTTCATGGATTACTGCGCCGCCGCTGTGGTTGCATAGAAAAACGCATCAAAATTGCGCAACTCGGGCGCAGTCCCCAAGTCGATAACCCGGTTTACGATGAAAGGAACTTCCTGCTCGGTCAGTCCACCGTGGCTGCGCAGCGGCTCGTTGAGAGCGGCCAGATCGTGGCGGTCTTCAGAGGTACCGATACAGATGTTCTCACCCGAGACCATCACAATATCGCCAATGCGGTCACCGGGCAGTTCAAAGCGCTTGATCGCCTCTTCTTTGGTCAAAACATGAGTGATGCCGGGTGTAGCTTTCAGTTTGCCGATGATGTCGTTGCGATCCGCGTCTTCGGGTAGATAGCAGGTGGCAAACGACCCGAGTGCGCCGTGGTGCACCACATAGGGGTCCGTGATCGGCAAGATGACACGGGCCGCGTCCTTGCCCAGCCATTCATCCACCAGATCCTGCACATATACCACGCTGGGCGAGCCATCGGCGTGGTGCTTGGGCTTCATGCCGTGGTCGGCGGTGACCACGATGGCAGCGCCCATGGCGTCCAGTTCGGTCAGATATTTGTCAAACATCTCATAGAATGCCTTGGCCTCGGCCTGATCGGGTGCGTATTTGTGCTGCACGTAGTCGGTGGTGGTCAGATACATCACATCTGGTTTCCACTCTTTCAGCAATTTAACACCCGCAGCAAAGACAAACTCGGACAACTCTGCCGAATAGACCTCGGGTTGGGCCATGCCCAACCATGCGCTTGCTTTCTCCTGACCATGCTCAGCCTGGGTCGACGTGTCGGACATTTCCGCAGAGAAGCATTTGGCCCGGTCGTCGTCGAACTTTAGACCCGCCCCCAACAACGCGCGCAGCTTGTCCTTCGCGGTGACTATGGCCACCTTGGCGCCAGCGTCATAGAACTGCTTGAACACGGTCGGTGCACGCAAAAAGCGCACATCGTTCATCATCACTTCTTCACCACTGTCCGGATCAATCAGATAGTTTCCACAGATGCCGTGCACGATAGGCGGACGGCCAGTCGCAATGCTGAGGTTGTTAGGGTTAGTAAACGACGGGATCACCGAATGGGCCAGCCGGTCAGTGCCGGTTTCGCGCATTCGCTTGAGAGTCGGCATCAGACCGTCAGCAATAGCTTTGTCCAGGTATTCTGGCTCACAGCCGTCAAGGCAGATGGCAATGGCGGGAACTTTGGGCATCGGGTAGACACGCTCGTTGGCTTCAACAGGGGTGTGGATGGTCATTTGGTTTGTTCCTTGATCCTTAAGCGGCCAGTTTGGCGCGTTCTTCTAAAGCTTGGAGAGGAGGTGTGGCACTCGACACACCCATTTTTTCCAAAGTTTCCTTGGCGGCAATTACAACTTTCCGCATAACCTTGTCGTCCATCTGACCGATGCACCCAACGCGGAAGCTGTCGACGACGGTCAACTTGCCGGGGTAAATGATGAACCCTTTTTCTTTCATCAGATTGTAGAACTGATCAAAGACAAAGTTATCATCGGCCGGGCAGAAGAATGTTACGATGATTGGGCTCAGCCAGCGATTGTCGAGCAGAGTTTCGAAACCCAGCTCACGCATGCCGGCGACCACAACATCCCTGTTGCTGGTGTATCGGGCTCCGCGACCGGAAACGCCGCCCTCAGCCGCATGTGCCCTGAGGGCTTCGATGAAAGCGGCAACCACATGGGTGGGCGGCGTAAATCGCCATTGACCGGTTTTGTTCATATGCGCCCACTGCGCGTGAACGTCCAGAGACAGCGAATGACTGTTACCCTTGGCATCCTCAAGCTCGTTCTTGCGCGCGATTATGAACCCAAACCCCGGAACACCCTCAATACACTTGTTGGCGGACGAAACCATTGCCTCATAGCGGACTTCCGTAGGCTTCAACTCGATCGCACCAAAGGCTGACATTGAGTCGACAAGAAGTTTGCGACCAGCGGCGTAAACCGCCTCCGATATTTCCTCTACCGGATTCAGAATGCCCGAGCTTGTTTCGCAGTGGATAGCAACGACATGGGTGATCGCGGAATCATTCGCCAGAATCTCGGCAACTTCTGAACCACGCGGCGGCAGATAGTCGCCCTTGTCCAAGACAACATGATCGCGTTCCAGATACTCGAGCGTTTGCGCCGAGCGTTGACCGTAAGCGCCATTGGCCAGCACCAATGCCTTGCCATCGCGCGGAATGAACGAAGCCAGCATCGCCTCTACTGAAAACGATCCGCTCCCCTGCATCGGTACGCAGTCAAACTCATTGGCGCCCTCGCCAAGCAATGCCAAAAGACTGGAGCGCAACTCCTGGGTCATACCCCGAAAGTCATCATCCCAGCTTCCCCAATCCCTCAACATGGCTTCTTTCACGGCGTATGACGTGGTCAAGGGGCCAGGAGTTAGTAGATAGGGCTCGCCGAGACGCGGTTGTTCAATTTGAGGAAAAGAAGACGTCATAACCAAGCTCCAGATCAACGTTTCAAAGACACAGTTGCAGCAACCGCAGCTATATGTGAAATTGCAAATATCAATCTAATTATAAGCTCAGCCTATGCTCGAACCTTCAGGAGTTTGAAATGCGACATAGCCAGCTCAAAGCCTTTCATTTCGTGGCCAAATATGGTGGGTTTTCGCGTGCTGCAGAGGCGCTTTTTTTGACGCAGCCAGCAATTTCAGAGCAGGTTCGCAAACTTGAGCAGGATCATGATTTGTTGTTGTTCAAGCGTGAGCGAAAAAGAGTGAACCTAACCCCGGAGGGGACGCAGCTTTACCGGTACACCAAGCAGTATTTTGAGATCGAGGATCAGATCGAGGACTATCTGTCAGAAACGAGGGCTGCGATCGACGGCGAACTGCGGATCCTTGCCGATTCCGCGCACCACTTGACCGACTTTCTGGGGCCGTTCCGAGAAAAATATTCAAACATTACGATTACCGTCCGCGCTGGCAACACCGAGGACATTTTGGAGGAACTCAGATCTTACAACGCAGAAATTGGTGTTGTTGGCAGCGTGTCTCCCGGCAAGGACATGAGCGTTCTTAGCCTCGGTTCGACCGAGATCGTGGCATTCACGGCCCGCAGTTTGCTTCTCGCCTCAAAACCTACATTGTCCCTCGCAGAGCTGGCGGAGTTGCCTCTCATCTTCAGGGAACAGGGATCAAAAACACGCCAAAAGCTCGAAGATGAAGCCAGTAAACGGGGGGTGCCGCTGAAACCGGCGATTGTGGCCGAAGGAAGAGAGGCCGTCAGAGAGTTGGTGGCATCAGGTGCAGGTATCGGGTTCGTGTCCCAGGCAGAATACGGTCACGACGACCGTCTCAGACAAATCAAGCTGCAAGACGTCGACCTGCAAATGGGAGAAAGTATGATCTATCTCTCCCAACGGCGTGAGGTGAAGACCATTCGCGCCTTCATGAAATTCGCCAATTCTGTTCTAGAAGAAAAACAAAACCCCACCAATCAGTGATCGGTGGGGAGATGCCTAAATGGGTTTTCTTGTCAGCGGGTTCGCCAGGCTTGCGTGCGACCGAGGACGCCTTTGGAAGCAATCAGGTGGATGATCCGCGCTGCGGCGTTTGTGTAGAAGATCATCATCCCCATTGCGGCAGCTGGCGCAATATCGCCCGCATCGTCCATGTTTAGCACTGCAATAGATGCCAACGTGGTTTTGGGCGAGTATAGGAACACAACCGCAGATACCGTCGTCATTGCGTTTACGAACAGATAGATTGATATGTCCAGCACGGCTGGCAGGCAAACAGGGACCGTGACACGGGCAAACAACTTCATCGTCGGTTGCTTGAGCGAGGCTGATACCGACTCGAATTCTCTGTCCATCTGCTTGAGCGCTGTCACTGCCGTCAGGTGCGACACAGTATAGAAGTGTGTCACCGTACAGATCACCAAAATTGCCATTGTTCCGTAGATACCGTTCAGCGGATTAGACGGGCTATTGAAGAAGAAGATGTAGGACAGGCCCAGCACCATGCCCGGGATCGCCATTGGCAGCATCGCGAACATCTGAAAGATCGATCGACCTGTTCTGAACCCGTTCGACTTTTCAACCAGATAGGCACCAAAGAAGACGACTGAAGTACCGATCACCGCCGTCAAAAGCGCCAGCTTGATCGAGTTAATGTAGGAGCCCCAACCGCCACCATCCATCTTGTTGAAATCGTAGTTCTTCAGGCTCAGGCTCAGGTCGTAGGGCCAAAACTTGATGAGCGCCGCGAATTGGCACACAGCCAACAGCCCAACGATGAACAAACCGATCAGACAGCAATAGACTAGAAAGAACCGATCTGCCTTTCGATTTGGGGTTGGCTGGTACGGGACCGACCGGGCCGACAATAAGGCAACCTGCTTTGATTGCACCATGCGGTCGATCGCGAACGCCAGGATTGCCGGGATCACCAGAACGACCGAGACTACGGCACCCATTTCAAAGTTCTGCTGGCCGATCACCTGCTTGTAGATATCAACCGCCAGAACGTTGAACTGACCTCCAATCACTTTTGGCAGACCAAAATCAGTTATGACCAGATTAAATACAACGAAAGCGGCCGAGATCAGACCATATCGCGCGCCGGGAACGGTGACCGTCCAAAAAGTACGCCACGGCGTTGAACGCAGGCTGACTGCAGCTTCGTATAGTCGTGCATCAGAGATCGCCAGCGCCGTTGAAATGATCAGGAAGGCGTGCGGGAAGGTGAAGAACACCGAGCCTATCACGATGCCAATCGGACCATAGATACTGGCGCCGAACAGCAACTCTTTTATCATGCCCTGATTGCCGAACAGATAGACCAGCGCGATCCCGGGCAACAGCGAAGGCACCAGGATCGGAGCCATCGCAATCAGACGAAACACACCCTTGAACCGCATGCAACTCCGGTTCAGCGCATAAGCGAACCAGAACGCCAAAGTTACTGTGACAATGGTGCTAATTACAGAAATCCAAAGGGAGTTCTTGATAGAATTGAACAGTGCCGGGGTTGAGAAGTAGTTGACGAAATTTTCCAAGCCTCGCGATTGAACTGGCCTCAGCTGAACCCGCCGGAACTGATTGGAATCGAGCGTGACCCAATCCATATTGTCTTGCAGCGTAGAACCGACAAGAAACCGCCCGGTGTCGCTCGTGTTACGGATTTGGTACATGACCGGACTGCGAAAGCTGAAATCGGGAAAAAGCTCGGTTACCGATAGCCGCCCGTCTGAGCCGGTAGACAGTTCGGTGCCTGAAAAAGCCCCGATTTGTTCGTTCAGTGTGTCGGCTGACAGGATGGTTCCGTCAAATTGCCCCGCTTCATCACTGACCTGAAACTCGTATTGTGACAACTCCATCCGATAGGTCGAGAATGACTTGGAAAGCATCGTGTAAAGCGGCAGGACCAACGTCGCGACCAGATAGAGTGCGATCACGATCATGCTGCCGCGCATCAGGATGTCATCCCTGCTGAGCTTGGGTTTGATGTCAGGTCCGGCTGGAAGAGTCCCCGGGTTGGTTGAAATCTCGCTCATGCTGCCGTCTCCGGAACATCGAAGGCCATTAGCCGGTTTTCGGGCAGCTCAATCACCATGGTCCTACCCTCTTCCAGTTCTAGGCGGCGCACGGCATTGATCGAAAAATCTGCGATCAGTTCCGAAGATCCAAATCGCTCGTTGCTTAAGCGGCATCGCCAGAATGAACCGAGGAATTCCATTTCATCGAGAGTGACGTCGATGCAATTCCTGTTGCCGCCGGTATCGAGATAACCAGCCTCATGCGGGATGATATCCTCCGGTCGGATCGCCGCAATCGCTGGCATTCCGTCGTTGAACGTGTGGCTGAGGCACGCAAAGGTCTTTTCGCCGACACTCAGTCGACCACCCTTGGTGACCTGAGACTGGATCTGGTTCATTTCCCCGATGAAGTCTGCCACGAACAAGTTTGCGGGTTCTCGGTAAATTTCTGTAGGTGACCCCACCTGCTCGATAACCCCATGATTCATGACCACGATCCGGTCCGCCATCGCCAGCGCTTCTTCCTGATCATGCGTAACCATCACAGTAGTCACACCCAGTTTGCGCTGCAGCTCTTTGATTTCGTGACGTAGATGGACGCGCACCTTTGCGTCCAATGCCGAAAGCGGCTCATCCAGCAACAAGAGACCGGGGTTGGTCGCAATGGCGCGGGCCAACGCAATCCGCTGCTGCTGGCCACCGGACAATTGCGCAGGATACTTTTTGCCTTGTTCAGGCAACCCAACCAAATGAAGCAGTTCGCTGACACGAACGGCAATATCCGATTTGCTGCGACCAGTGTTTTCCAAGCCGAAAGCAATGTTCTTTTCGATCGTCAGGTTCGGGAACAAGGCGTAAGACTGAAACACAATCCCGAAATCACGCTCTGACGGCGGCAGATTTGACACATCCTTGCCGTCTTGCATGACAGTGCCCTTGGTTTGCAGATCGAGACCCGCAATCGCCCGGAGCAAGGTTGTTTTGCCGCAACCCGACGGCCCCAGAAAGCAGACAAATTCGCCTTCGTTGATTTCGAGGGATATGTCCTTGAGTGCAAGAAAGCTGCCGAACGCCTTCCACAAATTCTGGATGCTTAGATACAGTTCACCGGGTGGGGTTTTCTGAAGCACGGGAGCGGTCCTCATATCTGCACCTCGGGAACGGCCGATCTGGGCCGGTTGAAGCCGGGCGCGCTGGTCGCGTTGTTTGGAAAAATAGAGTGGTGTGCAGAAGAGGTGCTTACACCTCTTCTGCAGGTTGGTTTACTTCGCTTCAGACTTCCCGTCATAGCGAGACTGCCATTCTTTCAGTATCGCCGCGCGGTTGTTGGCGGCAAATTCAAAGTCGTTGTCGATCATCGCATCCAGAAGACCTTCAGGGAAGTGCTCGACCGGTTTTGCGACGCCAGGATAGGCGACAACGGCGTACCCTGTATTGTACATCTCGTTGGCTTCCTTGGTGACGGTGAAATCAACCAGTTTCTGCGCGGCTTCGAGATTTGCAGTACCGGCAACAATAGCGGTCGCTTCCATGTCCCAGCCGACACCTTCTGACGGGACAATGATCTCAAGCGGCGCACCATCAGCTTTCGACTTAGCACCACGGAAAGCAAAAGAGATGCCAATCGGGATCTCACCTGCAGCAGCCAGTTTGCACGGCTTTGAACCAGAGTGGGTATATCGCGCGATGTTCTCGTGCAATCCGTCCATGTACTCCCAGCCGCCTTCTTCGCCGAACATCTGCAGCCAACTTGAAACATCAAGGAAACCAGTGCCCGACGAGTTCGGATTTGGCATGATCACCTGATCCTTATACATGGGGTCTGTAAGATCCTTCCACGAAGTTGGTGGCTTCAGTCCCGCCTTCTCGGCCTCGACGGTATTGTAGCAAACTGCCGCAACCCAAGCGTCCATGCCAACCCACGCCGGAGGATTGTCGCCATCGACAAATTTCGCGTCTAGGTCGCCAACACCCGCAGGCGCGTAAGGCTCCAGCATACCTTCGGACTTGAGCAACAACAGCGAAGTGGCTGCGAGACCCCACACGACGTCTGCCTGAGGGTTGTCCCTCTCGGCCAACAGTTTGGCGGTGATGATCCCGGTCGAATCCCGCACCCAGTTGATTTTGATGTCCGGATTGCTCGCATTGAACGTCTCAGCGTAGCGCGCCAGGTCTTCAGCTTCGACGGCTGTGTAAACTGTCAATTCGGTTTCAGATAACGCAACTGTAGCAGTCAAGGAGCTTACGGCCAGGGCTGCAAGAAATTTGGTCTTATGTTTCATCGTGATCCTCTGTCGGTTGATTATTCTCGGGAACGCCATTCTTGAGCAGCGCTTATTTGCAGTTCCATGCCCCGGCAGTGTGACAGATAAATAGATCAAGAAAAATCGATTATACCTTCCACATCATAAGCAAAACCTATGTAAGGCAATCCGCCCTAGCGCTCGGAATTGAGTGTCATACCCCATTGATATGAGATAGGAACTCTCCCTGCACCAGTCACCCAAGAGTTCCGTTCAAATCAGTACGCTTCGGCATTGGCCCATCGAACGGGCGGTGGGCTACGAAATCCGAGGCTACATACTGCTACCCGCAAGCACTATTCAGCGGAAGAGAAGATCAGGATCGTTCTGGACAGGCTCTAGGGTAAAGACAGCATTGCGGAGCTGTGCTGCCGGGCAGGCATCGCTCAGAGTCTGTACTATAGCTGGTCCAAAGAACTCCTTGAAGCTGGCAAGAAGCGCCTCGCGGGCTATAAGATACGTGCGGCGACCTTATCCGAAGTTAAAGACCTGCGCCTTGGACTCGTTATCCCGCAACTTCCTTCTCCTTAGTCCAACTTGTACGTCATCTTGTTAGGGCCAGAACCACAATTCCAACTGCCACGATTATCGCCGCCAGGAGCCTGTTGGATTTTGGACCCTCTCCAAACCACATCACACCAATTATTGAAGCGAAGATGACCGAACTTTCTCGGAGCGCCGATACGACACCCAACGGTGCGAAACTCTTAACATAGAGCACCAGACCATAGGCTAAGCCGGAAATGATTCCTCCTGCTAAGCCTGACCAGACATATCTCTTTGGAAGTGCGATGAGGCGCTCCCATCGGGTCGAGAAGATGAACCCCGCCACGAAGATCTCAGCCACGAACAATACCGTGATATATCCAAGCGTATTCCCTGACAGTCTCACGCCAATACCGTCGACTAAAGAGTAGGAAGCAATCATCAAACCTGTTCCGAATGCCGCCGCGATACCTACCCAGTTCGTGCCCTTTCCAAGTCCGCCAAAAGACAGGCAACCGATGCCGGCCGAAATGCAGACAATACCGATCCACGCGCCCGGAGGAAGGAATTCACCGGCAAGAAAGACCGCTCCCAACGCCACTAATATGGGCGTTATCCCGCGCGAGATGGGGTACACCACCGATAAATCGCCGTAACGGTAGGCGGTGTTGAGAAACCAGTAATATCCCCAATGAATCAAGGTGGAACCAATAATGTATGGAATTGCAGCCATTACTGGAAAGCCCGTAAAAGGAAGCACGGCAAGCGCAGGTATGGCATGCCCGATCGAGATTAATCCCAACATAATGGCCTTGTCAGGCGCGCCCTTTACGACCGCATTCCACAGCGCATGAAGGAAAGCCGCAAACAGTACGATGAGGATCGCATGTACTGTCATTGCTCGTCGCAATCAGCGAAAACGCCTTGTAGACACATATGATTTTGCACCTCTATGCGCTCTGCTTCATGAGCTGATCGACTGGTGTTCTACCAAATCTTCGCTTGTATCGCTGCGAAAGCGTCGTACAGGAAACAAATCCACAGGCCAATGCAATTTCTGTCATATACAGGTCAGTGAATTCGGCGATGGCATGAGCCTTCTCCAACCGCTCTGCCATATAGTTTGGCTTTGAGTTCGTCATGGTTCGTAACGAGGTTAGGCATTGATTCGCGGTCAAAACTGTCCGGCTTCCGTGTCTTGAGAGAATTCAATCAGAATTGAAGAAAACGTATTATATGCGAAATGAACGCCGCAGGGCCCTATACCCGCCTCAAGGCCAAATCCGTTAACCATATTCAACACGCCAGCAGGCAGGATATCCGCGATCAGTTCACAGAACACCATGATCGTCGCTGGTGTTGCTTGGCCGGATTCAGGACCACGCAATAGCCAGCAGCTCCAGATTGTCGTCCAGCTTTTGCTCTATCCGCATGAGAACATTCGCGCGCTCGGTCACGCTGGTCGAACCTCAGGTATCGGCAGTCGAATGCGCTGGGTCCAGTGCGGCCTCAACGTCTGAAGCATCAGACCGTGCGATTTGGCCAATGGGCTGGCCGGTGATCGGACTTAGATTGTCAAAATACCGGCCTGCCTTTGGCTTGCAAAAGTCGCCTCCGATGAAATTGTCATAATGGGATAGAAAGGGCGAGATACTCGTTACCGCCTGCAGATTGGTCATCTCATTCATTGAATTTCTCCATAAGTTCACGGTCGGGGGTTTTGACATCCCGCGCATCGGCTGATGCAGCGGTGTGGAACCCGGCCCACCGTTCTTGTTGTACGGCGACTTGGCTAACACGATGAATTTTCAGAATGTATCCGACCATAATAGTATTACTTTGGTCGCTGCTTGGGGTCTTCCTGTCCGCAATCGCCGAGAGCGCCAAAAAATGTGCCTCGAATGTAAGCGCTTGCACGAATCAAATGTAAGCGCTTACAGTGTCGCTCAGAACTGCAACCTTTTCGGATCCTGTTTTATGTTCCTTACCGCCTCGCTGATCGTCTTTGTCATCTACTTCGCCAACGTCGCTCTGGGGGCCTTTGCAGCAAGCGCATTCCTTGGGGACGTGGGCGAAATGCTGGTTCTGTTTGCCGCGTCGATATTGTTTGTCGTCGCCATTCTTCAAAAAGAGGCTGACCGAAACAAAAAGAACGGCAGCTAAGGATTTCTGGGAGGAAACATAATGGACAAAGATCGCAAGGACCTTGCGTCGGCAGCACGCCGAAATTTTCTGAAATTGACGGCAACAGGCGGCTTCACGGCGGCCATGGTAGCTGGTGCTGCGGGGACGTTGTGGTCAACTGAAGCTGCAGCGCA
This sequence comes from Ruegeria sp. YTSA219, assembly GCF_059609985.1. Classification (NCBI taxonomy): domain Bacteria; kingdom Pseudomonadati; phylum Pseudomonadota; class Alphaproteobacteria; order Rhodobacterales; family Roseobacteraceae; genus Ruegeria; species Ruegeria sp. YTSA219. The sequence goes on from NZ_JBXWMT010000009.1 coordinate 48,784, forward strand.
AAGTGCCAGCGAAGAGCGCGACCGTGAGGCTGCCGCGGACCATATCATGGTTCTGGCAACTGCCTATCCGGTCGGTGCGTCGCGTGGTTATCCAATCATGCAGCTGGACCTGAAGGAAAACATCCAGAACGCGACCAACGGCAAGGTCTATGTCAAACTCGCGCCTGGCGGGCAGCTGGGTGCAGGCGGCGCGCTGGTGCAGGCGGTGCAGGGTGGCACAATTCAGGCAGCACAGCATTCGCTTTCGAACTTCGCGCCATTTGCCTCGACCGTTGACCTGATCAACATGCCGTATCTGTGCGGGTCGAACCAGCGTTTCACAAACCTCGTCAACTCGCAGTTCTGGAAAGACTCGGTTGAGCCGAAGGTCGAAGAAAACGGCTTCAAGGCGCTGTTTTATATCAACATCGACCCCCGTGTAGTTGCCATCCGCAAGGGTGGCCCCGGACCGGTCCTGACACCTGGCGACCTGTCCGGCGTCAAGTTCCGCGTTCCCGGCTCGAAGATGCTGCAGCAATACTACCGCATGGTTGGTGCAAATCCGACGCCTGTGGCCTGGGGAGAAACCCCGTCTGCGATCAAACAGGGCGTCGCTGACGCGCTTGACCCGTCCGTGGGTGCGCTCGAAGTCTTTGGTTTCAAAGATATCCTGAGCCATGTGACTTTCACCCAGGCCGTGCCAGACAGCCAAGTTTATTCGTGCAACCTGGAATGGTTTAACTCAATGCCCGCCGACGTGCAGGAAGGGATCATGTGGGGGTCCGAGATGACCTCGCACCAGAACCTTGCCAAAGTGCCATCGGCCCGTGCCTACGCTATGGCCGAACTGATCAAAGCAGGTGTCGAATTCCACTCGCTCAGCGAAGAGCAACTGGCCGAATGGAAAGCCGCTGGTGGCTACCAACGGTCCGAATGGGACGAGTTCAAGATCGATCTGGCCGGTTCCATGGACAACTTCGCCAAGATGGAAGAAGCCGCAGGTACCCAAGGCAAGTACTACGTGCATGACGCTTAACAGTCGGGTCGGGCGTGCCTCCACGCGCGCCCGATCACCAATATTCTCCCGCCTCAGTAAAATCCAAACGCGTCAGCGCGGTTCGTTTTGCTAGGCAAATCAGCAGGTTCTCACATGAGCTTTTTGCGCCGAATTGATAGAGACGCCGAGCGCTGGTTGCTTCTGGTCTTCTACGTGATGCTTGTCATCACCATGGCGATCGAGGTGCTGCGCCGGGAAATATTCTCTTTTTCCTCGATCTGGGGCGAAGAAATTGTGCGGTACTCCTTCATCTATCTCGCATGGATTGGTGCTGCGGCTGCAGTGAAAGAGCGCGCGCATATCCGCATTGACGTGCTGATGCACTACCTTGGGCCGCGTCCGAAGGCTTTGCTGTATATCTTTGGCGACCTGGTGATGTTCGGTGTTGCTGTGATTGCCCTCTATTGGTCCTACGAAGCCGTGCATGTGTCTGCCAAATTCGGGTCGGTCACGGACGGGCTGCGCATTTCCAAAGTATGGTTCCTGATGGCGGTTCCATTGGGGTTCGGCCTGATCATATTGCGGCTGATTCAATCCCTACTGCGCGACATCCATTCTCTCAGAACGGGCAAACCCGTTTTTGAGGGCGACACACTCTTTGATTGAGGGATGAATTGAATGCTTTGGCAAACCTTTGATCAAACCGTCGAGCTGGGTTGGGATTTCTATCTCCCCGTTATCATATTCGTCTCGCTGATTGCACTGGCGGTTCCGGTTTGGGCCGCCATCGGGACTTCGGCGATCCTGATGCTGGTCATGTCCGGCGACCTTCCCCTGAGCCTTGTTGGTGAAAAGCTGTTCACCGGCATTGACGCCTTCGCGCTGACGGCGGTGCCGCTGTTTATCCTGACAGGGGACGTGCTGGTCCGAACCGGGCTCAGTCGAAAATTCCTTGATGTTGCCGAGGCATTGACGTGTTTCACCAAGGGTGGTTTCGGGTCTGCCACGGTTCTTGTCTGTGGCATGTTTGCCGCCATTTCGGGATCGGACGCTGCTGGTGCGGCCGCGGTCGGACGTATGACTATCGCACGCTTGGTCGAAAGCGGCTATCCGCGCCCCTATGCCTGCGCTCTGGTGGCGGCGGGCGCCTGTACCGGCATTCTGATCCCACCGTCGATCGCCTATATCATCATCGGCCTTGTGCTCGGGATATCCGCATCGACCCTGTTCCTTGCGGCCTTGATCCCGGGGATCGCGATCCTGTTGTCGATCCTGATCACAAACCTGATCGTGAACCGCATCTACGCCTATGAAGGTGGCGGACAGATGACGATGGCCGAATGGTTGGGTAATCTGGGGCGTGCTCTAAAATCCGGTTGGTATGCGTTTATCGTGCCGGGTATCATCTTTTACGGCATATTCTCGGGCCGCTTGACACCAACAGAAGCGGGTGCAACGGCCGTAGTCGTGACAATCATCATGGGCTTTATTCTGCGGACGCTGTCCCTTGCGGATTTTCCCGCCATGCTGGTCAGTTCGGCAAAGGTGAACGGCGTCATCCTTCCCATAATCGCTTTCTCGGCTCCGCTGGCCGAAGCGCTGGCCATCATGGGCGTGCCGCAAGGTTTTGTGACATCGGTGACCGGGCTGACGGATGAACCATGGTTACTGATCCTGCTGATGATCGGAATCCTGATCGCCGCCGGTTGCGTTATGGAAACCACGCCGAATATCGTGATCCTTGCGCCTATCCTGAAACCACTCGCGGACAACATCGGCATGAACGAGATACAGTTCTGCATCATGATGATCACAGCTCTTGGCGTAGGCTTCATCACGCCGCCATTGGGGCTCAACCTGTTCGTGGTGTCTGGCATAACCGGGGAATCCATCCTCAAGATTGCCGCCCGTGCCGTTCCCTTTGTTCTTTGCATGTTCTTGGTTGTCTTGCTGATTGCTTATATGCCAGCGATTTCGACTACGTTCTTGCCCGAAATCTACAAGTAGGACCTCGCTAAGATGAAACGTGAATACCTGAAAAAAGCGACCCTAACCGCTAAATCGGATGCTTCCGAAGTCCACGAGACGGTCAGGACAATTCTGGCCGATATTGAGGCAGGCGGAGATGCAAAGGCTATGGAATACGCCGCCAAGTTCGATCAGTACGAGGGCAATGTCCTTTTGACTGCCGAAGAAATCGAGGCGGCAGGAGCGCTTGTGCCGGAGAGGCTGAAAGCGGACATCCGGTTTGCGCATGACAACGTCAAACGGTTTGCCGAGGCGCAAAAGGCCACAGTATCCGATGTCGAGGTTGAAATCGTACCGGGCATGATTGCAGGGCAAAAGGCTATCCCTGTTGATGCGGCGGGCTGTTATGTGCCCGGCGGTCGCTATAGCCACATTGCTTCGGCCATCATGACTGTGACAACGGCCAAAGTTGCAGGTTGTCGCCACATTACCGCCTGTTCGCCACCCCGTCCCGGTGTAGGAGTTGCCCCGGCCATCATTTATGCCGCGAACCTATGTGGTGCGGACAAGATTATGGCACTTGGTGGCGTTCAGGGTGTGGCTGCAATGACGTTCGGACTGTTTGGCCTGCCCAAGGCCAACATCCTCGTGGGCCCCGGCAATCAGTTTGTTGCAGAAGCCAAGCGCATTCTTTTTGGCCGTGTCGGGATCGACATGATCGCGGGCCCAACGGACAGTTTGATCCTTGCAGATGCAACAGCTGATCCGCATATCGTGGCAACGGATTTGGTAAGTCAGGCCGAACATGGCTACAACTCGCCTGTTTGGCTGGTCACAGATGACCGGGTGTTGGCCGAAAAGGTGATGGAGCTTGTGCCTGCCCTGATTGATGATCTGCCCGAGGTGAACCGCGACAACGCCTTTGCCGCTTGGCGTGACTATGCCGAAGTGATCGTATGCTCAGATCGCGAAGAAATGGCTGTTTGCTCCGATGATTACGCGCCCGAACACCTGACAGTGCAGGCCGAAGATCTGGATTGGTGGCTTGAGCGGCTCACATGTTACGGCTCGCTGTTCCTTGGGGAAGAGACGACCGTTTCCTATGGTGACAAGGCGACGGGTACCAATCATGTGCTACCAACGTCAGGGGCCGCCAACTATACTGGCGGTTTGTCAGTCCACAAATACATGAAGATTGTCACATGGCAGCGTGCAACACGCGAGGGTGCCAAGCAGGTTGCCGAAGCCACAGCGCGCATTTCCCGCCTTGAAGGGATGGAGGGGCACGCCCGTGCTGCGGATGTTCGTCTGGCCAAGTATTTCCCGGATGAAGCGTTCGACCTGACTGCAAATGGCTGACCCACGATCTCTGTTTGACCTGACTGGCCGTGTGGCCTGTGTAACCGGCGCCAGCTCCGGCCTCGGGCGGCGTGCGGTCATCGCACTGGCAAGCGCCGGGGCCCGCGTGGTGGGCGTAGCCCGTCGCGAAGACGCACTGCAGCGCTTGCAAAACGAGGTCGGCAAAGATGTGGACTACGTTGCAGCGGATGTCGCCGACCGTGATGCACTCTCACACTTGGTAGAAGCGGTCAGCGCACCGTTCGGAGCGCCAGACATCATTGTGCACGCCGCGGGCATCAACACCCGTCAGACGGCGGATGACGTGACACCAGAAGGTTGGGACCAGACCGTGGCGCTGAACATCTCGGCCCCGTTTTTCCTGAGCCAGGCGCTGGTGCCCGCGATGAAGGCCAAGGGGTGGGGGCGGATCGTGAATTTTGCCTCGCTCCAAACCACGCGCGCTTTTCCCGGTGGCATCGCCTATGGGACGACCAAGGCGGGCATTGCCCAACTGACCCGCGCTATGGCCGAGGCGTGGTCGACCTATGGCATCACAGCCAATGCGATTGGGCCTGGGTTTTTTCCGACAGAACTGACCGAGGCCGTCTTTGCCGATCCGAACCGAGCCACGCGCAATGCCGTCCAGACCTGCATCGGACGCAATGGCCGTTTGGAAGACATGGACGGCCCCATGCTGTTTCTCTGCTCGGACGCGTCCGGTTACGTGACCGGACAAACCTTGATGGTCGACGGAGGGTTCACAGCAAAATGAAAGCGTTGGTCTACGAAGGTGTCGAAACGCTTGGTGTGCGCGAAGTCCCCAACCCGACGGTCGGCCAGGGCCAGTCGCTGGTTCGTATCGAGGCCTCGGGCATCTGCGGGTCGGACATGCACGCCTACCTCGGCCATGACGACAGGCGTCCTGCGCCCTTGATTCTGGGCCATGAGGCTGCGGGTGTGATTGAGGGCGGCGCGCGTGACGGCGAACGGGTCACGATCAATCCGCTGGTCAGCTGTGGCACTTGTCCCGCGTGTCAGACGGGCCGAGATAACCTGTGCCCGGACCGTATGATCATCTCCATGCCGCCGCGCGAAGGGGCCTTTGCTCAATATGTGGCAATGCAAGGCAGCAATCTTATCGTGGTGCCGGATCATGTTCCGTTGCAAAAGGCTGCACTGGCCGAACCTCTGGCCGTCAGTTGGCATTCCATACGGTTGGGGCTGACGGGGCTTGATCCGGGTGCCAGCCGCACCGCGCTTGTACTGGGGGGCGGGGCTATTGGTCTTGCCGCGGCCCTTGCCCTCAAGGCGCAGGGGGTCGATGACGTAACTGTTGCTGAACCAAGCGACAAGCGACGCACATTCCTGGAAGATCAATGCCTAGTGAAATCTGTACCCGCAGGGGCAGGGCAGTACGGCATCGTGGTCGACGCCGTCGGATACGCGGCAACACGCGCCGCAGCTTCTGCCATGGCTGAACCGGGGGGCGTCATCGTCCATATCGGCCTGGGCGAAGACACGGGCGGCCTCGATATCCGGCGGATGACCTTGCAAGAGGTGACGTTCATCGGAACCTATACCTACACACCGGAGGACTTCCGGGATACCTGCAGCGCGCTTTTCGATGGCGCGCTTGGCCCGCTAGACTGGGCAGAACATCGCAGCCTGAATGATGGACCGCAGGCATTTGCCGATCTACGATCGGGAGCGGTTGCAGCCCCCAAGATCATCCTCGATCCGTGGGCCTGACACTTATGATCACCAACCAAATGGAGACACTTCATGTACTATAAAATCCTCGTCCCGATGGCGCTGGACCATGGCGTGTCGACTCATACACTTGAGATAGCCAACGCGCTGAGTGCAAAGGATGCCCAGATCTTCGCCCTTCACGTTCATGAGGCGCCCCAAGGCTCTGTTAGTGCGTATCTGGACGAAGAGATGGTTGCCGCCGGGTTTGAAAAAGCGCGTGCTGATCTTGAGGGCAAATTGTCTGGACATCCCGGTGTCACGCCTGTGATTGTAAAAGGACATTCGGCCCGCACTATCATCGACTATTCCGAGGCGCATGGCATCGACTGCATCGTGCTTGGATCCCACAAACCTGGTCTGAGAGATTATTTCCTGGGCTCCACAGCTGCTCGCGTCGTGCGGCACGCAGGCTGTGCCGTCCATGTGCATCGCGCGTCCTCTTGATGACGCTCTCCTCTCCTTTCAAGAAAGGCCCTTCTGCAACATGAACATAGACAAGAAGATCACCGATGATCTTGTCGCGAATGACATCTCGTTCGTGACGACGGTGCCCTGCAAACAGCTTGCGGGCGTTATCGAGGAAATAGACCAACACCCCGATATCTTCCATATTCCGTCGAACAAGGAAGACGAGGGCATGGGCCTGTGTGCCGGTGCGTGGATGGGTGGAAAACGCCCTGCGATCATCATGCAGAACACAGCCATTGGGGTGACGATCAACACTCTTGCGACGTTGATCCAGTATTACCGGATGCCGCTGCCGATGTTGATCAGCTATCGCGGAGAGCTGCGTGAGCCCGTGGCTTGCCAGGTGGAAATGGCGGTGCATACCAAGGCGCTGCTGGCACAGATGAATATCCCCACCTACCACTTCCATCACCAGAAGGATGTGGAAGAGCTGGATATGATCCTGAAGTATACCTTTATGTGCAACAAACCCGTGGCAATCCTGACCGATGCCAGTTTCTGGGGAGGCTATGGCGACCAATGATCCGTTCTGAAATCCTCAAGGAAATTGCACCTCAACTCCGTGATCAACTAGTGGTCTGCAACATTGGCATCCCCAGCCAAGAACTGCATGCCATCGACGATCAACCAACGAATTTCTACATGCTCGGCACGATGGGCCTCGCTTCGTCTATCGGCTTGGGTCTGGCGCTGGCGCAGCCTAAAACCGTGATCTCCATTGATGGCGACGGGTCGGTGTTAACCAATCTGGGCACCTTGCCAACCATTGGGAACAATATGCCTCCAAACTTTATCCTGATGATCATCGACAATGGATCATATGGATCAACCGGTGATCAGCCGACCTATACCGGGCGCAAGACCGACTTGGCGGGCATGGCGCGTGCGGCCGGATGTGACAATGTCGTTGAAGTGCAGGATGTTGATACCGGGAAAGCATTGCAAGAGGCGATGGACGCGCAGGTCGGCACGGTCATGATCGTGAAATGCGACAGCGGAAATGCCAAGATGCCAGTCATTACAATGGACCCGGTGATCATCAAGGATCGCTTTATGAAAGCGGTGGCTGGTTGATGAACCGCGCCGCGCGAATTCATTCCAGTGAGGATGCGCGGCGTTTGGCCAAGGCACGTCTGCCTTGGATGGTGTTTGACTATATCGATGGGGCCGCAGGGTCAGAAACGGGGGCTGCGCGTAACCGCGCTGCTCTGGATGACATTTGCCTTGAACCCCGGATACTGAAAGATGTCAGCCATCGGTCTTTGGACATGCCGCTGTTTGGCAAGATTGCCAAGCGGCCCTTTGGCATTGCGCCGATGGGCATGTGTAATTTGTCCAGACCTGGTGCAGATCTGATGCTGGCGCGGTTGGCCGCGCGCGCATCCGTGCCTTTGGGGGTCTCGACCGTGGCCTCAACCCCGCTGGAAAAAATGATCGAGGTCGCCGAAGGGCACGCGTGGTTCCAGCTTTATTTCAGCGGGGACGGAACGGGGTCATTCAAGCTGGCAAAGCGGGCGCAAGATGCCGGATACGAAACCCTGATCGTAACCGTCGACGTGCCCGAGGTTGGTCGCCGACCGCGTGAGTTGCGCCATGGTTTTACCATGCCATTCCGTATCGGACCCCGCCAATTTCTGGACTTTGCCCTGCACCCGCAATGGTCGCTTATGTCACTTGCCGCAGGTCGTCCGCAGATGGCAAATTTCGAGATGCCGGGCTTTGAATTCGACCGCACCGAAAGCCGCGCGAGGGCGACTTGGACAACATTGAAGGCTCTGCGCGATTTGTGGCAGGGCAACCTGGTAGTAAAAGGCGTGACCAACGCCGAGGATGCGCTGCAGTTGAAATCCGAAGGCGTTGACGCCATTCAAGTGTCAAATCATGGCGCACGGCAACTTGAAAGCGCACCCGCAGCCGTTCACGCGCTGGGCCGGATACGAGATAGCGTTGGTGCGGATTTTCCGCTATTTTACGACAGTGGCTTACGATCTGGCGAAGACGTTCTGAAAGCCCTCGATCAGAGCGCAAATTATGTGTTCTTTGGCCGCGTATTGCAATTTGCCATCGCCGCGGCCGGCGAAGAGGGTTTGCATAGACTGTGGAATATTCTCAGCGAAGAGTTGTCCAGTGCACTTGCTCAGGTTGGTCGGACGAAACTGACCTGAAGCAACGGAACAAATGTGAATGCCGTCGGTAACGCCTCTAACGCACACGATCCGGATGCCGTTACGAATTATTTTGCCCCGGACGCTGTGTTCGACTACGCCAGCGGCCCGAGGTGTTTGCCGGCAGGTTCGAGAGTGCAAATACCCTGAATTGGGAAGCGTTGGGAAACCTAAGCAACCATTCATTTCAGACGCGCATGCGTGCGCTTTGCAGGAAGCGAAAGCCGATCACGTTTCTCTCGCCGACCGCGATTTTAGCCAGTTTACGACTTGCATCACCGCGTGTTGGTTTGCGGCCGAACGCTCTATGAGGAGGTAAAAATCGCTACCACCGATGTCTCTTGCCGCACCAACCTCTACCAGGCGTCCTGCCTCAAGATCTCGGGAAACCATGAAACGGCTGACAAGGGCCACACCCTGCCGCGCGATGGCAGCGTCGACCGCAAGCGCTGTCTGGCTTAATCGAAGGCCGCGTTGCGATTTGTCACGAACCCCTAGGTTTGCAAGGTATCGCGGCCAAAGGTCATGCGTGTCATGAATTTTGGGCAGGTGTGCAAGGTCATCTGGTGTTAACGAATCGAATGCGTCGCTGATAAACTCGGGTGCGGCTACGGCAATCACCTCTTGTCTGAAAATAAGCGCCGCCCGAAGCGCGGTGCCAAACGGCGGCGATCCCTGCCGGACGGCAAGGTCGATCCCGTCGCTGTGAAAGCTGGAGACTTTTTCAGTGGCCATGATCCGCAAGTCGATTTCCGGATGGCTCTCTGCAAAGTCCGGCAGATTCGGGATCAACCATCTCGCAGCAAAAGTCGGGGTAACGCTTATTATAACCTTGTCCGGTTCCGGCTTTAGCTCGGCGGTTGCAGATCTAAGGCTCGCAAAGGCAACCGATATACGTGCGTGATAGCTACGGCCAACCGAGGTGAACTCCAATCCTTTGGGCACCCTTTCGAACAATGTGACTTCTAGGTGAGCTTCCAGCAGTCGCACCTGCTGCGCCACCGCCCCTTGTGTTACGCCCAACTCATCCGCAGCGGCGCGGAAACTGAGGCGGCGCCCAGCGACTTCGAATGCCCGTAAACCGTTGAGGGGAGGAAGATCAGCCATGAGACAATAGTATTTCTACTGTAATGAAACATCAAATCTCAATCGAACGATCCATCGAAACAGGATATTTTCACAGAATACAAAAGGGGAATCGTCAGATGGCAGTAGAAAAAGTAGCTTTGATTACCGCGGGCGGGAGTGGCATGGGGGCTGACGCGGCGCGCCGGCTTGCCAAAGATGGCTTCAAAGTCGGCATCCTCTCTTCTTCGGGTAAAGGCGAAGCACTCGGCGCCGAGCTGGGTGGTTTTGGCGTCACTGGTTCTAACCTCAGTGGTGACGATCTGACTGCTTTGGTCACGGGCGCGACGGAGCGTTGGGGCCACGTCGATGTCTTGGTCAATTCCGCCGGTCATGGCCCGAAAGGGCCCGTATTAGAGATCGGTGACGATGATTGGCATCAAGGGATGGAGGTCTATTTGATGAATGTGATCCGCCCAACACGGCTGGTGACACCCTTGATGCAGCAACAGGGCAGGGGGGTGATTATCAACATCTCTACTTTCGCGGCGTTTGAGCCCGATCCGCTGTTTCCAACATCAGGCGTCTTCCGGGCAGGATTGGCCGCCTTTGCCAAACTCTATTCTGATAAATATGCCGCAGAGAATATTCGCATGAATAACATCCTGCCGGGTTTCATCGACAGCCTGCCCGAAACAGAAGACCGCAAAGCCCGGATTCCGATGGGACGTTACGGTCATGCTGCGGAGGTCTCTTCGCTTGTCTCATGGCTGGCGTCTGAAGGCGGTGGCTATATGACGGGTCAAAACTTGCGCGTTGATGGGGGATTGACCCGCGCTGTCTGAGGCAACGTATCTGTTTGCACAACATCAAGCCTCAATGCATTTGTGCATTGCCTGAGGCAGTACAAAAGGAAGCGGGCCGGTCGGCACAATGCCGATCGGTAGGTTGATGCCGTAAACTTGCTGCATCAGGTCGTCGGTGAGGATATTTGAAGGTGTACCAGAGCCCCAGACAGTGCCCTGTGACATCACGTAAACACAGTCTGCAAATAACGCGGTGAGGTTCAGATCATGCATCACCACCACCACACCTCCACCTTGGGCGGCAAAATCGCTTGCGATACCAAGGACCGTAAATTGATGCGCGATATCCAGGCTGGCAACCGGTTCGTCCAGTAAAAGCCAACTGGGATGATCGGTCCGTTGTGCCTGCCAGACCTGCGTCAAAACACGGGCTAACTGTATACGCTGCTGCTCACCCCCGGACAGGGTCTGGTAAGACCTCTGCTCGAACCCGGCTAAGTCGACATGTGCCAGGGCGGTAGTGACCGAACTGTCATCTTGTGCGGCCAACCCGTTTGCCAGCCCCAGTCTGACAATCTCGTGCACTTTGAAAGGAAAGGCCACGCTGGTCGATTGTGGCAGCACGCCCCGTTTTGCGGCCAGTTGCCAGGGCTTTAATTCTGAGATGTCGTGGCCATTCAGGGTGATGGTTCCGGTCGAGGCAATCTCTCCGGCCAATGCCTTTAGTAAGGTCGACTTGCCCGATCCGTTGGGCCCGATGATTGCGGTGACCTGACCGGGATCGGCCTTGAAATTCACGTCGTGCAAGATGTCCTTTCGGCCCAGACTGACGCAGATATTCTTACCTTGCATGATTTACATTCCCATAATGCCGTGGCGGCGCAGGAGGATCCAAAGAAAGACCGGTGCGCCGAGAATTGCCGTGACGATCCCGATTGGCAGTTCCGCCGGGGCCACCACGACCCGGCTGATCATGTCGGCGCATAGCAGCAGACTGGCACCCAGCAAGGCGGAATTCATCAAAAGCCTGTGGTGGTCCGGCCCGGTTGCCAGACGTAGCAAATGGGGGACCACAATTCCGATGAATCCGATGCCGCCGGACACGGCAACAGCGGCCCCTGTTGCACCGGAAACTGCAAGAATGGCGATGTTCTTGCTGCGCTGAACCGGGATGCCCATGTGATGGGCCACAGCCTCTCCCATCGCCAGACCGTTAAGCGCGCGAGCCAGAAATTGTGTGCTTGCAAGGGCAGCCAAAATGATTGGCGCAGCCGAGGCGATTTTGGTCCAGGTTGCCCCAGCTAACGATCCCATTCCCCAGAACGTCAGGTCGCGTAATTGCTGATCATCGGCCATGTATACCAGAACACCCGATGCGGCGCCGGATAAGGCACCTAATGCAATGCCGGCCAGTAGCATGGTTGCGACCGAAGTCTGCCCCCCGCTGGTCGAGACACGGTATAGGATCAGAACAGACGCCCAGCCACCAAGAAAAGCAGCAATGGCCACTAACCCGTTTCCTGTCCAGACCAAAACCGACACTGGCAAGTGGCTGCCAAGGATGATGGCTGAAATTGCGCCCAGACCTGCGCCCGCGCTGACGCCGACAATTCCGGGGTCCGCCAACGGGTTTCGGAAAAGCCCTTGCATGACCACCCCTGAAACAGCCAGCGCGGCACCGACCAGAATCCCCATGGCAAGCCGGGGCAAGCGTATGTCCCAAAGGACAATCCGATTCAGGTCAGACAGGGACCGCCCATTGATTAGGTCGATCACCGCCATGTTTAACGACGCATCCGAAGCACCGACTGAAATGCTTGCGGCGCTGGTCAGGCCAAGCAATACCAGTAAGGCCAAGGTAACCCGCCGTGCGGTTGCTCGCCGATTGTACCCGGGTGCCTCGGCGCTCATATGATCCAACGTCAGCGTCATGAGCCACCTTCATCCTGCAGGGCTGCTGACAGATCAGAAATGGCACTGGCGGTTCGAGGGCCAAACCCAAGAAGATATGCACCCTGCATGCGGATCAGCATCTTGTTCTGGCCCGCCGGGGTCAGCTTGACTGCGGGCAGTGAAAAGAGCGCGGCATCCTCGGTATTATTATCACCCCGCCGATCCATCATAAGGATGACATCAGGCGCAGCCGACACCAGCGCTTCGGGCGTCATTGGCTTGTAACCTGACACTTTGGCGGCGGCATTTACACCGCCAGCCAATCGAATGATGCTGTCTGCTTGGGTATCCACACCTCCCACTGTGATCCGGTTATCCTGCACCGACAGAACAAACAGAACCCGTTTCGGGTTGGATCCTGCGGCACTACTAGCCGCCAATTCCGCCTGATTGATCTGGCGTATGGTTTGCGCTGCCAATCCCTCGGCAGCAACGTCAGTGCCCAGCACGGCCCCAACGGTTTGGATTTTTTCGACCACGCCTTCCAGAGAGAACTCATCCTTGATCGTGACGTATTGCACGCCCGCTTCCTGCAGAACCGCAATCGCCTCTGGTGGTCCTGAACCTTCAAGCGCCAGGACCAAGTCTGGTTCTACCGACAAAACGCCTTCGGGCGACAGCGCGCGTCGGTATCCGATATCGGGCAGGTTCATCGCTTCTGTCGGGTAGGTTGATGTTCGGTCGCGACCAACTAGCCTGTCTTGCTGACCCAGAGCGTAGACGATTTCAGTGATGGAACTGCCGATCGCGATGATCCGCTTTGGTTCGTCGTCCGCAGCCTGCGCGACCTGTGTACTTAGCAGCATAGCCAAGGCAGGCCAGATCACTCGCATCCTGTTCATGTCAGCGCGGCCTCGGGTTGTGGTTCAAGTTCGGCAACCAGCGCGTCCCAGACCGGGCGATGGTCGGTTTCGCCAGTGCGCAGACCGAATATCTGGAAGATCAGCCCACCTTCGGCATCGAACGCCTCGACAGAGACGGCGGGGCCGCGCTGCGTCGGTTTGGTGACAGCCCAGACCTCTGCAATATGGTCCGTCCTCAGATGCAAATTGAAACGCGGGTCTAGCACATTGAACCAGGGTCCCATCTGCTTGATCGTTCCGATACGGCCACCGTGAATTTCGATACATCCACGATTGCCAACAAAGATCATCACCTCAATCTCCTTGTCGCACACCTGTTCGAACATTGGTGATATTACCGACGGCGTCAGTTCCCTGACGAGCGGTTGGCCGGCGATGCGATAGGCCCCCAATCGGTTCATCTTGAGCTTTGAGGTCAAGCGCATGAACTGGTGGGTGTCCGTCATCTTGGCCCATTCCGCACGTAGGATTTCCGTCTTTTCGGGGTTGGACTTGGGCGCTTCGGTCGGTCGGCGCGGTTCTAAATCAAGAGTTTGCGATTGGTCCTCAGACGCAAGGGCGCTGACAAGCTTATCCCAATGGTCCAGATCCGATCCTTCGCGCAGGAATATCTTGTGCACCGCATCGCCTGCGGCATCAAAGACCTGAAGCGAGCGTTTCACACCGCTGTCGGTTTTGCGTTCGATCGCAAAGGCATGGACCCAATGGCCGGGAAACATGCGCAAATCAATCTCATCTGTCAGAACCATCGAGGCATGAGCACCCGAATGGTAGTTGTCGTATTGACCGACCTTTTCGATCACGCAGGAGATATTGCGCGTCAACCCCATAACCTCTCCCAACCCGTTGAGCATTGGGAAAAGGTCATCAAGTTTTGCCGTCAGCCGTGTAACGTCGTTCCCGGCGAAGGCAGCGACCAACTGGCCTTCGGTAAGTCCAATCGATTCTGCCAGATCGCGGTCACGTTTGCCGCTGTTTTGCGCATAGGCTGCACGAATTTGAGCCGGGGTGTTAGGCACCTTTTCCGTCATGGGTTTTCCCATCTTCGAGTTGATTTTCAGAGGTGCTGGCCCGGCAGCCGAATTGTTCGGGTGCCCGCTGGCGAGAGTCGGCGATGCGACAACGATTTATTGTTGACTGTTTTAGTAACCTTTATTAACGAGCACAAGTCGCCAAAAAAAGGCGGCTCCAAAAAACAATAAAACAGACTGACCAAAGCCAGCATGGCGCAAGCATTTCAGGTCCTCCTACTGTTTCGAAGGGACAGAGATGCGTGTGCAAATACGGAAGATAGCTTTGCTGGGAACGGCTTCGTGCCTCAGCATGATTGCGGCTGGCGCTATGGCGCAAGACCAAGACGATGGTTTCCTGGGCACCCTGATACTTGGGGAAAGCAAACGAGAGATTCAGACAGACACTGCCGTGCCGGTCACAAATATTGATCAGGAAGAGATCAACGACCGGCAGGCCAATACGGTTGCAGAGCTGATCGACTCGGTTCCGGGGGTAAGCCTGGTGAACGGCTCGACCCCTCAGGGATCGGGCATCAATATTCGCGGCTATGGTGCAAACGGCACGTTCGGAACCGACCAGAAGGTTCTGATCCTGGTCGATGGTGCCACAACGGGCGCGGAAGAGCTGTATCGGATCGGCAACCAGCTTTTTACTGACCCCCAGCTTTACAAAAGCGTCTCGGTCATTCGGGGCACTGTCGGGTCATTCGAATATGGGTCCGGGGTTGTTGGCGGTGTCGTTCAGCTGGAAACCAAGGACGCGTCAGATTTCACCGGTGGCGAGCCGGGTTTTCGGTTCCGTCAAACCTTTGAGGGGTATTCGAACGGCAACGGTTTTGCCTCGTCCTCTATCCTGGCTTGGCAGCCGAATACCCAAACGGAATTCCTGTTCAACTACACCTATCGCGATCAGGACGATCAGGAGGATGGAAACGGCAATACGATCGGCAACAGCGCGTTCACGCTGCCGTCGCTTCTGGCTAAGGGCAAATACAGTTTCGGCAACGATCTCGAACATTCGTTCACCGCATCCTACAACCAGTCCACATCTGAAGAGCGCGACGTCCCTTATGACTCGTTTGGCACCACGTCGGATGCCTTTGGTAATGTAGACCGTGATATCGAAACAAAGATCGGTATCCTGCGGTATCAATATCAACCCACTGGAAATGATCTGGTCGATCTGGATGTGAACCTCAGCTATTCTGAGCAGGCGATCGAAAGCAGCTATGTTTCCGGGTCTTCCAGCCTTGAAGGCACGCCATTCTTCCCCGGCATTCAGGCCCTGGCAGATGCCACACATAACTATGAAACGACAAAGCTGACGATCAAGAACACGTCGTATTTCCAGACCGGCATCGCCTCGCATGACCTGCGGGCCGGGATCGAGTTTATCAACCGCGAACGGTTGGACGCGGCCTCGGCCCCGGGTGGAACTGACCGTCGATTTGCCCTGTTTGCTGTGGACGATGTGCAGATCGGTGACAATCTGACGATTACCCCCGCGGTGCGATATGAGATGCAGGACATCGACGGTGATGATGACGCCGCGGCCCCGTTCAACGAAAGCTATGACAACAACGCGCTTATGGGCGGGTTGTCGGCGCGGTACGCGTTCAACAGCGGTTTCGCGATATTTGGTGGTGCGGCCTACACGGAAAGCCTGCCGATCATCGATGATCTGGGCACGCCGCTTTACATGACGCAACCCGAGAGATCCCGCACGTGGGAAGCTGGTTTTTCCTATGATCGCGGTGACGTGTTTGCCGAGGGCGACGTGATCCGCGCCAAGGTCAATTTCTATCAAACGACCCTGTGGGATATCACCTCCTACGTCTCTGGCACCCCGTCTCAACCCCTGTCTGAAGTGGAAACAAAAGGCGCCGAGATCGAAGCCTCTTATGCCAATGCGGGTGGGTTATACGTCGATTTCAACTCGAACATCGTGACGGGTACGGAAACCAGCGCCACCGGCGATGACTCGCGTTGGCGGAATGAGCCGTCGGATTCCGCGCGCCTGACATTGGGCAAGCGGTTCGGTCAGACGTTGGACGTCAGCTGGGAAATCTTCGGTGCCCGGGCCGGAACGGACTCGAGCGGGGACACGACCGCGGGATACGGAGTAAACTCTCTGCGTGCGACCTACATGCCGCAAGAGGGTGTGTTTGAAGGCTTTGAGCTGCGCGCCGGTATCGAGAACATCCTTGATAAGGACTACCGCCCGAACCTGTCGACCCGCAATTCGACGGGCCGGACCTTCAAGCTCGGCCTGGCCAAAACCTTCTGATCCCAAGGAAAGGACCCGTTATGCGAAGTGCGGCAGCAAACAAAGCCAGCGCTGTCCTGTCGACCCTGCTCTCAGTCTTGGGGGCAGGGATTGCCAGCGCAGAAGACGTGCCCAAGACTGGCGGCATATCAATCGAACTCAGCTCTGCCGAAGCAAGGGGGCAAAACTGTCTGCTCAGCTTTGTCGCCGAAAATATGAATGAGGTCGACATCAACGGTGCGGTCTATGAAACCGTCCTGTTTGGCAAAAACGGTGCGGTCGCGTTAATCACCCTGCTGGATTTCGAAGAACTGCCCGCAGGCCGCCCACGGGTCAGGCAGTTTCAATTCACCGACATGGCCTGTGACCAGATTAGCCGGATTCTGTTCAACGGCGTGCAGGAATGCATGACCCAGAGCGGTAACAAAGATGCCTGCATGAATGGCCTCAGTCTAAAAAGCCGCCTAGCAACTGAGATGATAGGATAAAGCCATGTCCAAAATGCTGCAAAAACTGATGGAAATCCTGCAATTAGGGGGGCCGGTGGTGGCGATCCTGATTGCAACCTCAATCGCGACCCTCGCCTTGGTTTTTTACAAAATCTGGCAATACAAAGCGGCGGGGGTCGGCCGTCACGTCGAATTGTCCAGGGCGATCGACGCATGGGACCGAGAAGACCCCACGGCCGCCAGAATATACCTGAACAAAAGCCGTAGTTACTTGGCGCCGGTGATCGCAATGGCATTGTCCGGGAATGATCGCACCTTGTCCGAACGGGTCGATGCCGAGGCTGAGACGCGATTTGCAAAACTGGAACAGGGTCTCAACGTGCTGGACATCGTCTCGCAACTTGCGCCCCTGCTTGGATTGTTCGGCACAGTGCTGGGCATGATCGAAGCCTTCCAGACTCTGCAGGGGGCGGGCAACGCCGTTGACCCGTCGCTGCTGGCTGGGGGCATCTGGGTGGCGCTGATGACAACAGCAGCGGGGCTGGCTGTAGCCATGCCGACGTCACTGATCCTGACCTGGTTTGAGGCCCGCGTGAACCGGGAACGCGTCTTTGCCAACCGTGCGCTCAGAACAATATTTGCCCCCGGCCATGCCGGGGAGGCCGAGCAAACGGCAGGGGCGTCAGTTACGGCGCTGGTACATGGTGCTTGATGTGCAAAGAAAGCGGCGCAAACGCCTGTCAATGACGTCGCTTATAGATGTCATCTTTTTGCTACTGTTGTTTTTCATGCTGACATCCACATTCTCAAAATTTTCCGAGATTCAGTTTTCGACGGCCTCTGTCGGCGGCGCGGAGCCAGACCAAGCCATCCGGTTTATTAAACTGGATGCAGACCGAATTCTGGTCGATGGTGCGCCTATACCATTGGCGCAGGTCGCCCCAATGCTGCTCGACGCCAAATCCCAAATCGCGCTCATCAGCCTGGGTCCGAGGGCAACCTCTCAGCAGCTGATTGATCTGCTCATCGTGCTGGCACCTGTCGAAAACTTGCGCACTCAGGTTTTGGGCTGATGCAGCTGAAATTGAAGCCCAGACAAAGCCGAGAGCCAACCATCGCGCTGATCAACGTCGTGTTCCTGATGCTTATATTCTTCATGATCGCAGGCACCCTTAAGCCGCCGCTCAACGGATCAGTTCAGCTTGTTGAGACGGCGGATATGGAGGGGCGCGAGCCGCCTGATGCATTGGTTATCCGTGCGGATGGCACACTTGAATATCGCGGGGCAGAGCTGACCAATGCTGCGGCCTATGTCGAGCGGGCGGCTGTTGATCTGCCCCTTGATGCGGTTCGGATCGTGCCGGATCGATCCTTGCCTGCGGTTGCGCTCAAACAGATCAGCGATGACTTGCGCGGGTTGGGTGCAAGTCAGGTTTATGTCGTGACCGAAAGGGGATTACGGTGATAACCAAATCCCGCGCGGTGGTTCTGATTTCTGTCGCATTGGCCGTAGCGACACATGGCCTTGCGCTTTTGGATTATTCGACCGCCGAACAGGTGCAGGTCGAAGGTGGCGGAGAGGAGAGGGCCGCCGCGCTGGGATCTGTATTCAAGGACTTCGTCGCCGGAACAAATGCACCAGCACCGGCCAGCACGCGCAAGAAACCGGCAGCACCTCATCGGTTGCAACCCAAGGCCCGCCCTGTCAAGCAGCAGCGCACAACGTCGTCGCAAACTCTCAGCCCGGTTGTGAGCAGCGCTACGGCCGCGACCGCTGTTGCGCCAAGCCCTCTCAGGCCTCAGGACGCTGAAATACCGAATAGGCAGGGTGATGCTGCTTCGGTGTCGCCGACCGAGGATGCCAAGCCGCCGGAACCGAAGAAACAGGTAAGCAATCAAACTGCCACCGCGCATGGCAACGCGAAACAATCGGGGAAGAAAGGTGACGCCACCGGGAAAACCACGAAAGGCGCGGCAAATGTTGCTACATCCACGTCAGCGCTGACCGCATCCGGCAATGCTGACGCCAGCAACTATGCCGGACAGATTAAACGCAAGATTATCCGCGCCCGGAGAAAGAGCGCCAATATTCGAGGTGCCGCGTTGGTGGCCTTTCGAATAGCTGAGAACGGGACATTGCAGACGGTTGGAATAGTACGCAGTTCGGGATCAAAGCGGTTGGATCAGATCGCCCTTGCCCAGGTGAAAGCGGCTGCACCCTTCCCGCCACCTCCGGCAGGGGTGAGACGAGATTATTCTTTCGAAATCATCGGGCAGCGATAGGTGTCATATCCGATCGAGCCAAAGGGCCCCTTTATAAAGATGGGGACTCGGCTGCGCTTTGCGCCATCAACTATGAACACCGGTGATCATGGCGACAATTTCGTTCTTGTCGGTCTCGGCAGTTGTTCTGACACCTATCTGTTCACCCCGGCGTAAAACGCAGATGCGGTCGGCAAGACGAAAAACCTGATCCAGGGAATGGCTGATGATCAAGATTGCCAGATTGCGATCCTTAAGTGACGCGACGAGGTCCTCAACCTTTGCAGTCTCTGCAACGCCAAGTGCTGCAGTGGGTTCATCCAGAAGGATCAATTTGCTGGCCCAATGGGTTGCTCGCGCGATAGCAATGCCCTGTCTTTGGCCTCCGCTCAAATCACGTATGGCTGCGCGCTCAGAGGGGATGCGCACGTCAAGCTGATCAACAAGGCTTTGGGTTTCGGCACGCATGCGTGCTTTATCCAGCAGTCCAAAGGGTTTGCGCGTCAGTTCGCGGCCCAGAAACATGTTCATATAAACCGGCTGTTCGTCAGCCAATGCGAGGTCCTGATAGACCACCTCAATACCATGTGATCGAGCCGCGCTTGCATCCGAAAAACCGACTTCTTCGCCGTCAAGCGCGATCTCGCCGCTGGTTGGTCGATGCACGCCAGAGATGATCTTGACGAGCGTGGATTTACCCGCGCCATTATCACCGACCAGAGCCACGATTTCACCGGGGTAGAGGTCCAGTGAAAAATTCTGGATCGCGACCACTCCGCCAAAAGATTTGTGGATTTGCTTGAGGGAAAGAACCGGAGTCATTGCGCAAATGCTCCCGGCCAGCTGACGTGGTCGCCAAAGCCGTTTTCGATTGAGGTAAGCTCTGGCATTCCGCTGTCTACGCCTTTTATCCCGGCAACCAAAGCGCGGGTCACAAAGGCCTGCCCACGGAAACCGAAGACAACCGTGTCGCCTGGTGCGGGGTTTTGATCACTGTCGCTGTCGATCATGGCGTAGTAATCTATTGCGGAATAATCAGGAATTTCGACATTTCGCAGGGCTGACCGGCTGATTGTCGGGCTGCTGCTGACCAGCGCCCGAACCTGGTATTTCGGGAAAACCGGATCGATATAGAGCCCGCCGCCAAAGCAATAGGCTTTCCCGCCGTGATGGTGCGAGACCTCGGAAAGGTAAAGTACGGCCGGATCCTCAGGAAGGTCTTCTACCGCATGGAGAGGCGTCGTGCCATGTAGGCCATTGCCCGGTTCAACCTGCGTGGCCCCGGCTTCGGCTAATGCTGGAAGAACAGCTGAAGATGTCGTTCCGGGGGCATTGATTTCGATCTCCGTACGCCCAGCACGCGCCAGAGCTTCTGCAGCCATGTTGAGCGTGTGGAGGTTTGGGGTCGGCACAACCTTGCGGGCATCCTGGTCGAAAAGCAGGGCGGGAAAGGTTGTAATGCCTGCAAAGCGCCCGCCCTGCAGCGCATCCAAACGGTCGGCCACCGCCAGGATATCATTCGCGTTAAATCCCCCCTCGTGGCCACGATAAAATGTATCCCCTTCGGTCTGGATGCGCGCCATCAGTGCCTGTTCTCTCTCGGCCCGAGCAGAGGCGTCTGCCGCCTCTTTTGCCTTGTTGTCCGAGAATACCGTCCAATAGTCCGGGCGTAGTTTGGCCGCGGCGAAGAAAGCTTCTTGGCGGGGCACCTGTACAAGGTGACCCAAATGACCTGTCCTTAAGCCAGCGCGGTCACATGCCAAGGCGCAGGCCATATCCACGGCGACGGACCGGCTGATGCCACCGCGCATGACCGCCTGACAAAAGCCGGAATGGCGGCCCACCTGTTTGGTCATGGCAAAAGTTGTAAGGCCATGCCCACGGGCCACATCAGAGAAAAGGCGCGCGTTGCGTTCGACGGCATCCAGGTCAAGCACATAGGCGTTTGCGGGGATCTTCCCTTGTTGATGCAAGGCCATGGCGGCCTCGATGAACTTGGGGTTGCGGCGTATGAGAAGATCAAGAAACATTGGGTTGCTCCGGTGTCTATCGGCGGATTTCGCGGAGTGAAATTGCTACGGCGATCAGTATGATCAGCCCGCGTACGATCATCTGGTCCGAGACCTGCAGCCCCATCAGGATCAGCCCGTTATTCAGCATTCCCATCATGAGCGAGCCCAAAAGCGCACCTATTATGGATCCCTTGCCGCCATTAAGCGCAGTGCCACCTACGATGACAGCGGCAATGACTGTCATCAGGTCGCTTTCGCCCATTGTATATTTGGCGGCTTGAATACGCCCGGCATAGAGCAAACCAGCCAGCCCAGCGGTTGCACCGCACAAGGTTAGAACCATCAGCCGGATACGGGGAACCCTGATGCCAGAGACTTGGGCTGCGCGGGCATTGTCTCCAACGGCCAGAACGTGTGCGCCAAAACGTGTGTGTCGGTAGATGACATGGCCAATCAGCACTGCAATCACGGTCCAGATAACAAGTGAAGGTACACCAAACAGCTTGCCCGAGCCGAAGACCCCGGTGAAAGTCCCGTTAACGACAGGAATGGATCGCAGATCGGTCATCGAACGCGCAATTCCGGCAAATAATCCCATGGTGGCCAAGGTCACCAGAAATGATGGCAACCGCAGATAGGCCACCAATGCACCATTGAACGCGCCGATCAGAATGCCTGCGCCAAGCCCCGCTGCGACACCCAGGATCATTGGGCCGTTCTGCATCGCAACAGCTGCCGAGAGGGCTGCAACAGCTACGACAGAGCCAAAACTCAGGTCGATCTCTCCGGCTGACAGGGCAAAGACCAATCCGATGGCCATGATCGTGGCCGGGGCTGTCTGAAGGACGATATTTGTCAGATTCCGACTGGTCAGAAACCCGTCATCGTAGAGAGTGATCCCAAAAAACAGAAAGATCGCAAGAAAGCCGAAATAAATGACGCAGCGCTGTAGATCCAAGTCGCGCATACGTTGAAAAGCCTGTTCCATGGATGCCTCTGGGAATATCCGGTTGCGGCAGGTCGCCAGAGGCGACCTGCCCATCAGGTCTCTACTTCGATGTCAGACTGGCTGGTGCATCAATATTCAGCGAGTTTTGCCATCCATCGGCAACGTTGTCCGCTGTGACTGTCAATGCAGGGGCTACAACAAAGGATGGTACCTCCTCGCCCAGCAGGTCGAGCACGGCACTGGCGGCCATTGCACGCCCTAGTTCATAGGCTTCATCGGCAACAATCGCCGCGACATTACCACCCTGAACCATATCAAGGGCAATCGGCTCTGACAGATCCAATGTCACGATCTTGGTCGAGGTGTTTCCGTTCGTCCGCAGCGCTGCAAGAATACCCTCTGCCGGACCAGCCCAGGTTACGTAAATTCCACCCAGGTCTGGGTTTTTCAGCAGCATCGCATTGGCAATCTCTTCGGCGCGCGCAGGATCAGATATGCCTTGTTCTGCAACGATTGTGATGTTCGGGTAGTCGTTCTCAATCGTGGTCTTGAAAGCGTTGTCGCGCTGATTGGTCACGTAATAATCTGCGTCGTGATAAATCCACCCAACTGTTCCTTCATTGCCCATGGCAGCCGCAAGCGCATCCGCCGCTTGTTTGCCCATCTGAAACAGGTCATCCGTCACGATTGCCGCATAGTCGTCCGGGTGCTTGTAGCCGGCCGGCAGGTTCGAGAGGAAACTTAGGGCAACTCCGGCCTCTTTTGCCTCTGCAAATGCTGCGGCAGAGGTCACCGGGTCCAGAGGAAGCGACAGAATGATATTGGGCGATTTGGCCATGACCGTCTCGATATCGCTACGTTGTTTAGCAGCATCAAATCCTGCGCTTGTCACGGCAACGACCTCGATCCCCAGACGCGCAAATTCATCGCTGGCACCTGCTGTTACCGCATTCACAAAGTCGGATTGGTCATGCCACAGCAAAGCAGCGGAATATCCAGCCTCTTTCACCTTTTCGACATCATCATCAGCGACAACAACCATTGATGAAGGGTTGGCACTTTCCCCCGCTGGACCGATGGTTTCAGCGTATAAGCTGCCCGCCAGCGCGAACATCGCGGTAGCGGCAAATGTGCTTCTAACAAGTGACATGTTTGTCCTCCTCAGGTTGGATGCATTGCGAGCGTGTCCGACGCACCGAACTGCGCTATGAAAAGCGCAAAGGCCCGGACGGCGGCGAGGTATTCTTCGACCTCAATTCGTTCTTCAAAAGTATGCGCCACGGCGATATCCCCCGGTGCGCAGTAAACGGTTGGACAGCCGATCTGTTCTGTTAAAAATGGCATCTCAGACCAGTAGGGCGCGCCGCCGATTTCTACTTTTCGGGATAGAGTTTGCTGTACACAGTTTTGCAACAGGCGAACCGCCTCAGTATCGGGGTCGTTTTCAACTGGTGAGCCGCCCTTGGGATGATCACGACCGGCTGGGTAGTCGATGCACACCTCTATACCTGTAGGTAGGCGATCCAGGCCAAGCGCTGTTTCCAATGCTGCCACTGCATCATCAAGCATTTCGCCAGGTCTAAGTTTCCGGATCAGTGAGAGCCTGCATTCTCCGGGCACTGCGATAAACCCGCCGCCATCGATATGCGTCACCAGAACAGAAGAGGCACCGACAAGGTCATGACGCGGGCCCGCGTTCAGTTCTTTTTCATGATCCCAGATTTTCGACAGAAGCGTATGCGTTGCTTTCAATGCATCGACCCCCAATTCGGGTCGGCCGAAATAAGCTGTTTTTCCAGTTATCGTGATCTCGGCGATAAAGAACCCGATCTGGGCGGAATAAATGTCCAAACTCGTTGGCTCGACATAGATCGCGAAATCAGGACGGGGGATCTCGGCGGATTTGATGCGTCCAACCAGATCTTTCGCCCCGGCGCTGACGCCGCTGCCAGGTTCACCGCTTTCTTCGTCACCGATGAAGGCAAAGGTCAGACTGGCTGAAGGCATAACGCCAAGTTTTTGCAGCAGGCGATACCCGGCAATCGCAGCGCAAATCCCACCCTTGAGGTCGCTTGCCCCACGTGACCAGATGTGCCCGTCCTTTTCGGTCGCGCCGAATGGATTTTTGCGTGCATCGTCTTCCCAATATTCCTCCCAGCCCCGGATATGCACCGTATCCGTATGGCCCAAAATCATGAGGTTGGGTCCCTCCACAGAAGCAATTCCCCAGACATTTTCGCGTTCACCCGCGAAACAGCTCCGTCCGGTATTCAGCCCCAGGGCCATAAGTTGCTGGTCCAGAAAACGCGCAAAACGTGTTTCATTGCCCGTCACGCTTTCGATGGACAGGGCATTGCGCAACAGAGTCAGGTCTGCATCAGCATCCTGTTCTTGACGCAAGCGTTCTGAAAGAGCCATAGCGGTCATGACATACTTGCCTTGAAGGTATCGAGCGCTGGAGGTGGTACGTTGATCTCGGCACCTTTCTGACCCTCGGCGAAAAGAGAAATATGTAGGTGCGACAGGGCAATAGACACACCTCCGGCAAGGGCAGCATGCGGACCCAGCTTTGAGGGCTGGATCTCTATTTCACGGGGGTAGCACTGGGCGGCAAAGCGTCTGATCCGGTGCATCAACTCGTCACGCGCGCCGATAGAGCCCCCCATCACGATAAGGGACGGATCAAGGACCGCTACAATCGACGCCGAAGCCCGCGCGATCTGATAAGCGACATTGTCCAGCGTTTGCTCGGCTGCTTTGTCGCCGTTATTGGCAGCCTCAAAGATCGCAGGAACTGAGCAAGTTTTGCCCGTAAGCATCCTGTATTCGCCGATGATTGCATCGGTGGCGGTTACGCGTTCCAGCGCGCCTATTTTATGGCTTTCCTTTGCAATGGGATCGGCACCAAAGGGAAGAAAACCTATTTCGCCAGCTGCACCAGATGCGCCACGCAGCAAAATACCTCCGACGACGATTCCTGCACCAAATCCGGTTCCGACGGAAACGAAGACCAGATCATCCTGGTCGCTTCGATGATCCATCCAATGCTCGCCCAGAGCGGCAAGGTTGACGTCATTTTCGACAAGGATTTCTATCCCAAGCCGTTCGTTCAAAGTGCCAGCAAGATCAATCTGATCCAGCCCGGTTATGTTAGGCGCCATCAGGACCGCGCCGGTCCTGCTGTCCGGCACGCCTGGGACACCGACGACAGCTATTTTCAATTCGCCTGACGGGCATTGGGGGTCGTCTGCGGTTGCGCGAACCATACGGGCAACCTGATCGACCACTTGTCTGCCGCCGCTTTGTTCTGTCGGCTCTACGCGCTCGGCCAGAACGCGACCGGTCAGATCGCATAGTGCGACCCTGATCTTTGTTCCACCCAGATCGACGCTGGCGACCGTTGCCGCATCCGGAGCGATCTCATATACCACAGCGCGGCGTCCGACATGCCCCTCGGTCTGACCGACTGTCCGCACCCAGCCATCGCTTTCTAGGTTTCCGACAATTTCCGAGATTGTCTGTTTCGAAAGACCGGTCAGCTTCGACACGCTGGCGCGCGAAATGGGCCCATAGGTCGCAATCGCCTGAACGACCGCACTTTGAGACATTCGTCGAGAGATTTTCGTCTGCGTTGCCACGTCGATTCCATTTATTCGTTCTATTACCGAACTAAATATGGAGTGCGATTTGAGTCAACCCGGTTTTTCTGCGCTAAAGCATGAAATACGAAAAATGAGCCTGCTGCGTCCGGGTCGAATTTTGGCTAAAGGCTTGGAAGCCGTTCTGAAAATTGGTGCTGAGTCAGAAGGTTTGGGTAAGGGTGCCCGAACCAGAAAGAATCTGATTGCGGGCTAAGAAAACCGGCTTATCCTAAGATGGCCTCGATCTTTTCAAGGGTCGCAATATTTACAGCCACGCCTTGTGTGGCCGATGCGACGCGTTTTGCGCGTCGGCCATCGCCAGGCAAATGTGCATCGTCTTGCGATCGAATGGCGTCGACGAGTTCCTCGATGCCCTGAGCAAAGCCACCCGACGACGATGTCGCCACAGGGTCGATCGCAATGAAAAACTGTCCGGTCTTGGGCGGGCCGCCAGCGGTTCCTGAAAAGGGCGAGGCGTTGATGCCCAGAGTGGCCCCTGTAAGAGCGGCCGCCATAACTTCGGTCAGAAGGGCCACACCGACGCCCTTGTACCCACCAGAAGGTGCCATGGAGCCCTTGAGGCCCACATTGGGATCAGTGGTCGGGTTGCCCTCGGCGTCCAATGCCCACCCAACGGGGATCGGCCTTCCTTCTCTGGCATGTTTCATGACCTCGCTCTTGGCGATTGTGCTGGCGCTTTGATCGATCAGCAGGGCGGGTTGCCCATCTGTACCGGGTACGGCAACGGAAAAGGGGTTGGTCCCTACAACCGGCTTTGCGCCACCCGATGGCGCGATCGAGGCTGGCGCGTTGGTAAAACCAAGCCCGACAAGCCCGGCCTGTGCCAGACGATAGGTGTGATAGCCCAGCACGCCGCAGTTATAGCTGTTGCAGATGCTCAGCACGGCAACGCCCTGTTCGCGCGCAGCGGTGATCAGCGTCTCATACCCGAGATCGATGGCTGAATGGGCAAATCCGGTTGCGGCATCTACGGTAACTACACCTGGCTTGGGCCGTGTCATGACCGGTTTGGCAAGCCCGTCGACCTTGCCACATTGGACATGCTCACAATAGATCGGGATATAGGCCAGTCCATGGCTTGCCACGCCGTCCGCCTCGGTTGCCGCGGTCGCAACCGCCAGCGGGCGGGCGTTTTCCGGTGAAGTCCCCGCAGCAACAAGCGCGCGAAACGACAGGTCTTCGATTTCGTTCAGAGTAAGGGTCCGGGTCTCGGTCAAATCAGTACCTCATCAGTCATTATCAGAAAGCCCGGCCCCTGCACCCAGCAGGCGGGATTCCTCGGTTGCGGGGGCATAGGTGCGGTGGGCAAAGCGATTCAGCGTTGCCCAAGCCTGATCAGTCGGGGCGGCGCGGGTCTGATGTGGGCTGGGGCCTGTACGCTGTTCCCCCAGCGAAACCACCACCCTGCGCGCCTGGGCGGGTAAGGTATCTGGGGTCGACACGGAATACCCATCACATGCCGCCAGATGCCCATCACAATCAAGCACCACACAGCCCTTGAGTTCACGTGCCGCATAGGCAGCAAAGGGCAGTAACAGGGCAGGGATTGCAATGTTGGCCATCTCAACCGGTCCGGCGCGCAGCTGTTCGGCACAATCCGACAGCAAGGTGCCAGTGGCCAGAGGGCACAAAGCGCCCTTGCCCTGCCATGGGCCCTGCATCGCATCTGGTCTGTGATCTGCCGGCGCCGCAGCCAAACCCAAGTCCAGCAGGTGGGCCAGCTCTGCAGTCCCGTTCAGCCCATGCCCGCACAACCAGCGTGTGGCTTTGGCGGCCTCTTCTGCCAGACCCCAGGCATACCCTGCCCCTCGGGCAGCGCGTTTAGAGGTGGCTTCGATCTCGTTCAGTGAATAGGTCATTGCGGCAACTCCGGATAAACCCACAGATCGGCATTTTCCGGCGTTAGCTCATCAGGATATGGTGCGCCGGAATACATGCAGATCCGCACCCAGCGGTCCGACCGGGGGTCAAAATGGGTTGCCCCAAAAAACG
This sequence comes from Ruegeria sp. YTSA219, assembly GCF_059609985.1. Taxonomy (NCBI): domain Bacteria; kingdom Pseudomonadati; phylum Pseudomonadota; class Alphaproteobacteria; order Rhodobacterales; family Roseobacteraceae; genus Ruegeria; species Ruegeria sp. YTSA219. Next base: position 76,746 of record NZ_JBXWMT010000009.1, read on the forward strand.
ACAGCTTGGCCCGCAGCATGTCGATAGGCAGGACAGTGGCGCTAATCGTGTTGTCGTGGATTTCACCATAGGGGGCTACTCGGCTCATTTGAGCGCGGCGCAGGGTGTGGCGATGTTCAGGATGGCGCAGCAGAAACTCTGCAACGGAGGAGCGAGTATCCCATTCGGCAAGCGCCTTATACGCCATCGCGGCGTCACGGGCCGGGGCAAGGGGCTGTTCGTAACCGGATATCGGTTCCTCAAAGCGCTCACCCAGTCGCGGCTCCAGCTTCTCCTCGGAGACATACCAGGCCCGCGCACAGTTTTCCGCTGCGTTCCAATCCAGATCCAAGGCCCAGCCAAAACTGTTACTGATCAGATCGCGCGCAGCGCCTACCGACATTGATCCATCAATCACATGGGCACTTGAATTACTGTCGGCCATACAACAACTCAGCCCATCGACCAATTCGCCATAGGGCTCAAGGATAAGCGAGGCGAGCAGTTCCTGGCCCTCCTCGCTCAGCGCGGATTGCGACCACAGGATCAACCGATCCCAGGGTTGGTTCTGCGTCAGATCATCCCTGTCCAGATACCCAGAGATTGCCTGCAGATCGTTGTTGAGCGCCGCCAGCTTATCGCGCTGGACCGGATGCTCAGACTGCCACCAGGACATCGAGAGTTTGCTACGATCATAGATGCCACGGAATTGACGGGCCTCATCTTCCGAGGCGGTCAAGAGCGACCGTACCCGGGCGATGGCCTCCTCTCGCGCCATGATCCAGTTATTGAACAAGATCGGATGGTTGACGATGAACGGGGCCATGCCCAGACCTGTGGAATTGCCAATGCCGAGCCAACTGGCGATCTGCGGATCTAACTGCGCGGTTTGACCGCCGCCCTTCACTTGGGCCATATGCTGCACCAGATCGCGCACAAAGGTCCGGGTCAGGTAGACCGACAACATCTCGGTCTGGAACGGGCCGTTGACCTCGGGGCGACTGGCTGTTTTCTCGCGATCTGCAGCCCCAAACTTGCCGGAACCATACACGGCGGTTGTCCGCATCAGGTAGCCAACCTGATAAATCTGTTCCAGATCGGGTTGTTGACCAGCGGCCAGACGGTCGACCACATGTGCCCACAGGCGGACTGACCGGTTGGCGCGCGACAATGACAGTTCTGTCTCGCTGACGCGCCCGGCCTCTTGCACTGGTACGTTTTGCGACAGGCGGTGAATATCATCCGCCGTCGGAATGCCGTCAAATAGCGCGAAGGTGGCATCCCAGGCCTCGGCGATGACCCGGTCCGAGCGTTTTTCGGGCGGCAGATCATGGGCAAACGCCACCAGAGAATATGCGTGATCAGGGCCTTGCGCGGTATAGACCGCATGGCCAACGCCGTGTTCGTCAATCTCGAACGCAGGGCGGGAAAAACTCCAGTTTTCCTGCGCCATACGGCGGGTCAGTTGCCGCATAAAGCTGAGACGGCATTGATGCAGCGAGCCCAGCCGCGACAGCCGCATGACCATCGCGGGATCACGTCTGACATTTTCAGTCTGCACGCGTGTATTCATAGTGTTACCCTTGTGGGACGAAGTTCTCGGCAAAGAACTGATACCAGTTCCTGCCCATGATCCCGGCCACTTCGTCATCGTTCAGGCCGGTCGCGCGTAACCCTTGTTCGATGTTCCCAAAATCTCGGTTGTCCTGAAACCAGCCCGGCATGGGCGGAAAGCCTGGTGCCGAAGCGGATCCCTCGCCATAGTCGATTTCCTTGGTCCAGCGGCCAACCCGCATCCATTCCACAATGCTGTCGGGTTGATCCTGACACAGGTCTGTGCCGATCCCCAGATGCTGCGCGCCGTATTTGTCGGCGGCGCGTGCGATCATCTCGCAAAAACTGTCCAGCGTGCAGTCGGATTTATCTTTCAGATGGTGGGGATAAACCGAAAAGCCAAGCATCCCGCCATTTTCCGTCACTGCACGAATGACATCGTCACGCTTGTTACGCAGCGCGGGCGACCAATCATACGGGTTCGCGTGAGTGATGGCTATGGGACGCTCGGACCATTCTGCGGCCTCGATGGTGGAACGGTCCGCCGAATGGCTCATGTCCACTACAAGACCTACGCGGTTCATCTCTTTGATCACCTGCTTGCCCATACGGGTGATGCCTGTGTCATCGGCCTCATAACAGCCGGTCGCCAGCAAGGACTGGTTGTTATAGGTCAGCTGCATGAAACGGGCGCCAAGATCGTGCAGGATTTCGACTAGCCCGATATCGTCTTCGATGGGCGAGGGGTTCTGAAAGCCAAAGAACACAGCCGTCCGTCCCGTTTTACGAGCCGTATCGATATCGCTGGCCCAGCGCCCTTTCATGATCAGGTCCGGGTATTGTTCGAACCAGCGGTTCCATTTCTCGAAATTCAGAACCGTTTCGCGAAAGTTCTCGTGGTACGAGATGGTGACGTGGATCGCGTCCACTCCCCCGTCACGCAGTTGGCGGAAAATCTTTTCCGACCAGTTGGCATATTGTAGCCCGTCGATCCGCATCACACGGGGCCCGCGCTGATATAGGCGGTTTTGACCGTGGTATAGAACTCGGCCGCAGCCTTACCCTGTTCGCGCGGCCCGTAAGAGCTGTCGCCGCGGCCGCCAAAAGGCACGTGGTAGTCGGTGCCTGCAGTGGGCAGGTTCACAGTCACAACACCAGTGCGCGCATTGCGACGGAAATGCGTGGCGCGGGCCAGCGATTTGGTCACGATGCCCGAGGTCAGGCCAAAGTTGGTGTCGTTGACGACGCTCAGCGCTTCGTCATAGCTGCCAACCTTGATGACACTGGTCAGGGGCGCGAACATTTCTTCGCGGTTGATGCGCATGTCGTTGTTGGTGTTCAGAAACACGCCCGGCGACATGTAGAACCCGTCATGAGGCATCTCCAGCCGGGTTCCGCCACAGGCCAGCTCGGCCCCTTCGGATTTGCCCAGATCAACATAGGCCAGGTTTTCGCTCAGCTGCTGTTGGCTGACGACGGGACCCATCTGCACGCCTTCCTCCAGCGCGTGGCCGACCTTCATCGCTTGCGCACCGGCCACCAGCTTTTCGACAAACGCGTCATGGATACCCGCATGCACGACAAGGCGCGAAGACGCCGTGCACTTCTGTCCGGTGCCGCCAAACGCTCCTCCCAATGCCAGAGTAACGGCCAGATCCAGATCGGCATCGTCCATCACTGCCAGCGCGTTTTTTGATCCCATTTCCATCTGAACTTTGGTCAGGTTCTGGATGGCGGCTGCTGCGATACCCTTGCCGACCGGGACTGACCCGGTAAAGGAAATTGCATTGACCTTGGGGCTTTCGACCAGGCGTTGCCCGATGCTGCGCCCCGAACCCATGACCAGACTGAACAGACCTTTGGGGATGTCCTGACGTTCGATGATTTCGGTCAGTGCGACAGCGGATGCCGGGGTGATGTTGGCGGGTTTCCACACAACCGCGTTGCCATAGCACAGTGCTGGAGCAATCTTCCAAGAGGCAGTCGCGGTAGGGAAGTTCCATGGGCTGATGATGGCGACAACACCGACAGCTTCGCGGCGAACGTCTACTTCGATATCGGGGCGCACAGAATCCGCGTTCTCACCGATTTGACGCAGGCATTCAGCTGCGTAATAGGTAAAGAACTGCCCGGCGCGGAACACTTCGCCTTTGCCTTCGGCCAGCGGCTTGCCTTCTTCGCGCGCCAAGAGCGTACCCAGTTCTTCGGCCCGGACCATCATTTCATTACCGATAGCGTTCAGAACAGCTTGCTTCCGTTCGATGCCATAGGCGGCCCATTCAGCCTGTGCAACACGGGCTTGATCCAGCGTCGCCTCAAGCTGGTCAGCGCTGGCCTGTGCAAACATGCCGACCAGATCGCTCAGGTCCGAAGGATTGCGGTTTTCGATTTCAGACTCACCTGCCAGCCATTCGCCAGCAATCAGATTCAGTTGTGTCACGTTACGCCCCAGTGCGATTTCATTTGACCTAGGATGGATTTTTTGGCGAACATCAGTCAAACTCAATTAAATGAAACAAATTGCAGAAAAACTGAAGTATGGCGATCAAGATTGAAACACTGCGCAGTTTTTGCACGGTTGTGCAGACTGGTAATCTGACCGAGGCCGCCGACCGTCTTGGGCGAACGCAATCGGCGGTGTCGATGACGCTGAAGCAGCTTGAGGAGCACCTGGGTAAGAAGCTGTTCGAGGGAGAGCGCAAAAACCGACTGTCAGAAGTGGGTCGGCAGGTTCATGATTTGGCTTTGAAGCAGGTCAGACAGTTCGATCAAACAGTTCAGGATATCGAGGCAATAGCCAGCGCAGAGTACGGGCTGTTGCGGATCGTGTCTGTGCCGTCGGTGGCGGCTCTTGCCTTTCCCAAGGTGCTGAGTCACATGAATAGCCATTTCCCCGATATCAGGATCGAGCTCCGCGATACCGATACACAGCAGGTACTGGACGCAGTTGTGCAAGGAAAAGCGGATATCGGTATTGCATCGGGGTATCTTGCGCTAAACGGGGTCACAGCCACGCCCTTGTTCGAAGACAGGTTTGGGGTGGTTTGCACGGCTGCACACCCGCTGGCACAGCAATCAGAGATGCCAACCATCGAACAGGTGGCTTCGGTCCCCTTCATACGCAATGCTCTGTGCGATTTGGTTCAGTCCCCGCGGTTTCACGCGGCGATTTCGAAGGCCGGTGTGACCATTCAGAACACCCATTCACTGATCGCATTGGTGCGCACCGAGGAATGGGTGACGGTTTTGCCGCAAACCGTTGCACGGTCTCTTCCTGAGGCTATCGTCTTCCGTCCTATCGCTGATCTCGAAGATCAAAGGCAGGTGTATCTTTATGTCTCGCAACGCTCGCGCTTTCAAACGCTGACGGACGCGTTTGGGGACTTCATCCTGAAGCAGGATCTTGTACTGGGATCTGAGGACTGACTGGATAAAATCTGTGCCCCTGTCTGAGATGGCGCCGCTTAGGGGATATTGATGGCAGACAAGCCCACTCAAGAATCGGCTGCACCTATTTCAGGCCTCATATCGACCAAGATCAGAATAAACCGAAACTAATATTCGAGAAAGACGCATATATTGATTTGTGGCATGTTGTTCTTGATGGGTCATGTGTCGGCATGTTTGAATTTTCCTGTCAAACCGGCGCGCCCGGTAACTGGCTAAGAAAGGGGGATGGAACGTCATCCCGATGTCGTTTGGTAGGCGTACCGCTGCCCATAGGGTAAGAAGAACAGCGCCACGAACGCCCAACACGGAGAAATAATATGAACAAACTCACTATGTTACTGGGAGGCGCGTCGATGATGGTCGCTGTGCCTGCTTTTGCTGCTGACATTGTGATCGGTGTGCCGAACTGGCCATCGGTAAATGCAACAGCGCACATTCTAAAGGTTGCGATCGAACAAAATCTGGGGCTAGAGGTCGAGCTTCAGAATGGCACCAACCCGATCGTGTTCGAGGCGATGGATTCCGGCGCCATGCACGTACACCCCGAAGTGTGGATGCCGAACCAGCAGAACCTGCATGACACCTATGTAACCGAAAAGGGTACAGTTACCTTCAATTCCAATGGCGTTGAGGCGTTTCAAGGAATGTGTGTCGACAAAGCGACCGCTGATGCCAATGATATTCGGTCCATTGACGACCTGACCAATCCCGACATCGCGGCACTGTTCGACAGCAATGGCGACGGGCAGGGCGAAGTATGGATCGGTGCCCCCGGCTGGGCGTCGACCAACGTCGAGAAAATCCGGGCCAAATCATATGGCTATGACCAGGTCATGGAACTGACCGAGATAGACGAAACCGTCGCCTATGCGAACCTTGATAACGCGATCAAAGCGGGTGAGCCTTGGGTGGGTTTCTGCTATACGCCGCATTACGTGTTTGAACTGCATGATCTTCAGATCCTGGAAGAGCCGGCCTATGACGCGGCAAAATGGAATGTCCTGCAGCCCACGGATGATCCGGATTGGCTGGAGAAATCCGAAGCAGGTGTCGCCTGGGATTTGGCCTATCTGCACCTTCACTATGCCAAATCTCTTGAGGATGAGTACCCCGAAGTTGCTCGGCTGTTGTCCAACATGAAACTGGATACTGCCGCTGTCTCGGCCATGACTTATGCGCTTGTCATAGATGGCAAAGAGCCGCTCGCATATGCCGAAGAATGGGTCGGTGCGAACGAAGATGCAGTTCTGAACTGGATGTCAGAGTGATCGGTAACGCTCGGAACTGAATTACAGATAGGCCGCCGGGAATGCCTGGCGGCCTGTTTTGCATTGAAGGGGCAAGTATGACCGAAACAGTCGTTAAGCTGACAGATGTCTGGAAGATTTTCGGTGCGCGGGCAGAAGAGGCCATGACCGCAGTACGGGATGAAGGGATTGGAAAGCCTGAAGTTCTTGAAAGGTATAATTGTGTGGTCGGCGTGCAGGGTGCGTCTTTCGAAGTCCCGCGCGGCGAAATCTTCTGCATTATGGGTCTTTCGGGATCCGGGAAATCCACGCTGGTGCGCCACGTGAACCGCTTGATCGAGCCGACCTCAGGCAAGATCGAGATTCTGGGCCAGGACGTATCCAAAATATCCGAGGCTGAGCTGCGCCGTATCCGCGCGCAGCAGATCGGGATGGTTTTCCAGCATATGGCGCTGATGCCGCACCGATCTGTCAGAGACAATGTGGCCTATCCTTTGGAAATTCGAAAAGTGTCCAAATCCAAGCGCTGGGCCGTCTCGGACCATGCGCTGGGTTTGGTGGACCTGACCGGGTACGAAGATCGCCTGCCCAAAGAATTGTCGGGCGGGATGCAGCAGCGTGTTGGAATTGCCCGCGCGCTGGCCTCTGATCCGGAAATCCTGTTAATGGACGAGCCCTTTTCTGCGCTCGATCCGCTGATCAGGCTGCAGCTGCAGGACCAGTTCAAAGCGCTGGTCGCCCAGTTGCAGAAGACCACATTGTTCATCACCCATGATCTGGACGAAGCTATCCGCATTGGCCACCGAATTGCGATCATGAAAGATGGTGTCATCGTTCAGATTGGCACACCGGAAGACATCGTGATGAATCCGGCCGATGACTATGTGCGCGAGTTTGTTCAGGGCATATCCAAACTGAAACTGGTCAAGGCGCATTCAATCATGGAGCCACTGGACAGCTATTCCGGCCCGACCGACGGCGCGCCGCGCGCGGATGAGGGGGCCGATCTGGATCAGTTGATCGACCTGGCTGTCGACACGGACCTGCCGGTGATCATCACCGATGCAGGACAGGACGTGGGCGTCGTGACCAAACCGCGCCTGCTGCGCGGAATTCAGGGGGGCAAGAATGACTGATGTAACCACCGAAGTGAAAGTCACCGCCGCCTCGGATATCGAGGTCGACCATGAGGCACTGGATCGGTCCATTCACGAGTTTGCTGGTCCGAATGGGGACTATTACGTCAAGGCGTTTCACAAGATCCATGATGCAACCAGCGCGGTTCCGAATACGTTCAATCTCTGGGCCGGGGTTCTGGGGCCTTTGTGGTCAGCATCACGAGCCATCTGGGGGATGTTCTGGACCTTTCTGATCCTGGAAATCATCGCTTGGGTTCAGATCGGGCGTGGTGCCTGGGGCAATCCGGGCGCTGACATGGTGGAACGTGCCGAACGTCAGCAGGCACGCGCCGACGAGCTGCTGGCGCGGGCGGCCGATGCGACAGAGAAGGCCGATATTGACCGTTTCACCAAGCTGGCAGCGAATATACAGAAAGCCGCCGATGCCAGCTTTGGAAAAGCCGCGGCCGCGCAGTCTGAAGCGCTGAGCATCATGATCACCGGATTGCTGATGCTGCTGGTCTTCAAACTGGCACAGGGCTTCTATGCCGACCGCGTCTATGAAAAACAGTATTCAAAATGGCGGACCGATCCGGACAGTACCGAAAGTGGCCAGTCCAGGCGAAATATGGTGCTGGGGGCTGTGCTTGTTGCGGCGATTGGGCCGTTGATCGTCTACAAATTCACGGTCAATGCTTCGCTGGCCATGTTGGATGCATTCCCCGAAAAAGAAGTGTCCGCACTGATATTGGGTGAGGGCGGCGGGACCCTGTTTTCAAACCTTGCAAGCTGGATGGAGGCGCAGATAGATGCGGCCGCTCTTGCTGGCGGGGACGTATTCGATGGGATTGTCGCTGGGGTTCGGTCGGTTCTGGATGCCCTGACCATTGCGCTGATCGGGTCGCCTTGGCCGGTTGTGATGCTGGTGATATGTGTGACGGCTTGGCGGGCTGCAGGCCCCCGAGTGGCGATCTTCACGGCGTCTTCATTGGCCTATATCGCCTTGCTGGGATATTGGGATGTGGCGATGGAAACCGTGGCGCTGGTCGGTGCGGCGGTGCTGTTATGCGTTGTTTTTGGCATTCCACTGGGCATTTGGTTTGGCAAGTCCAGGCGTGCCTACCGCGCGGCAGAGCCCGTGCTGGACTTGATGCAGACTTTGCCGGCCTTCGTCTATCTGATCCCGATTATCGCCTTCTTTGGCACCGGCAACCCGCCCGGCATTCTGGCCACGATCATCTTTGGCATGCCGCCGGTCATCCGACTGACCGCGCTGGGCATGCGCGGAGTGCCCGACAGTATCAAAGAGGCTGCTGTGGCTTTTGGGGCCTCGAAATGGCAATTGCTGAAGGATGTCGAGATACCTCTGGCCTTGCCGTCGATCATGACCGGGGTGAACCAGACTATCCTGATGTGCCTATCGATGGTGGTGATCATTTCGCTGATCGGTGGCGGAGGGCTGGGCAAGGAAATCCTTGAGGCGTTGCAATATGCAGCCAAGGGGCCCGGCCTGTTGGGCGGCTTTGCCATTTTGTTCCTTGCTATGGTCATGGACCGTATTGTTCAGGGCGCATTTCGGCGAGAAGACGAAAGAATCTGAACTTCTATGCCCTCTGCTCAGGCCGGGGGCATTTTTTTACCGGAGGATGAAATGGTCGACCGCTATGAGCAGTCCATGATGGACAATTTGTACTGGTGGGGCATACCGACGATGTTTCGCTGCCCCAATATCGGACCCGAGGGGCAGGATATTGCACTTGTCGGTGTGCCGCATTCGACCGGAAACGGGACAACCGAAAGGGATCAGCATCTGGGCCCGCGCGCCTTGCGGAATGTCTCGGCGGTACAGCGCAGGGTCCATTCGGTTTTTGAGATCGACCCCTGGAGCCGCGCCAAGATTGCCGATGTCGGCGATGTACCCTTTCCGCGCGCCAACGACAACGAAGACTGCATCGAACGCATTACCGCCTTTTACAAGGACATAGATGCGGCAGGTGCGCGCCCGGTATCCGTTGGCGGTGACCATTCCATTACCGGCGGGATCGTACAGGCGCTGGGATGTGGGAAGCTGGCCGGAGGAGAGCCGATTAGTTTTCTGCATCTGGATGCCCATACGGATGTGTTTACAAAGGTCGATCACTTTTTGGGGGCAAAGAAATCGGCAGCCCATTGGGGGGCTTATCTGGCCGATCAGGGGCAGGTTGATCCAGCCCGTTCGATGCAAATCGGCCTGCGAGGCCATCCGCGCAGCCTGGACTGGCTGCAGCCTTCTTACGACTATGGGTACAACATCGTCACCATGCGCGAATTTCGTCAGCGCGGGCTTGCAGATGTAGTGGCGCAGACCAAAGAGGTTCTAGGTGATCGCCCGGTCTATATCACCTTCGATCTGGATTGCCTTGACCCGACAATCGCTCCGGCGGTGTCCAATCTGGAGCCGGGCGAAAAGGGGTTCGACATTGACGAAGCCGTGGGTATCCTGCGTGCCGCGCGCGGTTTGAACATTGTCGGCGGTGACGTTGTTTGCATGATGCCCACTAAGGACAGCCCCAACAACATCACCGCCCTGACTGCGGCGGCGGTGATGTTCGAGATGATCTCGATGATTGCCGAAAACACCGGTTAGCGGCGGGCGTCTACGGCCTGTGCCAGAACACACAGTAGCTCGAACATCAGTGAGATGCCCAGCCAGGCCGTGCCCCCAGCGGCATCGAAGGGTGGCGCGACCTCAACCAGATCAGCACCAACCAAATTGACACCGCTTAACTGGCGGATCACCTGCTGCGCCTGAAAACTGTTCGGCCCGCCGATCTCTGGCGTGCCGGTGCCGGGGGCATAGGTGGGGTCCACAAAGTCGATGTCATAGGTGCAATAGGTCTGACCTGTTCCGACGATCCCGCGCACCTCGGCCATGACATCGTCAATGCCGCGGTCGAACAGTTCTTCGATGCGGATGATGCGGATGCCCTGCGCCTCGGCCCAATCGATATCGTCTGTGTTATAGGCCGTCCCGCGTATGCCGACTTGGACAAAGCGCTTGGGGTCTACAAGGCCCTCTTCAACCGCGCGACGAAACGGGGTGCCATGGGTGAATTTGTAGCCGCCGAAATAGCTGTCGAACAGGTCGGTGTGGCTGTCGAATTGAACAAGGCCCAGCGGCTCCGACTTGGCCAGAGCGCGCAGGACGGGCAGGGTGGTCAGATGGTCGCCCCCAGCGGTAAGCGGAGTTATCCCCCGGTCGGTCAGATCGTCATAGAAAGACGTCACTCGGTTCATGGTGTCTTCGATATCCACCGGGTTCGGCGCAACATCGCCCAGATCGGCGCAATTCACCATCGAAAACGGCGCAACCCCGGTGACCGGGTTCATTGCCCGGATCATAGTGGAAAAGTCGCGCAACTGCCGAGGCCCATGCCGCGCGCCGGGGCGGTTGGTGGTGCCGCCATCCCACGGGATTCCGATGATCCCAATATCCACCTCGTCAATCCGATCGTCCTTGGGCGTCAGCTCGGGAAGGCGCATGAACGTGGGGACGCCGGCGAAACGCGCAAGCTCCATTGCCGAGACCGGCTGAAAGAAGGGATTTGTCATGAGGGCCTCATCTGAGTGTCTGTGCTGCAAGCCTACTGGCTAGAGTCGGTCGACGTAAGTCTAATAGAGAATGCGAAACCGTCTGCGGATTTCAGCGTCCTGTTCTTCGGTCAGGTATTGCGGATGATGTCGTGCCAGGATGTCCTTTGCGTGCCGGCGGGCAACAGTCCACGCATCTGCGGCCCCTTCGGTCTGCCATGTCCGGGGTTCGTTCCGGTCAGCCAGCGCTGGATAGAAGTAGTCCCGTTCCATCGCAGCATAGGTGTGGGCGCTTCCCAGAAAATGACCGTCGCCTAGTACCGCATGACAAATGGCGTCGAATCCCAGGTTTTCGTCGGTCACTTCGATGCCGCGCAAAGCGCGATAGGTGTGAGAGTGCATTTCGTCGTCAAGGACGAACCCTTCGAAACTGACGCCCAGCAACGAAGCGGTCATGCCCGAGCTTTCGTAGATCAGATTGCCGCCAGCCAGCGCCGCAGCGAGCGAGGTCATTCCTTTCTCGGCCCCGTACTGTGCGTCGATAGCTTTGGCATCAGTCATCGAGGCGGCCACTCCCGAAGGCAGCCCCAGTGCGTTAGTGATCTGTGCCGACGCCGCGTTCAGGATGGCGGTCTCACCGCTGCCACCTGCGAAGGATCCTGTGCGTAAATCAACAATGAAAGGCCAGTTCGAAAACACCATCGGAAACCCAGGCTTGATCGCGTTGACCATAACAAGGCTGGCCAGTGTCTCGGCCAAAGACTGCGCCAGAAACCCGGCGAGTGTCGCGGGTGCTGTGGCGCCCGCCTGTGCGGCGGTAATGCAGGACATCGGGATATTATGTGCGATACATTCATAGACAACATCCACCGCATCCTCGCCATAGCGCAGCGGTGAAATCACCGGGCTGATATGGGCCTTCAGAAACGGCCGCTTAGCGAACTCACCCGGCCCGCCTGCAACGATGTCGAGCATTTCGACGATCGGGGCCACATGTTCGGCAAGGGTAAACGACGTGGCAATCGGTTTGGTGGTATTGCGAACCAGAGCGTAAACCGTGTTCACGTCCAGATCGAAAACATCTGGCAGATCAGTCGCGACACAGCAGCGCGTAAACCAGCTGACATTGGCCAGCGTATCCTGAAGCCGCGTGAAATCATGCAGATCGGCCAGCGAGGATGGGCGATAGTGGCCGCTCTCCAGATCCAGCGTCTGCACCGCCGCACCGCCGGTGCCAAAGAACACACGATTTCCGCCCACTTCGATCGAGCGCGCTTCGTCCCGGCCATGAAAGGAGAAAGTCTTGGCAGCGGACCCAATAGCGTCTTCAACCAAGTTTCGAGGAAATAGCAGCCGCCCTTGCTGTCCGGTTTGTGCACCGGCTGACCGCAGGTCGTTGGCCAGCCTGTCCGGGACCTCGCCCATGCCCAGAGTTTCCAGAAGCCTTAAGGCGGTATTGTATATTTGTTTGACTTCGGACTGTGTCAAAGGTTGAAAGCGACCACCGGCTTGCCCGGGGGGGCACGGATCTATGGCGGGCTCTGCTGCGCGTTGCGCAAGACGCGCATTTCGACCGCTTCTTTTACTGCCCTTTGACAACGCCCAATCCTTTTCATGTCAGAATTCCCGGAACCGTAAAAGGCGATGCGGGGTCTCTGCAAAAGGGAAATGCGCCTTTCAGAATCCTCAATCGTAGTTTCGATTTTTCAGCACAAGCCATTCGTAAGCTGTTGCGAAGACCCGTTTTCAGCAAAACCTATTGGGGTTCAGAGGAGCAAAGCCAATGAAGTCGCGGACAAAAGTAGTGGTAATTGGTGGCGGGATCGCAGGGTGCTCAACTCTGTATCACCTGACGCAAGAAGGATGGGCAGATGTCGTCCTGGTCGAACGAAACGAGTTGACCTCTGGTACCACCTGGCATTCAGCCGCGCAGGTGACGAATTTTGGAACAAACCAGACCATGGTTGGACTGAAATCCCATTCGATCAAACTGTACCAAGACCTGTCTGCGAATCCCGACTATCCCATCAATTACCACCATGGTGACGGCGGAATCAGGTTGGCGAACACCCAAGCACAAATGCAGGGATACCGTCATTTCGCTTCGATGGCCCGGGGGATGGATGTCCATTTCGAGGTTATTGATGCCGAAGAATGCGCTCGGCGGCACCCTCTGATCTCGACCGAAAACCTAATTGGCGGGCTGTGGGATCCTTTGGACGGGGATATTGATCCGGCTCAGCTGTGTCAGGCGTTGGCCCGGGCTGCACGTTTGGCCGGGGCTGAAGTGTACCGGAATACCCCGGTTGTCGGGTTGATCCAGCACAAGGATGACACCTGGACGGTACAGACCGAACACGGTGATATCGACTGTGACATCGTGGTGAATGCCTGCGGATATCGTGTGAACGAAGTGGGCGCCTTGATGGGAGTGCACCACCCCGTGGCCTCGATGGAGCATCAGTATTTTCTGACGGAAGAAATTCCTGCAATCCGCGATGCCGGCCACCGAATGCCTTTGCTGCGATGTCCGATCAGCGATTTCTACTGTCGACAAGAAAAGAACGGCCTCTTGCTGGGGTTCTATGAACAGGACTGCAAGACCTGGGGCATGGACGGGATCGATCCAAATTTTGTAAATGCGCTTTGCCCGGACGATCTGGACCGCGTGTCGGACGTACTGGAAGGCGCTTTTGCTCGGATGCCTGCGCTGTTAGAGGCCGGGATTCACACGGTCGTCAACGGGCCGATAACCTATACGATTGATGGTGCACCACTTGTCGGGCCGATCCCGGGCAAGCGCAACGCCTTCTGTATTATCGGCCTGCGGGCTGGATTGGGTGAGGGCGGTGGCCATGGTTGGCTGTTGGCCCAGCAGATTGTGCATGGAGAGGCCTGTTATGACACCTGGTGCCTGGACCCGCGCCGGTTCACGGGCCACGCAAATGTGGAATTGACGGCGCTAAAGGCAGTTGAAGATTACCAGAATGAATTCCGCTTTCACCTCCCGCATGAACACCGCCCTGCAGGAAGGCCCGCCAAGACCACGGCGCTGACCCCGGTTCTAGCGGCCGAGGGCGCCGAATTCACTGTCGTCAATGGATGGGAGCGGGTGGATTACATCAAGCCTGACCCCAGCTTTGAACCGACCCTCAGTTTCGATTTTGACGAAACCTTTGATCCGATCGCAGCCGAGGTGGCAAATGTTCAGTCCAATGTCGGGCTGTCCGAGGTGAATGGTTTCAACCGTATCGAGATTACCGGTGCGGATCGGCATGCCTTTCTGGATCGTCTGTTTTGCGGTGCTGTCACGCGCCGCGACGGCAGGGTTGGGCTGGGCTATCTTTTGAACCACCACGGGATGGTCAAAGCCGAAGCGACTGTGGCGAACCTGCCAGCCAGCGATCGCGGCCCTGCCCGGGTCTGGTATGGCTCGGCGGCGGCAAGTGAATTCCACGATATGGATTGGCTAAAGCAGAACCGCCACCCCGATGAAGACGTGCATTTACGCAGTCTGACCAACGACTACACCATTCTGATCCTTGCCGGCCCGAAATCACGTGATGTGCTGGCGTCCTGCGCGCGCGGTGATTGGTCCCCGCTGGCTTTTCCATGGCTGAGCGTCAGGGAGTGCTTTGTTGGGTTCGCTCAGGCAACGGTGATGGCGGTAAGTTTTTCTGGCGAACTGGCATATGAAATCCACGTTCCCAACCCTTCGCTTTATAGCGCATATCTGGCGCTGCGGCGGGCTGGAGAGCACTTCGGCCTCAAGCTGTTTGGCGCTCGGGCGATCGACTCCATGCGGATGGAAAAGACGTTCCTGCACTGGAAGGCTGATTTGATCACCGAGTTTGATCCTTTTGAAACAGGTCTGAATCGGTTTGTGAGGTTGGAAAAGGGCGACTTCATCGGGCGCGATGCCCTGCTGAACCGTGATGCTTATGGGCCGCGGAGAAAACTCGTGCCGCTCCGGTTGGAAACCGAACAGGGATCTGCCCATGCCGGAGCTTCGCTGATGCTGGGTGACACGGTTGTCGGAACAATCACCTCGGGCGAGTGGGGGCACCGCACCGGCCTCAATCTTGCCCATGGATTTGTCGATCCGTCACTTGCAGAAATCGGGTGCAAGATAGAGTTGGATCACTGTGGAAAACGGGTCAACGCAACCGTGATCGCACCTTCGCCCTATGACCCGGACCATAGCAGGCTCCGGGCTTGACGCAGAACGGGTTGCAAGTTCATCATTGCAATGAGGGGCGTTCTTTGTTTCGCTAGTTTTGATGTAATCGAAACAACGGACTGTAAATGTGCCAAAGTCGCTAAGCCTCCGCTGGCTGGAAGTTTTTCAGTTGGTCGCAAAGTCAGGATCGATCCAACAGGTCGCATCGGAAACCGGTTTGTCTATCAGCACAGTTTCCAATCACCTACGAAGCCTTGAGACCGCGTTGGGCATTGATTTGGTGGATCACGGGCGTCGTCCAATGGGTCTGACACCTGCCGGTGAAGTCTATGCGCGCCATGTCCGCGATGGGCTGATCGTTTTGAAAAAGGCCGAGGCGGAGATCCGGTCGGGTAACTGGCGCCATGCGACGGATTTGAGGCTGGCACTGATTGATGATTTCGACAATCAAATCTCGCCAGACTTGTTTCGGTTTCTTGCGCATGCTTTGCCGCGCTGCAGTTTTCGGCATTTCACACGCCCCAGCCATGAGATCATTGCCAAGTTACAGGAACACAAGCTGGATGCAGGGGTAGCGACCCGACCGTTCGAACGGACCGAGGGCCTGATCGAATACCCGTTGATGCGCGACCCTTTTATCGTTGTTTTGCCCGGAGGGTTCAGTGGCATGCCCGAGGAGATGTTTTCATCAAACGCAGAATTGCCGTTGCTGCGCTATTCGCGTGATTACGTGATCGGCAAGCAAATTGAGATACAGCTCAGGCGAGGTAAATTTGATCTGCCCAACAGGTTCGAACTGGAATGCAATCAGTCGATCATAGGATTGGTCGCTGAAGGCACCGGTTGGACCATTACCACGGCCGCAAGTTTTCATAGGGCCCACAGATTTCACGACCAAGTTCGGGTGGTGCCATTTCCCGGCCGAAACTTTGTAAGAACAGTGTCTTTATTCACGACCGACGTATACCCCGAGACCACTTCGAAGCTAATCCAAAGAGCGATGGGAAAGCTCATCCGTCAACATTTTACCGACCCGATGTGCGCAAGTCACGCCTGGTTGAAAGGTGAGTTTCGCACCATGGAAAACGAGGCCGCCTGAAGTCAGCCGGGGCGCCCCAGCGATTGGCGTTCGACCAAATTGGTTCGCAACTGTACATTGCAACTTTCGGTGGGCTTTTCGATCAACCCAACCAGTTCCAGCGCAGCCCGTCGACCCATCTCGCGATGTGGGACATGCACGGTCGTCAAACCTGGATCGGTGATCTGCGCCAGTTCGATATCGTCAAACCCTGTGACGGATACGTCTTGAGGAACTCTAAGCCCCATCTCCTTGGCCCGGCGCGACGCACCGATAGCCAGAACATCGTTCCCGCACAGCACCGCTGTTGGTCGATCTTGCCGAGACATCAGACGGGAAAACGCCTCTGCCCCGTTTTCGATTTCATATGGCGTTTCTACGATCGTCAGCCGGTCATTTGGGATATTGTTGCGGCGCATTGCTTCTTGCACCCCTTCGATCCTCAGGCGGGCACGGTCGTTTCCGGTGCTGACACCAGAAATCATACCCAGGGTTCGGTGACCCAGCTTGATCACTTGATTTGCCAGTTCGGCCATGGCCGCACGGTTGTCAAATCCGACCGAAGGGACTGGTGCGTCTGCCTGAAACGACCACGCTATCAGAACCGGAATCCTGCGCTTTGCGAGATAGTCATAGATCCGCGAGTCTCGATCATGCCCGATCAGCAGCAACCCATCCGCCCCCCGTGCGACCAGGTTGCGTATCTGCTCTTCTTCGATCTCAGGCTGATAGGCCGAACTAGAGACAAGCAGGGTATAGCCATGCTGGCGCAGCTCTTCCTGAAAGGCCTGAAGTCCACGCGCAAAGATCGCGTTTTCCATGGTGGGAATGATGGCGCCGATGGTGTGCGACCGTCTGGCAGCCATAACACGCGCGGCAAAATTCGGCGTGTATCCCAAAGCGTCAACGGCAGACTGAACCCGATCACGCGTAGCCTGCACCACCAGGTTCGGAGAATTGAGGCAACGTGAAACCGTGGCGGTCGATACGCCCGCGAGTTTCGCAACATCCTCCAGGGTCGGTGCAGTTTTTGCCTTTGGCATTGTCAAACCTGAAATTTGATTTTGCAAATATGTGTAAGCTCTGCGCCGTTCAGGTGAAAGCGAAATGTAACCGCTTACAGAGATTGATTGCTTTGTCGCAGGCAAACCGGTGCTGGCTTGGCTCAGGAAAATACCAACCCGTCGCGAATTTGTGGTTGGTTATTCAGAATATATAAACTTCAAGTATAAAATATTTTTACTTGAAGGGATGCGCCACCTGGTCTAGCGTTTCAGGTAAAGCTGCGAATGGGGGAAGGTAACGATGCGTGTTGCATGTCTCGGCGGCGGGCCGGCTGGCCTCTATTTCGGGATTTCAATGAAGCTCCGCGATCCGGATGCCGAAGTGGTTGTTATCGAGCGAAACCGCCCGGATGACACCTTTGGCTGGGGCGTCGTGTTGTCTGATGAGACGCTGGATAATCTTGCCGCCAATGACGCAGCCAGCGCGACGGTGATACGTAAACACTTTGCCTATTGGGATGACGTAGCACTTGTGCATAAAGGTCAGCGCACCGTGTCCAGCGGCCACGGATTTTGCGGGATCGGACGCAAGCAACTGCTGCTCATTTTGCAAGACCGAGCGCGCGAGCTTGGTGTCGAGATGCGCTTTGAGACCGAGGCGGCATCAGCCTCGGACTATATGATGAACTACGACGTCGTTGTGGCTTCGGACGGGCTGAACTCCAAGTCACGGGCCGAGTTCGCAGATGTTTTTCGACCCGATATAGACCAACGACGGTGTCAGTTCGTCTGGCTGGGTACGCATCAGAAGTTTGACGACGCCTTCACCTTTATTTTTGAGGAAACGCCAAAGGGCTGGGTCTGGGCACATGCCTATCAGTTCGACCGGGATACGGCGACTTTCATCGTGGAATGCTCGCAACAGACCTTCGATGCTTTTGGGTTTGGTGAGATGACCAAGCAAGAGTCCATCGCTTTGTGCGAAGACATTTTCAAAGATCATTTGGGCGGCCATCCCTTGATGAGCAATGCCAGTCATATCCGCGGCTCGGCCTGGCTGCGGTTTCCTAGGGTCTTGTGCGAAAAATGGAGTTACAAAAACCTGGTATTGCTGGGAGATGCCGCAGCGACCGCACATTTTTCCATTGGCTCGGGAACAAAGCTGGCACTGGAAAGCGCTATAGCGCTGGCTGACTTCGTCCATAAAGAAGATACGCCTGAAGCGGCTTTCGCGCGGTATGAGGACGAGCGTCGTCTTGAAGTGTTGCGCCTGCAATCGGCAGCGCGGAACTCGGTCGAATGGTTCGAGAATGTCGAACGTTACCTCGATCAGGATTCGGTTCAGTTGAATTACGCGATGCTGACACGGTCTCAGCGGATCAGCCACGAGAACCTGCGCCAACGCGATGCCAACTGGCTGGGGCATGCCGAGGCCTGGTTCATGCAGCAGTCTGGGGGCGCTGTTGATGGTATGGCCCGGCCCCCGATGTTTGCGCCATTTCGCCTGCGGGGGATGCAGTTGAAGAACCGGATCGTAGTGTCACCCATGGCACAGTACAAGGCGGTTCATGGGTGCCCGGTTGACTGGCACCTGATCCATTACGGTGAAAGGGCCAAAGGTGGCGCCGGGCTGGTATACACCGAAATGACCTGTGTCAGCGCCGAAGGCCGGATCACCCCAGGATGCCCGGGGCTTTATGAGCCCGAACACGAGGCCGCATGGGCTCGACTCACCGAATTTGTCCATGCGGAAACCGACGCCAAAATATGCTGTCAAATCGGCCATTCGGGCCGCAAAGGTTCAACCTGCATCGGGTGGGAAGGAATGGACCAGCCGCTGAAGGAAGGAAACTGGCCTTTGATATCAGCTTCGGCCATCCCTTGGTCCGACGGTAACGCTGTGCCCAGCGCGATGGATCGTGCAGATATGGATAGGGTCACGTCCCAATTTGTGACAGCAGCCCGGATGGCAGATCGTGCTGGGTTTGACATGATCGAGCTGCATGCGGCGCATGGCTACCTCATCTCGTCCTTTATCTCTCCTTTGTCGAACACGCGCGACGACATGTATGGGGGCAGTCTTGAAAACCGTATGCGTTATCCGCTTGAAGTTTTTTCAGCTATGCGGACGACCTGGCCCAAAGATAAGCCGATGGCGGTGCGCATTTCTGCCAATGACTGGGTCGGACCTACTGGCGTGACGCCGCAACAAGCTGTGGATATAGCGGCGATGTTCGATGCGGCGGGTGCAGATATCGTGGACGTTTCCGCCGGGCAGACTTCGACCGATGCTAACCCGGTTTACGGCCGTATGTTCCAGACCCCTTTCGCGGACCGCATTAGAAACGAA
This sequence comes from Ruegeria sp. YTSA219, assembly GCF_059609985.1. Taxonomy (NCBI): domain Bacteria; kingdom Pseudomonadati; phylum Pseudomonadota; class Alphaproteobacteria; order Rhodobacterales; family Roseobacteraceae; genus Ruegeria; species Ruegeria sp. YTSA219. Next base: position 96,276 of record NZ_JBXWMT010000009.1, read on the forward strand.
TGCGGCATCAGTACTATGGCGGTGGGGAACATCTATGAAGCCGATCACGTAAATTCGATTCTCATGGCCGGTCGTGCAGATCTGGTGTGCCTTGCCCGGCCTCATCTGGACGATCCGTACTGGACCTTGCACGCGGCTACGGCGTTGGGGGATCGGCAGGAAACTTGGCCCCGCCCCTATGAAGCCGGGCGGGACCAGGCTTGGCGCCTGGCAGATCGCAAGGCGGAAACGGCGGGTGAAGTATGAAACATGTCGTCATAACCGGCGGCGGCACCGGCGTTGGTGCGGCTATAGCCCAAGATTTCGCGAATGGCGGAGCAGCCGTTACCATTTTGGGCCGTACAGAGGCCAAGCTGCAGCAGCAAGCCTTGCCGTATGTCCTTTGTGATGTGACCGATGACAAGCAGGTCCTAGCTGCTATTGAAACAGCACGGGCAGAACGCGGCCCGATTTCAATAGCGATTGCGAATGCCGGCGCGGCCCATTCGCTTCCGTTTCATCGGATGACAGCCGATGATCTGCGGACCCTGACGGATGTGAATCTGGTGGGTGTTTTCAATTTATGGCAGGCGGTTTTGCCTGACATGCAAGCCGCTGGAACGGGCCGTCTGATTGCCATCGCGTCCACCGCCGGATTGAAGGGCTATCCTTATGTTTCCGGCTATTGTGCGACAAAACATGCGGTGGTCGGGCTGACGCGGTCTCTGGCGGGCGAACTTGCGGCGACAGGCATCACCGTCAATGCGGTTTGCCCGGGGTTTGTGGAAACGCCGATGCTGGATCGCTCGATTGCGAACATCGTCGAGAAGACGGGAATGAGCGCGGAAAATGCGGTGAAAAGCCTGAAAAAGATAAACCCACAGGGTCGTTTCATCCAGGTCGAAGACGTAGCAGGTGCCGTGAGGTGGTTGTGCTCGGATGCGGCAAATTCAGTCAACGGCCACGCGCTTAGCCTGTCCGGAGGCGAGATATGAACCCAAACCCGCTTCAAGCACCATTGGAAGATCCATCCAAAGAGAGGTTGCGGTTATGGCTGCGGCTGCTCAAGACCACGCGTGGCATCGAGGCAGCACTAAGAGAGAACCTCAGGGTAGAGTTTGACACGACACTGCCGCGTTTTGACGTGATGGCAGCCCTGTCGCGGTTCGAAGATGGGCTGAAGATGAGCGAAATCTCGGGTGCGCTGCGCGTTTCGAACGGGAATGTGACCGGAATCGTGGATCGGCTGGCTGATGACGGCCTGCTAGTGCGCGTACCTGTGCCTGGGGATCGTCGTGCCCATCGCGTACGCATGACACAAAAAGGATGCGAGGAATTCGCACGTCAAGCCGCGGCGCATGAGGCTTGGATATCCGATATGCTTGGCCAGTTTTCCGCCGAGGACGCCCGCACTCTGACAACCGAACTCACTATTTCGGAGGAAATCGATGGCCAGTGACGTCAAACATTTTCGCTGCGAAATCCGGAACCGGGTTGCAACGATTGCACTGAACCGACCAGAGCGTAAGAACCCTTTGACCTTCGACAGCTATGCCGAACTACGTGATTGGTTCAGGGATCTGGTCTATTCAGAAGAGGTAGATGCAGTGGTGTTCGCCTCAAATGGTGGCAATTTCAGCTCGGGCGGCGATGTGCACGATATCATCGGTCCGCTAACGCGCATGAAGATGAAGGACCTGTTGCTCTTCACGCGAATGACCGGAGATCTCGTCAAGGCGATTGTGAATTGTGGTAAGCCGGTGATTGCTGCGGTGGACGGTATTTGCGTGGGGGCCGGGGCCATCATCGCTATGGCTGCGGATTTGCGTATCGCCACCCCGCAGGCCAAATGTGCATTCCTGTTCACGCGGGTGGGGCTGGCAGGGTGCGATATGGGGGCCTGCGCCATCCTGCCCCGTATCATCGGGCAGGGGCGTACGGCCGAACTGCTCTATACCGGACGCAGCATGACCGCTGATGAGGGGCTTTCCTGGGGGTTCTACAATGCAGTGGTTGATCCATCCGAGCTTGACGCTACCGCGCAATCTCTGGCTGACCGTATCGTGGCAGGCCCCAATTTTGCGCATATGATGACCAAGACCATGCTGGCGCAGGAGTGGTCTATGTCGATCGAACAGGCAATCGAAGCAGAGGCGCAGGCCCAGGCGATCTGTATGCAAACCGGAGATTTTGAACGCGCCTACAAGGCCTTTGTTGCAAAAAACAAACCAGTATTCGAGGGCGATTGATGGCAGATCAGAGCTTTCTTTCGTGGCCATTCTTTGACCCTCATCACCGGGGCTGGGCGGATCGGGTGCAAGAGGTCGCTCGGGGACTGACTATTGACCATGGCGACCCGGACCAGGCTTGTCGCGATCTGGTCCGCCAGCTGGGCGACGCAGGGCTGCTGCAGCCTACTTCGGACGAAAGCGGCCATTTGGATGTCAGGACGCTGTGCCTCAGCCGTGAAACACTTGCCCGCCATGATGGGTTGGCCGATTTCGCCTTTGCAATGCAGGGGCTTGGAACCGGTGCGATCTCGTTGTTCGGCTCAAAAGGCCAAAAGGCGCATTGGCTGCCGCAAACGCGCTCTGGTCAGGCTATCGCGGCCTTTGCATTGACTGAACCTCAATCGGGGTCGGATGTGGCAAATTCGACAATGACGGCTATCCGTGATGGCAACGACTTTGTCCTGAATGGTGAAAAGACATGGATATCGAACGGGGGTATCGCAGATGTCTACACCCTGTTCGCCCGTACTGGCGAGGCACCCGGGGCCAAAGGGTTGTCAGCTTTTATCATCACTCCTGATCTGAAGGGTTTCGAAGTTGTCGGGCGACTGGACACAATCGCGCCACACCCATTGGCGACGTTGCGTTTCAATGATTTGCGTGTGCCGGCTAGCGCGATGATCGGTCAAGCTGGCGCAGGATTTCGTATTGCAATGTCTGTGCTGGACCTGTTCCGCCCGACGGTGGCGGCCGCTGCGCTGGGATTTGCACGACGCGCGCTGGATGAGGCGCTGACACGGGTATCGGAACGGCAGGTGCAAGGCGCCCCGTTGTTTGATTTGCAGATGGTGCAGGGACACATCGCCGAGATGGCATTAGATGTCGATGCTTCGGCGCTTTTGATCTATCGGGCAGCGTGGGCCAAGGACAGCGGAGCGGCGCGCATCACACGTGAGGCGGCGATGGCCAAGCTGTTTGCTACCGATCAGGCGCAGTTGATTATCGACAAGGCGGTTCAGTTGTTTGGTGGCGACGGGGTGCGTTCTGGGATGGCGGTTGAATCTCTGTACCGAGAAATCCGTGCCTTGCGCATCTACGAGGGCGCCTCGGACGTTCAAAAAGTAATTATTGCACGTCAGACGATGGCCGCGCACATGGAGGGAAGGTGATGCTTGGACCGTCTGCACATACCGACACGTTCAGCCGCGATAACCTGCCCCCCCAGGATCAGTGGCCCGACTTCCTGTTGGCGGGTTTTGCATATTCCGATCATGTGAATGCAGCATATGAGCTGACCGATGCCATGGTTGCCAAGGGCTTTGGTGATCATACCGCTTTGATCGGCAATGGTCGGCAACGAACATATAAAGAGCTCAGCGACTGGACCAACAGGCTGGCACATGTATTGGTCGATGACTTGGGGGTCGAGCCGGGAAACCGGGTGCTGATCCGATCGGCTAACAATCCGGCAATGGTTGCGTGCTGGCTTGCCGCAACCAAGGTGGGAGCGGTTGTCGTCAATACTATGCCGATGTTGCGCGCTGCAGAACTGATGAAAACTGTCGATAAGGCGGAAATCCAGTTTGCATTATGTGATACCCGGCTGATCGACGAAATGCAGTCCTGCGCCAGTGATAACCGGTTCCTGCAGCGGGTCGTCGGGTTCGACGGAACTTCAAACCACGATGCCGAGCTTGATCGTCTAGCACTTGAAAAGCCGGTACAGTTCGATTGCGTTAAAACCGGGCGCGACGACGTGGCCTTGTTGGGTTTCACCTCCGGCTCGACAGGTGAACCCAAGGCCACCATGCATTTTCACAGAGATATTCTGATCATTGCCGACAGCTATGCGCGTGAGGTGTTGCAGGTCGTTCCGGAGGACGTTTTTGTTGGTTCTCCACCTTTGGCCTTCACATTCGGGTTGGGTGGTTTGGCGGTGTTTCCGTTGCGGTTCGGCGCGACTGCAACCCTGTTAGAACAAGCCTCGCCTGCGGGCATGATCGAGATAATCGAAAAATACAAAGCGACTGTCTGTTTCACTGCGCCAACCGCCTATCGGGTCATGCTGCAGGCGATGGATGACGGTGTAGATCTGTCTAGTCTGCGTGCGGCTGTGTCGGCGGGCGAGACCTTACCGCAGCCAATCTATGACGAGTGGATTTCCAAGACAGGCAAACCAATGCTCGACGGGATCGGCGCGACCGAGATGTTGCACATCTTTATTTCAAACCGGTTTGACGATCACCGCCCAGCCAGTACCGGCAGGCCGGTTACCGGATATGAGGCCAAAGTACTAAACCCAGACGGAACTGAAGCTGCAGTTGGGGATATCGGACGCCTGGCTGTTCGTGGTCCGACAGGGTGCCGGTATCTGAATGATAAGCGGCAGGCGGGTTATGTGACAGATGGGTGGAATATCACTGGTGACAGCTTTTATCGGGACGCAGAGGGGTATTTTCATTTTTCTGCGCGCAATGACGACATGATTATCTCGGCCGGATACAACATAGCCGGACCCGAAGTCGAAGCCGCACTTCTGGCGCATGAAGCCGTTGCGGAATGCGCGGTGATCGGCGTCCCAGATGCTGAGAGGGGTCATATTGTCCAAGCACATGTTGTTCTGGCTTCAGGTACGGCTGATGACGCTATGCGCGAAGCCCTTCAGGCTCATGTGAAATCTATGATTGCCCCGTATAAATACCCGCGCTCGATCCGGTTCTGCGATGGTTTGCCCAAAACCGCGACCGGAAAAATCCAGCGTTTCCGCCTGAAATCATGATCAATGTATGTAGAATATAGCGGGCAGAAAGAATGTAAGAAAAAGACCGAATTGCCAAAGGCATAGACCGAACGTTGAGAATAATGACATAAATCGCGTTCATAGGGCCAACGAAGGGAGAAGACGATGAAGAGACTATTGGCGGCTGCAGCGATCACTGCGCTGTGCGCGACGGGTGTTACAGCGGAAGTTAAGGTGGGGATGATCACAACGCTTTCAGGCGGCGGGGCCGGTTTGGGCATCGACGTACGGGATGGGTTCATGCTTGCGATTGCTCAATCGGGGCGGAATGATATCGAGGTGGTGATCGAAGACGACCAGCGCAAACCGGATATCGCGGTACAGCTGTCAGACAAGATGATCCAATCCGAACGTGTAGATGTGATGACCGGTATCATCTGGTCAAACCTGGCGATGGCGGTTGTGCCAGCCGCCGTGAACCAGGACGTTTTCTATCTGTCACCCAATGCGGGCCCGTCACCTCTGGCGGGGAAGGGCTGTCACCAGAACTATTTCAACGTCGCCTGGCAGAACGACAACCTGCACGAGGCCGCGGGTGCATACGCCAATGGTGCGGGTTACAAGAGCAGCTTCATACTTGCTCCGAATTACCCGGCGGGCGTCGACGCGCTGACTGGCTATAAACGCTTTTTCGAAGGTGATCTGGCCGGTGAGATCTATACCGAGCTTGGCCAGACTGATTATGCAGCTGAAATCGCCCAAATCCGCGCAAGCGATGCGGATAGCGTATTTTTCTTCCTGCCCGGCGGGATGGGGATTTCGTTTCTGAAGCAATATGCCGACAGCGGGATCGATCTTCCAGTTGTTGGCCCAGCCTTCAGCTTTGATCAGGGCATTCTGCAGGCGGTAGGCGATGCGGCGCTGGGCGTGGTGAACACTTCGCAGTGGAACAAGGATATCGACAACCCGACCAACGCTGCCTTTGTTGAAAGCTTTCAGGCAGAATACGGACGTCTGCCCTCGCTTTACGCCAGTCAGGGATTCGATACCGCCAACCTGTTACTTGCGGCGCTTAACAAGGCTGACCCGTCAGATGCGGATGCCTTCCGCGAAGCGCTGAGGGCGGCGGATTTCAACAGCACACGAGGGGATTTCAGCTTTGGCCCGAACCATCATCCGGTTCAGACCATCTATGCGCGCGAAGTGATCAAAGAAGGTGATGTATTCACCAATAAGATCCTTGGCGTAGCTCTTGAAAACCACTCTGATGCCTACGCGGCCGAGTGCAAAATGTAACTGAATTTCTGCCTGCCCCTAAAAGTGGGGCGGGCAGATCACCGGAGTTTCCATGTCCTCGATCCTGATTATCGAGCAGATCCTGAACGGGCTGCAGTTCGGCGTCATGTTGTTCTTGATGGCTGCTGGCCTGACGCTGATCTTCGGGGTGATGGGCCTGATCAACCTGGCCCATGGCTCTTTGTACATGGTGGGTGCATTTGCCGCTGCAGCAGTTGCAGGGGCGACCGGGTCATTTCTGCTTGCTCTGATTGCTGCTCTGGCTGCGGCCGCACTGGCCGGGGTGATCGTAGAAATGCTCGTTATCCGGCGGCTTTATCAGGCACCACATTTGGATCAGGTTCTGGCCACCTTTGCACTGATCCTGATCTTTTCCGAAGGGACAAGATGGGTCTTTGGGTCTTTCCCATTGTTCCTGGATATTCCAACGGCACTTTCGGGTCCGATCACGCTGCAGGGCGGGATCGAATATCCCCTCTATCGCCTAACCCTGATCGGGATTGGTCTTGCTGTTGCAGTAGGTTTGTGGGCCCTGATCGAACGCACGCGTTTGGGTGTGCAGATACGGGCCGGTAAGAACGACCGGGAAATGATTGCCGCACTGGGCGTCGACATCTCGAAACTTTACACTTTGGTCTTTGCACTAGGGGCGGGGCTGGCGGGGCTTGCCGGTGCTTTGGTTGGGGCAATTCAGTCGGTACAGGTGGGCATGGGTGAACCTGTTCTGATCCTGGCCTTCGTGGTTATCGTAATCGGTGGCATAGGCTCGGTTCGGGGGGCGTTCATCGGGGCGCTGTTGGTTGGGCTAACCGACACGCTGGGCGGGGTTTTCCTGCCCGAGCTGTTCAAACTGTTCATGGAACCGGGAGCCGCTCAGAAAAGCGGCTCGGCTCTGGCATCAATGGGAATCTATGTCCTGATGGGACTGGTCCTGATCTGGCGCCCAACAGGTCTGTTCGGAGCCCGCGCATGAGAATGAATGAAAGATACATCAATGGCCTGATGATCGCCGGCCTGCTGGCGCTGCCCCTTTGGGCGCTGGCCGCGGACCAGCCCTTCACAATCACGCTTGTGACGCGGGCGGTGATCTTGGCGCTTGCAGCGGCTGGTCTGAATGTCATCCTGGGAATTGGGGGGTTGGTCAGCTTTGGCCATGCTGTTTTCTTCGGGATCGGCGGCTATGCGATGGGCATTCTGACCTATCACGCGCAGACCTACACGGCACTGGATCTGGGCTTGATTTCTATCGAAGGCAGTAAATCCATGCCCGTGATCTGGATAGTTGCGATGCTTACTTCGGGCATTGCTGCCTTTTTCGTCGGTCTTCTGTCCCTAAGAACGTCAGGCGTTTATTTCATCATGATTACGCTGGCCTTCGGACAGATGTTTTACTACTTCGCGATTTCTTGGGCGCAATACGGGGGCGAAGACGGATTATCCATCTATGTTCGCAACGGTTTTCCCGGCCTCAACACATTGGATCCGATCCAGTTTTACGGCATCTGTTTCGCGCTGCTATGTCTCGTCCTGTTCCTGTTTGCGCGGATGCAAGCCGCGCCATTCGGGCTGGCTCTTAATGCGACACGGCAATCTACGGCGCGAGTCGAGACTGTGGGATTGAACCCCATGCGGCTGAAACTTTTGGCCTTTGTTCTGTCCGGCGCTGTCACTGGTCTGGCCGGGGCGCTGTTTGCCGATCTCAACCGGTTCGTTTCGCCGTCTATGTTCAGTTGGCAGCTTTCGGGCGAATTGATTGTGCTGATAATCATCGGAGGTGTCGGACGCCTGATGGGTCCGGTAATTGGGGCTTGCGTGTTTGTCGCGCTCGAGCATTTTCTGGGTGAACTAACCGATTTCTGGCATGTATATTTGGGTATTGTTCTGCTGTGCATCGTTCTGTTTGGTCGCGGTGGCCTGATTGGGCTGCTAACCGGGAAAGAGGGGGCACATGTCTGATCCCGTCCTTGCCACCGAGAGTCTGAACAAAAGCTTTGGTGCGTTAAAGGCTACGGATAACGTCTCGATTGATCTCAGGCCAGGAGAGATCCACGCTATCATTGGTCCGAATGGAGCGGGAAAATCCACGTTGATCCAGCAGATCTGCGGAGGTTTGCAACCGGATTCGGGGCGTGTTTTGCTGTGCGGACAGGATGTGTCGGACCTTGGCACGCAAAAGCGGGCAAGGGCAGGGATGGGGCGGACGTTCCAGATATCGGAACTGTGCATGGAAGATACGATTCTGGAAAACGTCGTGTTGAGCGCCATGGGTGCGGAAAACCTCGTATGGCGGTTCTGGAAACCTGCCTTGAAACGGCCAGAGCTGCTCGAAAGGGCCGAGGCTGCGCTGGAAAGGGTGGGCTTGGGCGATGAACGCGAAACGCGTTGCGCAAATCTCAGCCATGGTCAACGCCGCCAGCTTGAAGTCGCCGTGGCTTTGACTTTGTCACCTAGGGTCTTTGTCATGGATGAACCGATGGCCGGGCTTGGCGCTGGAGGGTCCAAACGGTTGACCGGGTTTCTTGACGGTCTGCGGGAAGAGGCGCCCATCCTCCTTGTCGAACATGATATGGACGCCGTTTTTGCGCTGGCTGACCGGATCAGCGTATTGGTCTATGGCAAGGTGATTGCAACCGGGACGGCAGATGAAATCCGCGCAAGCCGTGAGGTGCGCGATGCCTATCTGGGGGATGAGGCATGACTTTGTTGCGGGTAGAAAACCTGACCGCGACATACGGCGTCAGTCAGGCTTTATTTGGTGTCGATCTTTCTCTGGCGCAGGGCGAGGTTACAGCCCTTATGGGGCGCAATGGGATGGGCAAGACCACGACTGTCAAAGCCATTTGCCGGATGATCCGGTCCGAGGGCACCTTGTCGCTGAACAATCAGAATCTGCACGCTCTACCCAGCTATAAGGTCGCGCGTCTTGGTGTCGGGCTGGTACCCGAGGGGCGCCGGTGCTTTGCCGACCTGACGGTGCGCGAGAATCTGATCGCCGCTGCCAGACCCGGCGAGTGGACATTGCAGAAGGTGGCTGAACTGTTCCCACGGTTAGAGGAACGTCAGGGCCAAGGGGCAGCCTCACTATCCGGCGGAGAACAACAGATGCTGGCTATCGGGCGCGCCCTGATGACAAATCCGCAGCTCTTGATCCTCGATGAAGCAACCGAAGGGCTGGCTCCGATCGTGCGACAGGAAATCTGGTCGGTCTTGCATCGCCTGAAACAGGAAACCAATGTTTCGATCCTGTTGATCGACAAGTCTCTGAAAGAGTTGGCGCTGGTGTCTGACCGCGCGGTCATTCTTGAGCGCGGTAAAACAGTCTGGTCTGGCGCGATGGTGGATCTCGGTCATGACATCACAGAAAAATATGTGGGGGTCTGATGACTTTTGAATTCCACCAAAAGGTTCTGTTCAAACATTGCGACCCGGCGGGGATTGTCTTTTTCCCGCGCTATTTCGAGATGATCAATGATTGCGTTGAGACCTATTTCGATCAGGTGCTATGCAAACCGTTTGAAGAGATTCATCCTGTTGGCGCAGTGCCTACCGCACAGATACAAACCCGATTTTCAGCGCCCAGCCGTCACGGTGACCATTTGATATTCCGGATGAAGATCACAAAGATCGGACGCAGTTCAGCCGAATACTCGGTCGTGGCCAGTTGTGCGCAAGAGGAGCGACTGACAAGCGTAGCAACGCTTGTTCATGTAGATTCAAAGGGCGGTCCAACGGCCTGGCCCGCAGACATCCGTAAAAAACTCGAGGCATTCAGGGACGACGCGCTATGAGCCACAAGACAATTCACCCCGACGGCTGGTTGCCTGCCAAAGGATATGCCAATGGCGTTTTGACCAAAGATGGAACGTTACATATCGGCGGGCAAATAGGATGGGACGCGAACAAGAAATTTGTCAGCGGCGGGTTCATCGGACAGATGAAACAGGCGCTGCAGAATATCGTTGATATTGTCGAGGCCGCTGGTGGCTCGGCCCGCGATGTGACCCGCCTGACCTGGTTCGTAACAGACAAACGCGAATATCTGTCTCTGCAAGCCGAAGTTGGGGCCGCCTATCGTGAGGTTTTCGGCAGGCATTTTCCTGCGATGTCAATGATCATCGTGGCGGGTTTGGTCGAAGACGAGGCCTTGTTGGAAATTGAAGCGACAGCACATTTATCCTGAAGGCAAGCGACATTGAAACGGGCCCAGCGGAATGAATTTGAGCGATTTTCACCATAGGAGGTGAGAATTCTGCCAAACCTCTTTTCTGAAATCACAGGGCCGCCGAAGCGGGTTGCAGCGGCCTAAACCGGGCTGGATTTTGCGCTCGTACCAGAGTGAAAAGGCCAACGTGCAGGGCGTAACCAAGTCATTTGGGCGACCGATTGAATGGTGAGGGGAGACAAAAACAAACTTCCGCCGCTATTTCGTCAGATCAATCACAAATTCATATCTCAAACAGATCCTCAACAAAACATGAGGGTCGACGCAGTGAAAAGAGTCACAAGGCATCTAAGTCTCGAAAGACGGCGGTTGTCGCTGATTGCGGCTCTGGCTTTTGCCTCAGGTTTCACTCTTTACTCACATATAGAGGCAACGCGTTTCGGATTACCCGTCCCGGTTGTTATCGGCCTGATCTATATGGCTGTCATTGTATGCGCGACGGCTCTATCCACCTATTTCCTTCCTGGCTTGCGCCGCGTCACGGATACGGTGGCGATGACGCGTCTGGCATTTGCTCTTTGGGTGGCCGGAACCCAAAGCCATGAGATCGCAGCCTCGCCCACAATCAGCGCCGCCGTTGTGGTAGGGGGCGCGATCTTCGTGTTGCAAACGGGTTCTTTGGTTCAAAAGCTGGCCGGTAATCGACCGGATTTCGGCTTTGTCCCTCACATTGTTGGAAACACGCGTCTGTTTCTGGCCTGGTTGGATAACGCCTGCGAATATCAGGGTGCCCGGGTCCAGCCGGTATTTGCAGGAAAGACGCCTCGAACGGTGGTCTGATGGCAAAACTCTGGTTTATTTGGTCAGCGTTGCACAGGCCGTCTGGGCCCATCTAAGGGCCAGAGGCGAAAGATGCGGCCCGACCTGTCTGAGAACCTTGGCATGATAGTCATTGATCCAGTCAATTTCTAACTGATTCAGCATATCTGGCATCAACATATCCGTCTGGATCGGGATCCAGGTCATGTTCGAGAACTCCAGAAATCCGTCATCTGCCTCGACAATTTCGAACAGGTTTTCGATGCGAATGCCGAACCTGCCGGCCTCGTAATATCCCGGCTCGATCGACATAACCATGCCAGGCATCAGGTCGACCGGGTTGTAAGGTTTGCCAATGCGCTGCGGATGTTCATGGACAGACAACCGGTGGCCAATTCCATGACCCGTACCGTGGTCATAATCCAATCCCAGATCCCACAGCGGGCGGCGACAGATTGCATCAATGTGATGGCCCTGTGTGCCTGCAGGAAAGCGCAGCGTGGCCAGAGCGTGAAAGGCCTTGAACACTGCGGTATAGGCCCGGTCATATCCATCAGGCCGCTGAGGCCCGAACGAAAAGCTGCGCGTGGCATCCGTTGTGCCGGTGTCGTACTGCCCCCCGGAATCCAGCAGGTATGTGCCCCGCGGTTGGATCGGAACGGTATTGTCGGCCTCGGTAGCGTAATGGCACATCGCGGCATTGCCATCGGCGGCCGAGATTGTGTTGAAGCTTTCGTGGATGAACCCATCCTGAGCGCGGCGGAAGGCCAATACCCGCTGTTCTGCTTCACGCTCGGTCACCGGTTCAGCCTGTTTCTGTACCTGAGCCGCCAGCCAGGCGCAGAATTCGGTCCAGGCGATCCCGTCCCGGATATGGCAAGCGCGCAACCCTTCCAGTTCCGTTGTATTCTTGCGGGCTTTGGTTTTGCTTAACAATCCGTTGACCGGCACGCCCTTTGCTCCGGTACGCTCCAGCACTTGTTTGACCGCCGTCGGCGAAAAATCGGGGTCGAAAATCACAGCCTGGCCGGGCGCTGTGAGATCACTGAGTGTAGACAGAAAACCATCCGGCGCCTGAACCGAAACATTTTCCGGCATGTGGTCAGTGACATCGGCATCCAGTTTTTGGTCAGACACGAACCAGTGAACCTGGCCCGAGCTTTGCAACAGAAGGAAAGAGTTGGGAACAGGGTTGAAAGCCACGTCTGAGCCACGCACATTAAGCAGCCAGGCGATGTTGTCGGGCTGAGTTTCCACCAGCAAGCCGGCCTCTCGGCGTGTTAGCTCAGTGGCCAGATCCGAGATCTTATCACCCGCCGCCCGGCCCGAAAACTGAAGTGGAAATGGCTCGATCTGTCCTTGGGGGGCAGCGGGTTGGTCGGTCCAGACTGCATCGACCGGATTTGAAGCCGTCGCTACCATCGCGGCACCGCTGCCTTCCAGCCCGTGCTCAAATCGGTCAAACCAGACCGGCGGTAGGTGCATCGAGTCAAAGCCGATTTTCCATCCTTTCTGTGCAACGGCGGCCAGCCAGTATTCGGGCGGCTCGTTAAACAGATGATGGTGCGAGAAAACAGCCTCGGCACACTGGTTTGCAGCCTGCACCACATAGCGGCCATCGACAAATAAAGCGACAGTTTCGGGTGTGACGATGGCCATGCCTGCCGAGCCGCTGAAGCCAGTTACAAAGGCGAGGCGTTCATCATGAGGGGCAACATATTCGCCCTGATGTGCGTCGTAGCGGGGCACGATAAAGGCATCCAGACCTTGTGCTTTAAGCTCTGCGCGCAAGGCCGAAACAATCGCGGATCGGTCGGTTCCGGGGGCATCAAGCATCGGCATTTATCTCTTCAACATGGTGACAGGCGACCTCGCCACGATTTTCAAAAGGCATCAGGGCAGGCACTTTGGTTTCGCATATGTTGCTGGCGTGAGGGCACCGGACATGGAACGGACACCCTGAGGGCATGTTCAGTGGTGAAGGCAGCTCTCCCTCAAGCCGCTTGACGGCACCGCGGTTGTCGGGGTCCAGCGAAGGGGCGGCTGAAAGCAGAGCTTGGCTGTAAGGGTGGGAGGGGGCGGAAAACAAGGTTTCGCTGTCGCCGATTTCAACGATCCGCCCAAGGTAGATTACCGCGACCCGGTTTGAAACATGACGGACAAGCCGCAGGTCATGGGCCACAAACAGGATTGTCAGATCAAGTTCCCGCTGCAGGTCCAGCAACAGGTTTACCACCTGCGCCTGAACCGAAACATCTAGTGCCGAGACCAGTTCGTCCGCAATCAGAACTTCGGGTTCGACCGCCAATGCGCGCGCAATGGCGATCCGCTGACGCTGACCTCCGGAGAATTCGTGCGGCAGCTTGTCTTGCGCGTCCTTCGGAAGGCGGACCAGATCAAGCAACTCGGCCACACGGTCGGGAATTTCTGCTTCTGGGCGCATGTTGTGAACGCTCAGGGCTTCGGCCAGAATTTGCCCTGTCGTCATCCGGGGATTGAGCGATGAATAGGGGTCCTGGAACATCATCTGAACCCGGCGGTTATAGGTGCGGTCAGCTTTGATTTCGCCGTCGAATATGTCCTGACCTTCAAAGTGGATTGAACCGTCGCTGGGCTTATGAAGGCGCACGATACACCGGGCTAGTGTGGACTTTCCACACCCGGACTCTCCGACGACGCCCAGAGTTTCGCCCCGGGTCAGATCTAGGCTGACACCATTCAGCGCCCGTACTTCGCGACCAGGACGCCGCGAAATGACATCGCCGATGCTACGGCCCATTGGGAACCGCAGATGCAGGTCACGGATTTGCATCAGGGCGGTCATGCGGCGTTCCCTTGGGTTTTGGTTATCGGGTTGAAACAGGCGACCTGTCTATGATCGGTGATCAGGGTCATCGCTGGGCGCTCTTGCGTGCAGGCGTCTATGCAGGCGGCACAGCGCAGTGCAAACGCGCATCCAGCAGGCAGGGCATCCAGTGCTGGCGGCACTCCGGGAATAGAATATAGCGGCGTGCGAGGAGCGATGTTTTCGGGCACAGACCGCATCAGACCCACAGTGTAGGGGTGATGCGGTGCCCGCAGCACATCGCGGACCGGCCCTTGTTCGACGATCCGCCCCGCATACATAACGGCCACGTTGTCGCAAGTCTGGGCAACCACGCCAAGATCATGGGTGACCAGCACAACCCCCATATCCATATCCTGCGCCAGTCGCAGGATCAGATCGAGGATCTGCGCCTGTATGGTCACGTCCAGTGCTGTGGTGGGTTCATCCGCCAGCAACAGTTTGGGTTCTGCGGCAAGCGCTATTGCGATCATGACCCGCTGGCGCATTCCGCCGGAAAATTGGTGAGGATAATCCTTCAAGCGTTGCGCTGCCGAGGGGATGCCGACAAGGTCCAGCATTTCGATTGCCCGATCCAAGCGCGCGGCGCGGGGCAGGTCGGTATGGGCGCGCAGGGTCTCTTCCAGTTGCAGTCCGACTGTCAGCAGTGGATTCAGCGAGGTCATCGGTTCCTGAAAAATCATCGCGATTTCGCGACCCTGAAACCGACGAAGAGCCCTGTCTGACATGGATATCAGATCACTTCCATTCCAGCGCACCTGGCCGGTCACGTCGCCATAGCGGCGCGCCAGCCCCATGATCGAGCGCAACGTGACGCTCTTGCCCGACCCGCTTTCGCCGACCAGCCCCAAAACTTCACCCCGGTTCACGCCGAAACTGACATCGCGCAGCGCAGGCAGCGCGCGACCGTTCTTGTGAAAGGTTGTGCTTAGCCCGGTAACTTCTAGAAGTTTCGTTTGATCCTGCATCGCTATCCCCGCGGTCTCAGCAGATCGGCAAGCCCATCGCCCAAAAGCGAAAAGCCAAGGCCGGTCAGAACGATGGCGATGCCAGGCATCAGGCTCAGCCACCAGGCGGTCGAGATAAAGTTGCGCCCTTCGGCGATCAGCACGCCCCATTCGGCCTGCGGTGGTTGCGCCCCCAAACCAAGATAGCCCAGGGATGACCCCAGCAGGATCACCAGCGCCATGTCGGTCATCCAATAGACGATAACCGGCGTTATCGCGTTTGGCAGCAGGTGGCGAAAGATGATGCGCCGGTCAGAATAGCCCATGACCACCCCGGCCGAGGCATAGTCATTCCCCATTTGAGCGATCACCTCGGCCCGCATCAGGCGCGCATAATAGACCCAGTAAACAACTGAAATCGCGATATACATGTTGATCAGGCCCGGCCCTAGAACCGCAACCACGGCAATGACAAGAACCAGGAAAGGAAAGGTTATTACAGCGTCAACGATGCGGCCAAAGATCATGTCCGCGATGCCGCGATAATACCCGACCAGCGCGCCAACCGTTATACCGGTGACCAACGCGAATACAGTCCCGAAAATTGCCATCTGCATGTTGACCTGATAGGCCCAGATGACGCGGGATAGGCTGTCGCGCCCTAACAGATCTGTGCCGAACGGATGTGCCCATGATGGTGGTTGGCGCAGGGCCTGATAGTCGATTGCGCTTGGGTCATAGGGCGCGAATACGCCGGGAAACAGGGCAAGCAGCACCGAAAACCCGATGATGATGCACCCGGCCACAAACCCAGGCTTGCGCAAGGCCCGCTGCATGAAGGTGGGGCGCTGCGAGGTGCTGTTGAAGGTCGCGTCACTCATTGCAGGCGCATCCTTGGGTCAAGGCGACTCTGAAACAGGTCGGTCATCAGGAAAACCACGGAAACCAGAACAGCAAATGTCAGGGTCAGCCCCTGAATCAGGGGGTAGTCGCGGGCAAAGATAGCCTCGAGCATCAGGCGCCCCATTCCGGGCACGGCGAATACGGTTTCGGTGACCAATGTCCCGCTCATCAGATTGCCGATGGACAGGCCCAGCAGGGTTACCGTGGAAATCAGCGCATTGCGCAGGACGTGGCGACCCAGAACCAAACGAGGCGGCAGGCCTTTGGCACGCGCGAACTGAACATATTCGGCGTCCAGAACCTCGATAATCGCGCTGCGCAGGTTCCGCATGATGATGGCCGAGGTGTAAAGCGCTACGGTCACTGAAGGCAGGAACAGGTGATAGAGCCGCTCGGTAAAGGTGTCGCCATATCCTCCGACCGGAAACAGGCGCAGCTGTGCTGCCAGAAAGGTCAACAGAACGAGGCCAATATAGAACACCGGCATCGACAGCCCGATCTGAAAAACGGTGCGGATCACCGCATCAGGCCAGCGGCCCCGATTGAGCGCAGCAACAAAGGCCAGCGGACCGGCAATCAGCAGCGACAAAACCACCGAATACACGGTCAGGAAGACAGTGATAGGAAGACGGTCAGAAATCACATTGATCACATCCGAGCGCATCAGGATAGACCGACCCAGATCGCCCTGCACGGTATTGGTAAGGAACAGCCAGAATTGCACCAGCATAGGTTCGGTCAACCCAAGCCGTTCACGGATGGCCTGGATGTCGGCGTCCGAGGCACGATCACCGGCCATCGCAATGGCAGGGTCTCCCGGTAGCAATCGAACAAGAAGAAAAATAATGATCATGACCAGAAAAAAGGTAGGGATCATCATCAGGAGTCGTTTGAAGATATAGGACAGGCTGGACAAAGCGAGCTCCGCAAATTTGTCCCGCCGCCTGAAAGCGGCGGGACCAGGGGTCTTACCTTAGCGGCTGACGGTTGCTTGATCGAAGATATTGTTGCCCAGAGGGGTCTGGACATAGCCTTCGACAGCCGAGCCAACTGCAACGGCAAAGGGGGTCTCATACATGAACAGCAGGGGGGCTGCTTCGGCATAGAGCTCTTGCATTCGGGCGAATTTCGCTTTGCGCGCCTCGGCGTCCATTTCACCGGCGGCTTCGTCGAACAGGGTGTTAAACTCGGCGTTTTCCCAGCCGGTTCCTACTGCCTTGGCCGTGGGTGTGTGGCCCAGCCAGCCCACCACCTGACTGGGATCATTTACATCGTTGACCCAGCCATAGGTGTGAATGTCAAACTCACCTGATCGGTTCTTAGCGCCGCGTGTTGCGCCGTCCACTTGCTCGACCACAAGATCGACGCCCAGAGGAGCCCACATCTGCTGAAGCGCCGCAAAGATGGTTGCATCGTCCGCAGAACCTGCCAGCGTGGTAAAGGTGATTTCGGTTCCATCGGCAAACCCGGCCTCGGCCAACAATGCCTTGGCCTTGTCCACGTCATAGCCATAGAGCGGGGTCATGTCGGCGGCATATTGGGTAGCCTTGGCCATCAACGGCGAGCTCATCGGTTGACCCGCGCCATGCAGTACCAGCCCGATCAACGCTTCTTTGTTGGTGCCATAGTTCAGCGCCTGCCGGACGCGGGCGTCGGCCAGTGGGTTTGCAGAACCATCGGCTCGGTTATCGCGCGTATTGATTGGCGAATAGATGATCCGCGTGGACGGATAGAGGTTCATGTTGATGTTTGAATCCTGCTCCAGCTCGGCCACACGGCTGAACGGGATGAATTCTGCGGCATCAACTTCTCCGGCCTGCAAACTCAGAATGCGGGTAGCGTCATCCGGGATGATCTCAAAATGTACGGCATCCAGATACGGCAGAGCTTTGCCGTCTGCGCCCATGCGCCAATAGTTTTCATTGGCGCAGAAATCCATCGATGCACCTTGTTCAAAGCCACACAGATAGAAGGGGCCAGAGCCTACTCCGGCGGCTGTGGCGGCAAATATCGCAGCGGATTTTTCCTGATCTGTTGCACCTTCTGCGGCCTCAAAGGCCGCTTTGGACACGATTGCCGTGTTGAATGTCGCCAGCATGGACAGGATGGTTGGATCCGGGCTGCCAAGGGCAACCGTGATCGCGTTTCCATCTGCGGTAACCGCGTTGATCGAACCCAGCAAGCCAGCCCAGGGGCTCAGGTCGGGATTGCGCGCTCGGTCGAGGGAAAAGACTACGTCGTCACCTGACATGGGCGAACCGTTTGCGAATTTGATCCCCTCGCGCAGGGTCAGCGAAACCGTTTTACCATCGTCAGAGACTGTATAGGTCTCAGCAAGGCCGGGTTCGACGGAATTGCCGTCGGCACTGCTCCGCAGCAGGGTGTCGAACAGGCTGCCGACCATCCAGATATCAGGGTTGCGATCCGCATAGATCGGATCAATCAGGCGCGACCCGTCATAGCGTGCAAAGTTGAGTGTGCCGCCTCTTTCCTGTGCCAATGCAGGCATGGCCAGGGTAGCGGCAACGGTTAGTCCCAAAACCGTCTTCAATTTCATAATCAGTCCTCCCGCAGAATGAATTCATGCTCGGGGCGACCATATCCGATTCTTAACAATACTAAAGCTTTTTTTAGTGGCGGGTGAAAAATGGCCAAATGTATTTAGGCTGACCTCTGTTCGGTTGGTCAATTTAACTTGCCACAAAGCCGGAATCATTGATCGGAGAGGTTGTTACCCAAAGCTCTACGGCTTCTACGTCCCCCAACACGACTGAGAAATGACGGGTAGATGTGTCGTGGTGAACGACGTCACCTGGCGACATAATGAAAACCTTGTCACCAAGGTGATATTCAAGCCGTCCCGAGATCAAATAGCAAAACGCCTCGCCCTCATGCCGCATCTTTTCGGAAACGTGCCCCGGGGGGCGATGAACGATCTGTGGGTTGAACAATGCACCGGTAAAACCAGGGCCCAGCTTCTCATAAAACCTGCCCCGCATACCCAAGGAATATGTCTGGCGGTTGTCCTTTGCCACATATTCGCTGAACACCTCGGGTACGCTGAGCAGCTTTTCGATGCTGGTTTGAAGTGCCGCGGCAATCGCCATCAGCGAGGTCAGCGAGGGTGAGCTCAGGCCGCGCTCGACCTGAGACAGAAAGCCCGTTGTCAGATCAGAGGTCTGTGCGACCTTGTCCAAAGTCAGGCCCATCGCCTTGCGCCGCCTGCGAATTGCCTGCCCCAGTTCGGTCGGCGTGCCCTTCGGCTTTGATTTGTCGCGCGCGTTTGCTGCGTTCATTCCCTGTCTCCCGGAATCGTGGGTTGCCGCGCATTCAACCGGATCGCAGAGGAAATATCAAAATTTTTTTAGCATAGGTAAATTTTTTTGGGAAGATCTGGATATAAACCTTCAAACCCCTCAATTTTTCCAACGGCTTAGTATCTAGCGAAACAGAATCAGAGTTTGATTGAGTGACGCCGATCCGCCGAGATCATGTCGCGGATGTTCTGGACGATTTGTTCCGCATGGGCGCTCGCCAATCGGTCGGCCTCGGTGATGTCCTGCGCCGCTATAGCTGCGATTATGTCGTCATGCTCCAGGGAATACCGATCCGGCAACCGATCCCCAAAGGACGAATAATAGGGCCGCATGATCCGTTGCCCTTCGTTCAGCAATCTGCGCGTCAGGCTTTCGTAATATGGGTTGCGCCCTGCTTTGGCGATTGCATTATGAAGCTCTGCATTTTTTGCGATCATGGTCAGAACGTCATTTTTGGCAGCTGCATCCGAAAATTCCTGCTGCCGCATGCGAATGTCGCACAGATCCTGGTCCTTTCGGTATTCGGCGGCCAGCCGGGTTGTAACGCGATACATCAGGGTCATCGCATCAAAGAATGTGTGAAGATTCAAAAAGTCTATGGGCGCCACTATGCTCGCGCGGTTCGGCAGTGTCGCCACGAGCCCTTCCGACGTCAGCCTGACAAGGGCTTCACGGATCGGGGTGCGCGACATCGAGAACCGCTCGCTCAGCTTGGCCTCGTCTATGGCGCTGCCGGGCGCAAGGGCGAGGTCGATGATTTCGTCCCGCAGGGTTTCATAGACGAACTGAACGCCTGATCCACGTTTGCGGCCGGCTTCGACCGGCTTTCGTTTTTCCATGTCAGAGCATTCCCTAGCCGCTGGATCGCGGTCCATCTGCGTTCGCACATCAATTTTGCCACACGTACCGGTGCTAAGTCGAGTGTTAATCCCAGCCAAAAACCAGTTGTTTTTCACATATTTTAGGGCCTTATTTCTTATTGTCGAAAATTTGTCGACAAATAAAATATTTAAAGTAGACTGACGGCAAGATTACGCGAATCCCTAACCCGGTGGGGCAATCCACCGGCCCGGGAAAAAAATTACGGAGACCCAAATCGTGAACCCGAATGTCTTTTCCGGATGTATCCCGGCCCTGATGACGCCCTGTCGCTGGGATCGCAGTCCTGACTTTGAGGCGCTTGTGAGTAAAGGTCATGAGCTGATCGAGACGGGCATGTCCGCGGTTGTCTATTGTGGCTCGATGGGTGATTGGCCCCTTTTGACCGATGCACAGCGTATGCAGGGCGTCGAGGCGTTGGTCGGGGCTGGTATCCCGGTGATCGTGGGAACAGGCGCGATCAATTCGGCCATGGCAGTCCAGCATGCCGCACACGCGCAGAAAGTGGGCGCCAGCGGTTTGATGGTCATTCCACGTGTACTGTCACGCGGCGCGTCCATGACTGCGCAGCGGCACCACTTCAAAGGCATTCTGGCCGCGGCACCGGATCTTCCCGCAGTGATCTACAACAGCCCTTATTACGGATTTACCACCCGTGCGGACCTGTTCTTTGATCTGCGCAAGGACCACCCGAACCTGATCGGTTACAAGGAATTCGGCGGCGCCGAAGATCTGCGCTATGCGTCCGAAAACATCACCAGCGGTGATGACAATGTTTCCCTGATGGTCGGCGTGGATACCGCGGTGTTCCACGGGATCGTGAATTGTGGCGCAACCGGCGCCATCACTGGGATCGGGAATGTGCTGCCCGATGAGATTCTGCATCTGGTGGATTTGTGTCAGGCGGCGGCCAAGGGCGATGCCAACGCGCGTGCTCGAGCGTTGGAGCTTGAGGCGGCTTTGGGCGTTTTGTCGTCGTTCGACGAAGGCACCGATCTTGTGCTCTACTACAAACACTTGATGGTTATGACGGGTCATCCCGAATACACGCATCATTTCAACGAAACAGATGCCCTTACTGACAGCCAGCGCGGCTATGTTGAACAACAGTTCAGACTGTTCCGTACCTGGTACGAGAACTGGACTAGTCAGGCCGATTCTTCGGCGCAAAATGCAGCGTGAGGATTGGGTATGTCGTTGAATAATGGATATGTTTTTCGCGGTCAGCACTTGATTGGCGGTCAGTGGGTTGGAGCTGATGAAAGCTTTGCCTCCAGCCCCGTCTCGGGTGAGGGGAGCAACTTTGCTGCGGGTACGCCTGAGTTGGTTGATCAGGCCTGTACCCTGGCCGAGGCCGCCTTTGGAGATTACGCCAATCGCAGCCGAGCGGATCGGGCCAAGTTCCTGAATGCTATCGCGGATGAGATCGAGGCCCGTGCCGAGGCCATCACCAGCATTGGCAGTGCAGAAACCGGTCTGCCTGAGATGCGTCTTCAAGGCGAGCGGGGACGCACGGTTGGTCAGTTGCGCATGTTTGCCGAATTCGTCCAGGATGGTGCGTATCTAGAGCGCCGCCATGATCTGGCGATGCCGGATCGCCAACCCGCCCCACGTCCTGACATCAAGATGATGCAGCGCCCGGTTGGCCCGGTGGCTGTTTTTGGCGCTTCGAACTTCCCCTTGGCATTTTCGGTTGCCGGAGGTGACACCGCATCGGCACTGGCCGCAGGTTGCCCGGTCGTGGTCAAAGGCCACCCCGCCCATCCAGGCACCGGCGAAATCGTCGCTGATGCCATTCAAGCGGCGGCCAAGGCGACCGGTATGCCCGACGGCGTATTCTCATTGGTGCAAGGTGGGGACCGCAGCATCGGAGAAGCATTGGTAATGCATCCAGCAATCCGTGCCGTGGGCTTTACCGGTGGGCTGGCCGGAGGCAGGGCGCTGTTTGACCTCTGCACAACGCGCCCAGACCCGATCCCGTTCTTTGGTGAATTGGGCTCGGTCAATCCGATGTTTGTTCTTCCAAACGCTATGGCCGCCAGAGGTGAAGAGATCGGCAAAGCCTGGGCGGGGTCAATGACCATGGGGGCAGGGCAGTTTTGCACCAATCCGGGTGTTGCCGTGATGATCACAGGCGATGATGCTGACCAATTTATCGATGCTGCTGCGAGTGCCCTGAGTACAGTGCCGTCACAGACCATGCTGACCGATGGGATTGCCGAGGCATTTCGATCCGGCCAATCGCATTTGGCCGAACATCCCGCCGTGCGCACGATCCATCAAGGTTCCACTTCAGGCCGTTCAGCTGAACCGGCGCTATTCGAAACCGATGCCGAAGCGTTTCTGGCTGATCCCAGCCTCAGCGAAGAAGTGTTTGGGCCCGCATCGCTGATTGTGCGCGTGGGCTCGGAAAAAGAGATGGTTGCCTTGTCAGCCCAGCTGGACGGGCAACTTACGGCCACGATCCAGATGGATGACAGCGACACTGCGCTGGCGCAGCAACTCTTCCCGATTCTGGAGCGCAAGGCCGGGCGGTTGCTGTTCAACGGCTTCCCAACCGGGGTCGAGGTGGTGGGGTCCATGGTCCACGGGGGGCCTTATCCTGCCAGCACGAATTTCGGCGCGACAAGCGTCGGCACAATGGCCATCCGCCGTTGGCTGCGACCCGTAGCATATCAGAACATGCCCGCCGCACTCAGCCCCGAAGATCTGGAAGGCTCGACGCAATAAGCGGTGAACCACAGGGCTGAGGCAAGAAATTCCTTCGGCCATATCAAAGGCTTTGGCCCCGGTGAACGGGGCCGGGCAGGGACACCCAGATCGGCTGTTCCGTATCATCCGCAACACTCTGCCATAGAAGCAGATCACCGGAAATTCCGCGTCATTCGACGTGCAAAATCGGGCTTTGGCCCATAACAGGAGGACAAGATGAAACTCTTCTCGAACTTTGCCGCCCTGGCGGTAACAGCCACGCTTGCAATGCCCGCAAGCGCCGCAGAAATTGAATGGAAGATGACCGCAGCGATTGGTGAAGGTTCATTCTTTTACCAGAACTTCATGGAACGATTTGCGGCTAATGTGGACACACTGACCGCGGGGCGCATGCATGTCCAACCTTTTGGCGCGGGCGTTCTGGCCCCGGCCTTCAAGGCGTATGAAGTAGTTCAGGACGGCATCGTCGAAGCCGGACATTCCACGCCGTCTTATCTGGTAAACCAGGACCCGACCAATGCCGTTTTCGCCAGCTTCCCCGGTGGAATGTCCGGCGAGGCGACCCTGCACTGGATCTATGAAGGCGGCGGTGAGCAGATGCTGCAGGACTTCCGCCGCGAAGAAATGGGTCTGCACACGCTGGTCGTTGGGGTCGGTACGTCCGAAGTTATGGCGCATTCGAACGTCAAGATCGAAACAACCAACGATCTGAAGGGCGTCAAATACCGGACCTCGGGCGCATGGGCCGCTGTTCTACAGGAAAGCTTTGGCGGCGTTCCGACGGTTGTCCCGGGAAATGAAATCTACACTTTGCTGCAGCGTAAGGGTGTGGACGCGGTCGAATGGTCGACACCAGGAGGCAATATCTCTGAAGGTTTCCACGAGGTTGCGCCCTATATGATCATGCCCGGCGTGCATCAGCCGTCCTTTCTGTGGGAAGTCTTCGTCAAACAGGAAACCTGGGATGCTCTGCCCGAGGATATCAAGCTTCAGGTTACCGCAGCGGCCAAGCTGACAACATACGAAAGCTTCACACATTTCGGTCACGCGGACATTCAAGCCATGGCTGCCTTCCGCGACACCAAAGTTGAAATCATCAACATGGTACCAGCGGAATCCGAAAAGATCCGCGCCGCCGGGCGCGATTGGGCCCGTAGCCAGGCTGCCAAAAAAGCCGAAGACGGAAGCGCCCGGATGCAAGAGGTTCTGGACAGCTACCTCACCTATCAAGCGAACTGGGCCGAGAATTCGGGTTATTTGGTTCGCGACAGCGCCGAATAAGCTCTGCCCTGACATTGGTTGGATGACCGGATATTCGTGCCGGTCATCCGTTTCCGGGGACATACATGACCACTATTCTCAGAGTCATCGACGCGATTGCTGGGGCGCTGGCCCTGCTGGGTCGATGCGTAATTTTTGCCCTGATCGTGGCAATGCTGTACGAGGTTGTTGCTCGCTATGCGTTTGGTGCGCCGACGCTTTGGGCGTTTGATATCTCGTACATGCTGAACGGTTCGGTTTTTCTGCTTGGGGCGGCTTATGCCCTGCGCTGTGACGTGCATGTCAGGATCGACTTTCTGTCTCAGCGTATGCCGATGCGGGCGCAGCAGCTGTTGAACGGTGTTGTCTTTCTGTTGGTCATGACACCGATCACAACCATCTTTGCCTGGGTTGCAAGCAAAAAAGCCTGGAAAGCACTGATCACCGGAGAGGTCGAAAGCGTCAGCCCCTGGGCGCCGGTTGTCTGGCCGTTTTACACGGTCATCGCCGTTGGTCTGGCGGCCTTGGCGCTGCAATTCCTGGCTGAGGCGATCAAGTTGCTTTCGGGGCGTAAGAACCCTGGTGAGGCGCCCGGCGAACTGGACGGCATGGAAGAAAACCAATGACACCATTACTGATGTTTGCAGCCCTTTTTGTGCTGGTCTTTGCCGGAGTGCCGGTGGCCTTTTCGCTCATCATCATCTCCGTCGCCTTTGGCTACATGGTGTTCGGTGAGCTGATCTTTTTGCAGCTTTATGGTCCGCTGCTTCATACGGCTTCGAATTTCGTACTGGCAGCAATCCCTCTGTTCATTTTCATGGGGGCGATACTTGAGCGTTCGGGGATCGCGAAACGTCTGTTCTTTGCATTGCAGTTGTGGCTGGGCGGCTTGCCCGGTGGATTGGCGCTGTCGACGATTGCAATGTGCGCAGTTTTCGCCGCCGCATCCGGTGTTGTAGGTGCGGTCGAGATAGTTGTGGGGTTGATGGCCATCCCAGCCATGACCAAAGCGGGTTATCGTAATGACCTCATCGCGGGAACAATCTGTGCAGGGGGCTCACTGGGGACAATAATTCCACCCTCGGTCATTGTGGTCGTCTATGCGTCGATTGCGCAGCTGTCGATTGGCAAGCTGTTTGCCGCATCTATCCTGCCCGGCTTGCTGATGGTGGTGTTTTTCGTGCTTTATATTTTGGTGCGCAGCATGGTCCGACCTGCTGACGCTCCTCCGTTGCCACAGGCAGAGCGCGCGATGCCAACCGGCCGTAAGATGAAGGTGACGTTGACGGCATTGTTGCCCCCGCTGGCATTGATTGTCCTGGTGCTGGGCTCGCTTCTGGCCGGTGTCGCCTCGGCTACCGAAGCTGCCGCAGTCGGGGCCGCCGGTACGATCCTGCTGGCTTTGATGTTTCGGGAACTAAACCTGAAACTGATGTCCGAGGCACTGAATGTGACCCTGCGCATCACCGCTATGATCATGTTGATCGTGGCCGGAGGCACGATGTTCACCAGCATCTTTGCGGTCACCGGAGGCGGACAGCTGGTGCGCGATACCGTTGCCGGGATCGGGTATGGCAATGCCGGTATCATCGCATTCTTTTTGTTGGTGGTCTTTTTCGCGGGCTTTGTACTGGACTGGGTGTCGATCGTTCTGATTTTCATTCCGATCTTTGCCCCGATCGTGAAATCCGCCGGAATCGATCCGATCTGGTTTGCCATGATGGTTCTAGTGGTGATTCAGACTTCGTATCTGACACCGCCAATGGCACCGTCGATTTTCTATCTTCGCTCAATCGCTCCGCGTGACATGAGCTATGGGCAGATGTATCGCGGCGTGTTGCCCTTTGTAGGGGCGCAAATGCTGGTTCTTTTGGTTATCATCCTGATCCCCGAAGTGGCGACATGGTTGCCAGAGATATTGGTCGGGCTTTGACATAGATCTTGGTCTTGCCCCTTCAGATGCCTGGCCCCTGTTCAATGGGCTAGGTCATCGCCCTAGTTGTTTCGAAAGATCTTTCGGTTCCGGTAACTTGTCCGCATTCTGCGCCGCCCATTGATGCATCTCATACAGCAGTGGAAGCAGGCTTTGACCCAGAGGTGTGAGGCTGTATTCGACATGCGGCGGTATGGTCTTGAAGTCTTTGCGAGAGACAAAGCCCGTCGTCTGCAACTCGGTCAGCTGGCGCGTCAACGTTCGATGCGTGATGCGTCCGAGGTTTCGCTGAAGCTGGTTGAACCGGCAGTCCCCCTGCGAAAGCCAGTAGATGATCAACAGCTTCCATCGACCTGAGATCGCTGAGATCAATGCTTCGATCTGACAATGATCCTCTAACTCATCATGTTTCAAGGCAGTATCCTATATGACCGTACTTGTTCGTGTGAACGTGCAATTTTAGATAGTGGTCAGAACGTTATGCCGCAACGGGGGGACCCTATGGCGAAGAAGAAAATTGTGATCATTGGCGGGGGCTATGTCGGGTTTGAAGTTGCCCGGGAACTGGACGCTTGCGCGGACGTCACCCTGATTGAGCAACGCGAAGCGTTCGTGCATCCGCCTGCAGCGATCCGCGCGCTGGTTGAACCCGCCTTGCTGGACCAGCTCATCCTGCCATACGACAATCTGCTTCAATCGGGTAAGGTCGTGCGCGGGCGCGCCGTTTCGGTCTCTGAAACCGAGGTCACTTTGGAATCTGGAGCTGTCTT
This sequence comes from Ruegeria sp. YTSA219, assembly GCF_059609985.1. NCBI lineage: Bacteria > Pseudomonadati > Pseudomonadota > Alphaproteobacteria > Rhodobacterales > Roseobacteraceae > Ruegeria > Ruegeria sp. YTSA219. Next base: position 123,069 of record NZ_JBXWMT010000009.1, read on the forward strand.
TCCGGCGGACTATATCCTGATCGCCACCGGATCATCCTATGCAGCGCCGTTCAAGCCGTCGGGTGACAGCATTGCGGATTTTCAGCAAGCGAGCAAAGACGTCAGCGCGCTATTGGCCAAAGCGAATTCAGTTGTGATCGTAGGGGCAGGCGCTGTCGGGACAGAGCTTGCGGGCGAAACCGCCTCGGCACATCCGGGTAAATCCATCACCCTGGTTTCGTCGGATGATATCTTGTTTCCCAAGTACCCGGCCAAGCTAGGCGCGCAGCTCAAAGGTAAGTTGGAACGGCTGGGCGTCACTGTCATTCTCGGCCAGAGGGCGCAGGATTTACGCCATTTGGATCGGCCCTACGAAGGATCCGTGAGCTTGACCGACGGTAGAGTGATTGCGGCAGATCTTATATTTCCGGTGGTTGGATCGAAACCCCAATCGTCTTTGGTTCAAAGCCTTCCGGGCGTGTCGGCTGATGCATTGGGTAGGGTCAAAACCGACAAATGGTTGCGACCGTCAAGCTATCCGAATGTCTTCGTCGGCGGTGACATTGCCGACATTGGCGACGGAATGACAATCGTAGCAACGGCACGGCAGAATCCGTGGCTGATCAAAACGCTTAAGAAAGTAATCGAGGGCGCACCCGTTGAAAGTCAGAAACCCTACGCGCCCTGGAAAAAAGCACCCATTCTGGTGCCCCTTGGGCCGGTCATCGGCAGCAGCTGGCTTTTTGTGACAGTGGGTGACTGGATCACACGCAAGATAAAGGGGAAAGATATTTTCATTCCCAAATATCGAAAGGCTTTTGGGATTTCGAGCTCCGGAAAATAGTTCCTCCTGAACATTGCGATTTGCCAACGTTCAGGCATCCCACACAGATGATGTCTCTGACATTCGTGTTGGCCTGCCTCTAGTCGTGTGCGAGGTTGCGACTGGCTTGTGCCTGCTGAATATCTTTCGGCCATGTGGAACGGATATAAGCCAGAACATCCCATATGCCGTCATCAGTCAAAGTGCCTTCGAAACCCGGCATGCCACTGTTGAAATTCTTGACGCCGCGTGCGGCCAGTGTCTTTGCACCGCCGAATTTGGTGTAGTCAAACAAAAGCAGGCTATCATGGTGCCATGTGTGCCCGGTCACGTCATGTGGTGGCGCAGGCATCACACCGTCTTCACCCGGTGTTTGCCAGTTGGGTTGGCCTTCCAGGTTAACGCCGTGGCACGCGGCGCATTGATCTACGTAGAGCCTCTGTCCATTCGCCACGTCTCTGTCTGTAAACGTATGATCCGCGGCAACGCTGGAATAAACGCTGCATAGGACCAATATAAATAAGTGCCTGGTCATCTCCACCCACCTCAATTCGGAAGCGTCAGAACGGTTGTTAGTGTCGCCGTAGTTGTCAGCACCGCCAGAACGATCAGCGCCTCAACTTCGATGGAACGGGCGAGGTGCTGCGCCGCCTTGGTATCTCCGTCTAGCATTGCCGGAACAAATCGAAGCTTGTTCGCGGCGGCTAGGATCAATAGCAGCCCTACAAATAGTACTTTGAGCAACAGGGCCTGCCCATAACCAGTGGAGATGAGCGCTCGGAGATCACCAACAAGCAACCAAGCCATCCAGAAACCTGCGACGATCAATGCGGGTACCATCAGTGCCGCAGCTTGGCCAAACCTATGCCCAAGTGCAGCAGCGTCTGCAATTTGCTCAGGTTGAAGAGCCATACTCCGCAGCGGGCTGAATATGCCTACCCAGAAGGCTACACAGAGCAGGTGTGCTAGTAACAAGAGTTGGGTACCAAAATTCTCTAGATCCGATAGGTGCCCGATCTGTGCAAAGGACCACAGAGCCATCGTGCCACCCACAAGTGCGATCCCTAAACCAAAGCGCGGAACAGACAATCCGACAAGGATCATTGCTGCGCCTATCACTCGAAGAACAAATACATCGCCTACGGAAGTCTGCCAGAGTAATCCAAGCATTTCGGGGTCGACCAGCCCATCCGCTCCGCCCGTCAAGAGGGCACCACTAAGCATGAATCCCAGTGCCGTCGCGATGAGAGCAAGCCACGCCAAGGCCATGGATTGGCGTTTCATCGCCAGGCTTATCGGTGTGACCAAGCTGGAATAGAGACACTTAACGACCACAAGGCCAGTGGCCCCCGCAAAGCCGATATAGAGTGCTAGCTTTGCGAGGATTGCAGCAATTTCCCAGATGTCTGGCATGCTCATTCCACAGTAAAGGTAAACGCGCCCTGCATAGCATGACCATCCTCACCTAAACCGCGCCACTCGATGACATAGGTGCCCGCGCCATTGCCTGGCAGTGGAATTTTGAACTTCTGAGCAAATCTTGCCTGGTCGCCTAGATCCAGTCGTACTGCCCCGTGTTCTTCATGTGCCATCTCTATCCGGGTCAACCGGATGTCTTTCGAGAAATTGAGGCCAATTTCAGCGGGCACAATCGTTACTGTGGTTCCATCTGCAGGTGTTGTTTCTGTGGCCTTGGAATGCGCCAGCGCAAAATTGGGGAGCGCGGCCAAGAGTATAAGCGTTACAATCTTCTTCATGGGGCTATCCTCAATTTATTCCGTTGGCGCGCTGGATATCGCGAATGTAGGCGATCACCATAGCGACGTCACCTCGCGTCAAGCCGTCGACGGGTGGCATGTCTCCAAACTGCCAATGGTGACTTCTTACACCCTGTGAAACCGCCCTCTGAAACGCTTCATCAGCGTGGTGACTAGGTTCGTAAATCTTGTGGATCAGTGGCGGTCCTGCGCCGTCAATTCCGACCGCATTGACACCGTGGCAAGTGGCACAGGAGGCATCAAAGACCCGCTGGCCGATTGCTGCATTGCCCTCAATAGGCGGCATCTGAATTGCGACTAGGCCGTCTCTTGAAACTGTCGCCTGGGGGCTGGCTTCTTCGATTGGGTCTGAACGAAAAACTATGAAAGCGGCAACAGCCGAGACGACGCAAGCGCCGATTAACACGTGACTTTTCTTCATGGGTTGAACCTGACTTTGTAGAAGCTGGAAGTGCTGCGGCACATCGCAAACAGCCGCAAGGGCCGGTCACTTAGGCGCGCGCGGATTTTGGCAGCTTCAAAGGTCAGGGGGTCTGTAGGGGCTATCTGGTTCAGTCAACTTGGATTGGGATACAATCTGGAACTCTCGGTCAAGCTGATATTGGTTCCACACGACTTGGCTGTTCTGCGAGATCAGTACGACGGCTTGGCAAAGCGAAGGGTTACACTCTCCGGTTCCGGCATTTTCCGTGTCGTGATGGCTGCTTTGGGCCGAGATGTCAGGGATGCTTTTCACCGCGGCGGAGTGTCCCGCCGATTGCATATGGTCCCCGCAGTGAAGCCCGACGCAGGCATGAGACTCGCCACCAAATCCGGCCAGAATGACCAGAAGACTCGTCAATAGCGCAAATGTGTTTCGTCGGATGACCATGATTCCGGACGCTAATGCAGCGGAACACACAAGACAACGCCTGCAGCTTCATTATGCCCCACGCCGTTCTAAAGGAAATTACGACGCTGATTTTCGTGATGGGGCATTCCCCGCTCTTGTCCGGCGCGCGATTCTCATCAAATGCAGAGAGTCCGGGTCTATTTTGATTTCTATCAGTCGGGCCTAGCAACTGATTAGCGGCCAAACGGCAACACAGGTCGCAACATTGTCAACGCGCAGAATCTCACTGGAACCAGCCAAGTTCCAGCCGTGCGGTGCCATTAATTTGGGGCAACGTTGTGGTCTGAGGGTGCTGGTGTTTCTGCTTCTTTGACCCGCGTTCAGGCGCGCTTATTGAGAACTTTGAACCAAAGATATATTTTGACCGGATTGCGAACGAAAAGGAAAGTTCATGATCAGAACTACTGCACTGGCGCTCTTAGCGCTCCACTCGGCAACCTCGGCATTCGCAACTGTTGGGCTGTATTGCGAGGCCCCTGATGGATCAGGCGCTGTATTTGATGTCGGATTGGGAACTGTCCCTGGTCTCGCAGTCGTAAGCGCGACCATTCACGCAGACGGCAAACACTGGAGCCTTACTGAAGTCGATGGTGCGATACCAATCATCGTGGCACAGGGGGCCGATGTCGATATGCGTACTGTAATCGACTTCGCCGATCCCGAATACAGTCGGATCGTTGCCTCTGTTCGATTGATAACCGCTGTCGAAGGAGACGAATCCGTCACTGTAGGCACGCTCACAATTCCGGAAATCGGTGCCTTCCCGCTGGTTTGCGAAGGGCCGTAGCCGCCCGATGTTGTTCAATGTACGGGGCTAACTCGGCGGAAGCGGTCATCCGAAATTCTGCTTTGCTCAAATGTCTGAAATTTGGCCGAGAGCGAGAGTAGTTTTAGATTGGAGGTGTCGCACGTTCTGTGACCAATTGTCTGGCTACGACTCTTTCGCGATGAATCATGTACAGCCCTGCACTGATGATGATTGCAATACCAAGTAGGCTAAGCGTGTTCGGGAAGTCATTGAAGACAAGATAGCCGAACAGGGTCGCAACTGGCAGCTCAAAGTACTGCAAAGGTGCCAATGTGGCTGAAGGCGCGAACGAAAGCGCATAGGTCATCATCATGTGGCTCACCGTTGCAAAAAAACCAGCTCCCAAAAGCCACAACAAAGCGATGTCTGTCGGCCAAACAGGATCGAACAGCTCCGAACCAGAGCCTTGCGCAAATATTAAGATTGGAATGGAAAACAGGCTGGCAATCAGGCCAGTGTGGAATTGCAGAGCCACGGGATGCATCCGACGTGACAATCCTCGCGTCACAAGAATGTAGAAAGCGAAAGCAACTGCCGTACCAAGCGGAATTATTGCAACCGCGCCGAAGGCCGCGAAACTGGGCTGGATGACGAACATTACCCCAACAAACCCGACAAGAGCTGCCCCGACACGACGCGGACCTACGTCTTCACCAAGGTAAAACTTACCAACCAACAAGACAATGAACGGGGCCACAAACACGATTGCCAACGCATCGGCGAGTGGCATCACACGGATGGCAGCAATGAAGCAAAAAGTTGCGAACAGCAAAAGTAATGAGCGGAATGCGAGTGCGATCAATTTGCCTCGCGCTACATGCAACGACAGCCCCATTATCCAGACGAACGGGGCCATCAACACGCACTGCACTACAAACCGAGCAGCCGTAATCTGCCCAACTGGTACGCTAGCCGACGCGAGTTTTGCAGCTACGTCCAGCAAAGGAGCGGTGAGGCAAAATCCAAGCATCAGTGCAACTCCCGCAAGAATGCGATCCGTAGATTGAGGTATGGAATCAGCCGAGGACATCTCATCTTGTAGAAACGTCGCTAAACGCGTGTCTGTTCTCTATGCGACGCGGAGCAAAAATCCCTCAACTTGCGAGTTGGGGGTGGGTTCGAATTTGCGCTAGCAACGAACATCAGGTTCGATGAGATGCGCAGCAGCAGATGGCCGGTTCAAAATTGGTCTACAAGCTCTTGATCTCGATTGCTGCTGCGATGGCAAAGGCGTCTTCAAGCTCGACGCTCAGATGCCGAACCGTGCTTACCATCTTTGCATGACCCAAGAGCAACTGAACCGCCCGAAGATTTCCTGTCTTTTCTTGTCGAACTGCGTGACTTTGGTTCGGCGCATTGAGGGAGTTCCGTAGGCGCTGGCCCCAAAGCCAATGGGCTTCATCCAGTCCCGGACAATCCGCGCAAACTGGCGTGTTGAGATGTGCAGGAAAACCAAGTGATAGATCCGCGGTCACGGCAACTACTTTCTTCCCAAGGGAGACACATACAAAAAGCTGTAATTCCGACCCCTGTGAAGCTCTTTGTGATTGATCTGCTTGTTCGCGAATTCGAATTGGTTACTATTGTCGCATGACAAATTGGAAACCATCCCGAGATACGCTGAGTTCACCGCTGCATACGAGCCTTGCCACGATGATTGCAGGCGCGATCGAAGACGGCAGTTTGTCACCGGGACAGAAATTACCAACACACCGGAAACTGGCCGATGACCTGAGGTTGAGCGTTAATACCGTCAGCAAAGCTTACGACATTCTGCGTCGCCAAAACCTGATCGATGGTCAGATTGGGCGTGGCAGCTATGTTGTCGACACTGACAAAACCGACGGACAGCCATTCAAGTTGGAGTCAGAACCTCGAAACTTGTTCGACATGTCGATTTCGCGCCCCTTGTTTAATGGCCTGCATGTTGAGGCGATGCAATCAACGCTGAGGACTTTGCATGCCGGGCTCGACCCGGCCATATATCTTTCTACACGTCCGAATGTAGGCCACGAGACACACCGAAAAACGGGAGTCAAATGGCTTTCACATTGCGGCCTTGAGACAAATGCAGATTCAGTCCTCATGACGAACGGGGTAACGCATGGAATGTCGGCAGCAATGTCTGCGATATTGCGTCCTGGCGACGTCATTCTGTCAGATATGGTCACGCATCACCTCTTGGTTTCGAGTGTCGCATATTTCGGATACCGACATGTTGGCCTTGAAACTGATGAGCACGGAATCCTGCCCGATGCATTGGAAAAGACGTGCGTTGATAAGTCCCCTAAAGCATTGTATTTACTGCCATCTCTTGCCAACCCTAATGTACATATGATGCCAGAGGAACGTCGGCGCCAAATTGCTGCAATCGCCCGCAAACATAGGCTGCATATTATTGAAAACGATGCATTTGGTCCGGTCGCAGCGGATCGCCAGCCGCCTGTTTCGATGTTCGCACCAGAACTGTCGGTCTACCTGACAACGTTCACCAAATGCACGGTCAGCGGGTTGCGTGCGGGTTATGCCGTTGCTCCGGACCATTTGCTTCCTGCATTGACAGCGAGACTGATCGTATTTGGTTGGATGGCAACGCCGCTGATCTGCGAACTTGCCTCACGCTGGGTGGAAGATGGCACAGCACAAGCGCTGGCGGATTGGCAGCGCGCAGAAATCGTCAAGCGGTATCATATAGCAACGCAAGAGCTTGCTGGTTTTAAATGGACGGGCCATCCGGCCAGTTTGCATCTTTGGTTGCAGCTCCCACCAGATTGGGATTCCAACAGTTTTGTCGCCCATGCCCGCGAACTAAATGTTGCGGTGTCCCCTGAAAGCCCATTCCTTTCTCCCAAGGCTACCCCAACAAATGCAGTGCGCATTTCGGTGGGAAGCATTCGCGAAATCGAACGTTTTCGCCAAGCTCTGAAGCTTCTGGCCGGTTTACTTTTGCGCCCACGCGAGCCTTTGCCGCAATTCGCTTATTAGAATGTAGCGCAACAATATAATAATTGACTCGCAGTACAATCTTCGGGATGTGGTGGAACATCACTAACAAAGAAGGTGATATCTGGGAGGATATGATGACCAAGACTGCACGTTTTACCCTGCGCGTCTGCGCACCCCTTGCTGCTGCATTGCTAACCTCAACTGCTGCTTATGCGGACAATTGGCGCTATGCTATGGAAGAGGGGCTGACAGATCCGCAAGGCCTGTATGCCACCAAGTTCAAAGAGGAAATCGAAGCCAACTCGGATCACACAGTCCAGATTTATCCTGTGGGTACGCTTGGTGAATCGGCCGACGCCATGGAGCAGGCCCAGGCTGGATTGCTGCAGTTCATTGATCAATCTCCAGGTTTCACCGGTGCGTTGATCCCAGAAGCCGAAGCCTTTCTGGTGCCATATATCCAGCCGACGGACCCTCAAGTCGTGCGCAAGTTTTTCAAAGAAGGCGTCGCTGTAAACGAGATGTTCCACGACATCTATCGCGAACAGGGACTGGAATTGTTGTCGGTGTTCCCGGAAGGTGAAATGGTGGTCACTACAATGGAGGAATTTCGGACACCTGCCGATTTGGAAGGTATGAAAATTCGGACCATGACCTCACCATTGCTTTTGGAGACTTACACGGCCTTCGGCGCTTCCCCGATTGCAATGCCTTGGGGCGAGCTGATCGGCGGACTGAAAACTAAAATGGTTGACGGGCAAGAAAACCCGGCAATTTGGATCGAGGCCTATGATCTGGATAACCTGACTAATGTGATGACCTATACCGGACATGGTCAGTACACGACTGCTGTGATGGCAAATGCCGAGTTTTACGACGCGCTAAGCGATGCGGACAAAGAACTTGTTCAGAATGCGTCGCAAGTCGCACTCGATTATATTCTTGATGTTGCCGTCGAACTGGATGCAACCGGTCTGGCAAAAATTCAGGAGAGCAATCCGGGCTACACAATAAACCGGCTAACCGAGGAAGAGCGTGCACCCTTTAAAGAACGTGCAAAAGCGGTCGAAGCAGCCTTTGTCGAAAGAGCGGGCGAACGTGGCGCTGCTATCCTCGAGCAAATGAAGAAGGATCTAGCCGCTGCGCAGCAGTAGCGCTTTGCCACAGGCATCCATCACGTTTGCGATGTGTTCATCTGAAAAATCGATGCAGGCCCAGAACCATAGTTCGGGCCTGCAATTTGGAAATAGTAAACCGGCGATCAGCCTATGTTGCGAATGTTCGGGGGGAATATGAGCGAAACGACGAAGAAAAAGTCGGGCCTTGCCGGAATTGTTGATGGCATTGACAAGGGGATCGCTGCGCTTGAGCGGGTGATCATGGCCACAGGCGTCATTCTGATGGCAGTCAACACCATCGCAAATGTCATCAGCCGGTTTGTTTTCAACCACTCCATTATATTCGCCGAAGAGTTGAACAGTATATTCATATTGTTGGTGACATTTGCTGGTATCGGCTACGCCGCGCGCCATGGTCGGCATATCCGCATGTCCGCCATCTCAGACGCGTTACCCGAACGGGTCAGAAAAATCTTGATGGTTGTAGTCACGGGAGTCACCGCTGTGCTGTTGCTGCTCTTGGCGTGGTACGCTGTGCAATACATCATCAGCATGTACGCCAAGGGGCGGGTCTATCCGGCCCTCGGATACCCTGTTTATCTCAGCTACATCTGGGTGCCGATTGGGCTGTTTGTGACCGGGGTTCAATACGCGCTCACTTTCATCAAAAACCTTCAGGAACCTGAAATCTACCTGTCAACTGACCTGCGAGAAGCAGATGCGCGGGAACTGGAAGTGGAGCTTTAACCATGGCACTCTTAATGTTTTCCGCAATGGTTGTCCTGCTGCTTATGGGTTTCCCGATGATGGTTCCCCTCATTGCCGGCGCGTTCATCGGCGTGATCGAGCTGTTTGGCACAATCGACAAAACCGAGTTTATGATTCAGCAAATGTTGGGTGGTATCCGGCCCTCTTCATTGATCGCCGTGCCTATGTTCATTCTGGCAGCGGATATCATGACACGTGGCCAGTCCGCAGGGCGGCTGATTGATATGGTCATGGCCTTTGTTCGCCATGTTCGAGGGGGGTTGGCCGTCAGTACAGCTGCGGCTTGCGCATTGTTCGGTGCCGTGTCCGGGTCCACCCAAGCCACGGTCGTTGCGGTGGGAACGCCACTCAGGCCCCGAATGCTGAAAGGTGGCTACAAGGATTCTTTCATTTTGGCCCTGATCGTCAACTCAAGTGACATCGCGTTCCTGATCCCACCCAGTATTGGGATGATCATCTACGGTGTAGTTGCCAAGGCCTCCATCCCTGAACTGTTCATCGCGGGCATCGGGCCCGGATTGTTAATCCTGTTCATGTTCTCGGTCTACAGTATGATCTACGCCAAAATAAATGACGTCCCCACTGAACCGGCCGCCACATGGTGCGAACGCGCGGCAGCGGTGAAACGGGCCTTGTGGCCGCTGGGTTTCCCGGTTCTGATCATCGGCGGCATCTTCTTCGGCGTTTTCAGCCCGACCGAAGCCGCAGCAATCAGCGTGGCCTATGCGGTGTTGCTGGAAGTCTTCATTTTCAAAACAATGAAAATCACCGGCCTATACCAGGTCGCCCTGTCAACGGGCATGGTAACGGCGGTAGTTTTTATTTTGGTGGGGGCAGGTGCTGCCTTTGCCTGGGTTCTGTCATTCGCGCAGATACCGCAACAGATTTTGGGCGCTCTTGGCATTGATGAAATGGGGCAGATCGGCGTCCTGTTCACAATCGCGATTGCGTTCTTCATCGGCTGTATGTTCGTGGATCCCATCGTGGTCATCTTGATCTTTGTTCCGATCTTTGCGCCCGTGGTCGAGAAAACCGGGCTGGACCCAATTCTGGTCGGCACTTTGATCACATTGCAGGCCGCCATCGGCTCGGCCACCCCGCCGTTCGGATGCGATATCTTCACGGCGGTTGCGGTGTTCAAACGTCCCTATCTGGAAGTAATCAGAGGAACGCCGCCTTTCGTGATCATGCTTTTGAGTGTCTCGGTCTTGATGATCTTCTTCCCGCAGGTGGCACTGTTTTTGCGCGACATAGCCTTTAACAAATAAAAGGAGCGACAAATGTTCAAATCAATACTCGCTGCTTTTGACGGGTCTGAAGGATCAGAGGCCGCCCTTCGCAAAGCCGCTGAATTGGCTAAGTTGTGTGATGCGGAAATGTTGGTACTGACGCTTTACCGTCATCATTCGATACTGGAAGGATCGATGTATGTCATCGATGCAGAAAAGCCCGATGATATTGACGGGATCATGCGCGATCACGCAAAGATAACTGCTGAACGCGGCGCGTCCATTGCGCGCGAGGCGGGGTGCGAGAACATCCGGGCCTTTGTCAAAGGCGGGCCAACGGCGCGGACTATCGTCAGCTTTTCCAAAGAACATGAGAATGACCTGATCGTCATGGGCAGCCGGGGATTGGGATCGATTGAGGGCTATTTGCTGGGCAGCGTCTCTCACAAGGTGACCAGCCTTGCGCAATGCCCAGTTCTGGTGGTGTGAGGATGGCAATGGCTTTGGATATACAATCTTCGACTTCGTCTGTGGCTCTCGCCCTGGATGCTCGCCCTATCACACATCGTATCGGGCTGGTCACGCTGGCCACGGATCATACGACGGAAACTGACTTCGCACGCATTCTGCAAGGGCATGATGTGGGCGTATATGTAAACCGGATCGGGTTTGAAAACCCAACCACACATGAAAGCCTTTTGAAGACAGGGCCGCTGCTGACCGATGCCGCAGCAGAGATTCTGCCTGGCGAGGCGCTAGATGTATTGGTCTATGGATGCACGGCAGCTTCGGTAGTTTTGGGGAACGACAGAGTGGCCGAGCACATGAACAGCGCAAAGCCGGGCACGCCTTGCGTCACACCCAGCTCGGCAGCCTTTGATGCATTTGAGGCTTTGGGGGTAAAAAAAGTAAGCGTTCTTACGCCCTATACGCAGGATGTGACGGATTCTCTGGTCACCTATTTCTCGCAACACGGCCTCGACGTGGTGAACGCTGTTTGCTTTGGATTGTCCGATGATCGCGACATGGCGCGCGTCTCAATGGACAGCATTATCGAAGGTGGTGTTGCTGCGTGCGATCCCGATGCTGATGCGCTTTTTATTTCCTGTACGGCGGTGCGTGCCGCCCCATGTGTCGCACAATTGGAGGCCCGGCTTGGCAAACCGGTTGTTACCTCCAATCAGGCGATGGTTTGGCGCTGCATGAGGCATCTTGGGATTACTTCGAATTATCCCGCGGGCGGTATGTTGTTCAGTAAATAGGAAGAAAGTCAGGACAAGAGATGAGCTCTGAAATCACACTTCAGGATAGTTTTGCTGCGCGCGCGCGGATCGCACAGTCGATCCGGGTTACACCGACGATGTCTTCAGACGTGCTGAGCAAAACCACGGGCAGTGATATTCGCCTCAAGCTGGAGCAAGGCCAGATCACCGGTAGTTTCAAGCTGCGCGGGGCATCCAATGCTGTGTTGTCACTTAGCGATGCGCAGCGCGCCAAAGGTGTGGTAGGTGTATCGACGGGCAATCACGGGCGCGGTTTGGCCTATGCGGCAAAGCAGGCCGGGGTGCGGTGTATCATCTGCATGTCCGAGCTGGTTCCACAAAACAAAGTGGATGGGATCAAGGCGCAGGGCGCAGAGGTGCGCATTGTCGGGCGTTCTCAGGATGACGCACAGGTAGAAGTTGACAGGCTGGTCGCCGATGGGATGGTCATGCTTCCCCCGTTTGATCATCGCGATATCATTGCCGGGCAAAGCACCGTTGCACTGGAAATGCTGGAACAATCCCCGGATCTTGAAACGGTTCTAGTGCCGCTGTCGGGCGGCGGGCTGATTTCCGGCGTCGGGATGGTGATGAAGGCGGTTAATCCGCAGGTCCGCGTTATCGGAATTTCGATGGAGCGCGGGGCGGCTATGTATGAAAGCCAGAAGGCGGGGAAACCGGTTCTGGTCGAAGAACTGTCGACACTGGCCGACTCGCTGGGCGGTGGGGTTGGATTGGACAACCAGCACACTTTTGCCATGACTCGTGCCTTTGTTGATGATCTGATTCTTGTGACCGAGACCGAGATTGCTGCTGCCATCCGTCACGCCTATTGGCAGGAACGTCAGATCATTGAAGGGTCCGGCAGTGTCGGCATTGCCGCGCTTCTGGCGGGAAAAATCAAAGACCCAGGTCGGTGCGTCGCGCTGATCTCGGGGCAAAACATCGACATGCAACTGCACCACCGGATCATCTCCGGCGAAGATGTAGATGTAACGGCGGAGGGGTAGGATGCCGGAGATCAAAATACTGACCGAGGCCGAACTGCGAGATCTGGTGCCACTGGATATGGACGCGGTGGACTGCATCGAACAGGGCTTTACGACGCTCGCCGGGGGCAAGGTTATCATGCCGCCGATCATGACACTGATGGTCCCCGATCATAATGGCGAGGTATGTGTAAAGTCTGCTTATGTCCCCGGCATAGACAGCTTTGCCATGAAGATGAGTCCTGGCTTTTTCGATAATCCCAAGCTGGGCCTGCCCAGCACATCAGGCTTGATGGTGCTATTCTCAAGCACCACTGGCGTTCTGGAAGCTTTGCTTCTGGATAATGGTTATCTCACGGATGTGCGCACCGCCGCTGCGGGAGCGGTATCTGCGCGCCACCTTGCGCGCGAGGACGCGACACGCGCGTGTATCATCGGTGCTGGTGTGCAGGCGAAGCTACAACTCAAGGCGCTGACCCTTGTGCGCGGCATCGAAAGCGCTGTGATCTGGGCGCGGGATGCGGCCAAGGCTGAAACATTGGCTTCCAGCCTTCGCGAAGAACTTGGGGTCGACGTCACGGCCAGCACTGATAGGGCGGGTGCCGTGTCCTCGGCAGATATCATCGTCACGACAACCCCTTCGGACATTCCGCTGATCAAAGCGGACTGGCTGCAACCGGGGCAGCTTATCATTGCGATGGGTTCGGATCAGGAACACAAGGTCGAGCTTGACCCGGGTTGTCTTGCCAAGGCAACGCTCTATGTGCCCGACAGCCAAGCCCAATGCGCCCTCAAAGGCGAACTGCGCAGCGCCATTGCGGTGGGCATTTTCCCGGCTGATGGCAGGTTTGCTGAACTGGGTGATATCACCTCCGACAAGGCGCCGGGGCGACAATCCGACAGTGACATCATTATTGCTGACCTGACAGGTACGGGTGTCCAGGATACCGCCATTGCCACGCTTGCTCGCCAGCGCGCGGAAAACTCAGGCAAAGGCACCACGTTTTCAAGCTAACAACGGATTAACTCTATGCCAGAACCAAAACTCCACTTCTCACGCGATGAGTTCAGCCAGCGCATTGCAAAAACCCGCGCCGCCATGGCCGAACGTGGGCTTGACCTTCTGATCGTGACGGACCCTTCGAACATGAACTGGCTGACCGGCTATGACGGTTGGTCTTTCTACGTGCATCAATGCGTAGTGCTGAGTCTCACTGGCGAGCCGGTCTGGTACGGCCGTGGACAAGATGCCAATGGCGCGCTTCGCACCTGCTTTATGGATCCCGCCAATATCATCGGTTACCCGGACCATTATGTACAATCCACCGAACGTCACCCGATGGATTACCTGTCGGCACAGCTGGCCGATCGTAAGCTGGATAAGGGCCATATCGGCGTTGAGATGGACAACTACTGGTTCACAGCTGCGGCCTTTGCCGCGCTACAGCACCACATGCCAAATGCCAAATTTTCCGATGCGACTGCGTTGGTCAACTGGCAGCGCGCGGTAAAATCTGAAACCGAGCTGGAATACATGCGCCAAGCAGGCCGCATTGTGGGCCGTATGCATGAACGTATCTTTGAAAAGGTCGAGCCGGGCATCCGCAAATGCGATCTGGTGGCGGAAATCTATGATGCGGCCTTACGCTATGACGCACAGATCGGTGCGGGCGGAGACTATCCCGCGCTGGTGCCACTTTTGCCCTCAGGCGCGGATGCCTCAGCCCCGCATTTGACATGGGACGATCAACCAATGAAATCCGGCGAAGGCACGTTTTTCGAGATCGCAGGTGTCGTCAAACGCTACCACTGCCCGCTGTCGCGCACGGTCTTCCTTGGAAAGCCCACGCAAACATTCCTCGACGCTGAAAAGGCTGTGCTTGAGGGCATGGAGGCCGGGCTGGAGGCTGCAAAAGAGGGCAACCTCTGCGAGGATGTCGCCATTGCCTTCTTCAGCGTGCTAAAGAAATACGGGATCACCAAAGATAACCGCACCGGTTACCCGATCGGTGTCAGCTACCCGCCTGACTGGGGCGAACGGACCTTCTCGCTTCGTCCCGGCGACAAGACGGTTCTGCAGGAGAACATGACCCTGCATTTCATGACCGGCCTCTGGATGGAGGATTGGGGTTTTGAGATTACTGAAAGCATCCGCATCACTAGATCCGGCCATGAGTGCCTGGCCAACGTGCCCCGCAAAATGGTTGTGAAGGACTGAGTAATGACACCCAACCCAATTTCCCCGACGATCCCGCTGGATTGCGATGGTATCCACCACGGTTTCCTACGGCTGCCTTACAGCCGGGATGACAGTGCTTGGGGGTCAATTATGATCCCGCTAACGGTTATCAAAAACGGAGATGGGCCTACGGCTTTGCTGACCGGCGCCAACCATGGCGATGAATATGAAGGGCCCGTGGCGTTGCAAGAACTGACGGTTACGCTAAAGCCCGAGGACATCACCGGACGCGTGATCATCGTGCCTGCCTTCAATTATCCCGCTTATCGCGCCGGGTTACGTACGTCCCCCATCGACAAAGGCAATATGAACCGTGCCTTTCCGGGCCGGCCAGATGGCACCCCAACCGAAAAGATTGCCGACTATTTCCAGCGCGTTCTTTTGCCAATGGCCGATATTGCGGTGGATTTTCACTCGGGCGGAAAAACGCTGGATTTCGTGCCCTTCGCGGCGGCCCATATCCTTGAAGATAAAGCCAATGAAGCGGCCTGTTTCGCCGCGATGGCCGCCTTTAACGCCCCCTATTCGGTGCAGCTACTGGAGATCGACAATGTCGGAATGTACGACACCGCGGTCGAAGATATGGGTAAGGTTCTGGTTTCAACAGAATTGGGCGGTGGTGGCTCTGCAACAGCCAAGTCGATTGCTGTTGCAAAAAAGGGCCTGCGCAATGTGCTGATTCACGCTGGAATTCTGAAGGGCGAGATGCAGATTGACCCCACCGTGCGCCTGGATATGCCCGATGGTGACTGCTTTGTTTTCTCGGAAGACGATGGCCTCTACGAGCCGATGGTTGATCTTGGTGAACAGGTCAGCCAAGGCGATGTTGTGGCCCGCGTTTGGCCCGTTGATCGCACCGGGATTGCCCCGATTGAATACCGCGCCAAAGTTACGGGCCTTTTGATAAGTCGCCACTTTCCCGGTCTCATCAAAGCGGGAGATTGCGCGGCGGTGATCGGGTTGAACGCTGGATAACTTTATTCCCCGGAGGTGAGACCATGCGGCTCGACGCCCGCGATCTGGATATTCTACGGGTGCTTTCAACCGACGGGCGCATCACAAAAACGGCTTTGGCCGACCGCGTTGGCCTGTCGCCCACCCCCTGCTGGGAGCGGCTGAAAAAGTTGGAAAAAGCCGGGTTGATCAAGCGATATAGAGCCGAGATCAACCTGCGCAAACTTGGGCCACATGTAACTGTTTTTGTTGCGGCCGAACTGTCCGATCATACCGCTGCCAGCTTTCAGGCTTTTGAGGCCGCAATGCAACGCTATGAAGAAGTGTTGGCCTGCTGGGCGCTTGGCGGAGGATTTGATTACATCCTGCAAATCGTGACGCGCGATATCGATGCCTATCAACGCCTGATTGATGAAATGCTCAATGCTGACATAGGTCTGGAAAAATATTTTACCTATATTGTCACCAAACCAGTGAAGGGGCAGGGCGTTCCGCCGATTTCCCTCATTGCTGGATGGCAGGAGTAACCCTCTGCCTGAGAGATGGTTGACAGCAGAATACTCTGCTTTGGACCCGAAATTTGGTCTCATCCTTTGCCTGTAATGCCCGACATTGTCGGGCATCGAGGGAGAGGTTTCCATGAAAGACACTGCACTTTCTGCGCGCGATGATATTGCTGACAAATCTTTGGCGCGCAGTTTTTCCTATGTGAATGGTAAATGGTGTGCAGCTTCGTCGGGTTACACCATCCGCGTCACCGATCCGGCAACTGGCGATGTTATCGGTGAGGCCGCCAGCCTTTCGGCAGAGGAATCCTCTGCCGCCGTGGATGCGGCACAAGCTGCCTTTCCGACCTGGTCGGGCCTCTTGCCACAAGACCGATCCGCCATTCTGCGCCGTTGGTTCGACCTGATGCTGCACCACAAAGAAGATCTGGCACGGATCATGGTACTGGAACAGGGCAAGCCCCTGTCCGAGGCGCGCGGTGAAATTGATTATGCTGCGTCTTTTGTAGAATTCTACGCCGAAGAGGCCAAGCGACCCAATATTGAAGGCGTCACCAGCCATCTGCCCGATGCCGAGGTCGAGGTTTGGCTAGAGCCGGTCGGGGTGGTGGCAATGATCACTCCGTGGAATTTCCCTGCTGCCATGCTGACCCGCAAAGCAGCAGCAGCCATGGCAGTGGGATGTACGGTTGTGGCTCACCCCTCAGGTGAAACCCCGTTTTCGGCCCTCGCGTTGGCTGAACTGGCGGAAAAGGCGGGTATTCCGGCGGGCGTGTTCAACGTGGTCACCGGCCAGGCCTCGACCGTGGTCGAACCTTGGACGAAAGACACCCGTGTTCGGGCACTCTCGTTTACAGGCTCCACCGAAATCGGACGGTTACTTTACCGTCAGTCCGCCGACACAGTGAAAAAACTTGTAATGGAACTAGGCGGGCATGCACCGGTGATTGTGTTCAAAGGGGCCGATCTTGAAATTGCGGTTCCTGAAACGATCAAGGCCAAATTCGCCACATCCGGGCAGGACTGTCTTGGCGCCAATCGGATATTTGTGGAGCGCTCAATTTACGACGCATTCTGCTCGCAGTTTACCGAAGCGACCCGCAGGCTGTCCCTTGGCATCGGTATGGACGACCCCGACATCGGCCCTCTGATGAATGAAAAGGCGGTTCAAAAGCAGGAAGAACATGTCGCCGATGCGCTGGCCAAGGGGGCCAAACTGGCGTGCGGAGGTGCAAGGGATCCTCTCGGCCCGCTGTTTTATCAGCCCACGGTTCTGACCGACGTGCCCGCCGATGCCGTGCTTATGTCAGAGGAAACATTTGGCCCTGTGGCGGCCATTGCGCCCTTTGATACCGAAGAAGAGGTGATCGCCCGGGCCAATGACACCGAATACGGTTTGGTTGCGTATCTGCACAGCCATGACCCACGCCGTATTTACCGCGTATCTCGTGCATTGCAATTTGGCATGGTGGCGGTGAATCGCACCAAGGTCACCGGCGCGCCGATCCCCTTTGGCGGCACCAAACAATCCGGTCTGGGCCGTGAAGGGGCAAGACGGGGAATGGAAGAGTTTACCGAAATCAAATATGTCTGCCGCGACTGGGCATGAGGAGTGAAAAGATGCTGAAGAACGATCAACTTGACCAATGGGACCGCGAGAACTTTTTCCATCCCTCCACTCATCTGGCCCAGCACGCGCGGGGCGAAACAGCGACCCGTGTGATCAAAACCGCAAGCGGGGTCCATATCGAAGACCGTGATGGTACCAAATTGCTGGACGCCTTTGCAGGACTTTATTGCGTGAATGTGGGATATGGCCGTCAGGAAATTGCCGAAGCGATTGCGGATCAAGCCCGCGAGTTGGCCTATTATCATTCCTACGTAGGCCACGGAACAGAAGCCTCCATCACCCTGTCCAAGATGATCCTTGATCGCGCGCCTTCGAACATGTCCAAGGTCTATTTCGGCCTGGGCGGTTCAGATGCAAATGAGACCAACGTCAAATTAATATGGTATTACAACAATATCCTGGGTCGCCCCGAAAAGAAAAAGATCATCTCGCGCTGGCGCGGGTATCATGGCTCGGGCCTTGTCACCGGGTCGCTGACTGGGCTGGAACTATTCCACAAAAAGTTCGATCTGCCGCTCACGCAGGTGGTTCATACCGAAGCGCCCTATTATTTCCGCCGCGATAATCTGGACCAAAGCGAAGCCGAATTCGTCGCGCATTGCGTTACTGAACTGGAGGCGCTGATTGAACGTGAAGGCGCTGATACAATCGCCGCATTTATTGGCGAGCCGGTGCTGGGAACCGGTGGTATCGTGCCCCCGCCCGAAGGCTACTGGGCCGCCATCCAGACCGTATTGCGCAAGCATGACATCCTGTTGGTTGCCGATGAAGTTGTGACCGGGTTTGGCCGCCTGGGCAGCATGTTCGGCTCTGAGCATTACGGCTTGGAATCCGATATCATCACCATCGCCAAAGGCCTCACCTCGGCCTACGCACCGCTGTCAGGTTCGATTGTTTCGGAAAAAGTTTGGAAGGTGCTGGAACAGGGCACAGATGAAAACGGCGCCATCGGCCACGGCTGGACCTATTCGGCACACCCGATCGGGGCCGCGGCCGGTGTGGCAAACCTCAAATTGATTGATGATCTGAACCTGATCGAAAACGCAGGCAACGTCGGCGCTTATCTGAAACAGTCAATGAAGGATGCACTGTCAGCACACGGCAATGTCGGCGATGTGCGCGGCGAAGGAATGTTGTGCGCGGTCGAGTTCGTGAAGGATAAAGATAGCCGCACCTTCTTTGACTCCGCGGACAAGATCGGCCCGCAAGTCTCAGCCGCTCTTTTGGCACAGGATAAGGTCATCGCACGCGCTATGCCGCAAGGCGACATCTTGGGCTTCGCGCCACCGTTTTGCCTGAGTCGTGAAGAAGCTGATACCGTCGTCGCGGCAACTCTGCGCGCGGTTACAGCAGTATTGGGCTAGGGGATGTCTGTCTCGCCCATCCTTGGCTGAGTTGACAGCGGTAAACATTACCGCATCAAACTCTGGGGTGGGCGCAGCTCTCGATTGAGACCGCTTTGATTTGGCAATATTGCCTGGATCAGGCCGCAATACCAAGATTCCTTACTACAAGGCCCAATCCGATCAAAGCGGCCAGGATTGAAACTTGAAACAAGCACACGTCACTATTGTCGCAATGTGCTACAGACCAGATATTGTCAATCATGGGTGGAGCGGCGGAAAAGTCCGCAACGTGTGGGTTGCCATTCCTGTAGCCAGACAGACGATGAAGCAGGAAGAGCTCAAGCGGAAGTTGGAAGATTTCGAAGTTCCGCAAAGGAATTTTGAAGAGATGTTCGAACCGGTCGCCGAAATTCTGTCAAAATCTTGGAAAGTATGGAAAAAAAGCGACTATAGGGGCAAGAGAGCGCTGCTTAGAATGCTATTTGTTCAGAAGGGAAGTTACTCTTCCAAATCGGGTCTTCGAACCGGAGAATTATCTTTTCTATTCAGAGTCTTAAGTGACGCAAAATATCTGAATGAGGTTTTGGTGGAGCCTAGGGGAGTCGAACCCCTGACCTCTTGCATGCCATGCAAGCGCTCTCCCAACTGAGCTAAGGCCCCATACAGGTACTGCAGAAGCAGTGGGCGGACGTTTATGAGACAGTGGCGCTAAGCGCAAGTCCAAAAACAGGCGTCGCCGTTAAAATTTTGCAACCAGATTGCAAATGGCGCGAGGCGGCGCGAGGCCGCCTCTGACCGTGATCAGCTATCGTCCTCTGCTGGAATGTCAGTGATGTCGTCCAGCGGAACTTCATCACTGCTGTCATCATCGTCATCCAGCAGATCATCATCCAGATCGACTTCGACATCGTCGTCGTCATCCAGAACCAGTTCTTCCTCAGGTGCGTTTTCGCGCGCCTTGGCCGATGCGGCATCTTCTGCATCTGCTGCGATCATCCGGCTTTTACCGGTTTCGAGTTCCACGATCTCGCCGGTATAAGGGCTAACGATCGGGTCTTTGTTCAGGTCATAAAACCGTTTACCGGTGGTCGGGCAAACGCGCTTTACACCCCATTCTTCCTTGGGCATGTCCAATCCCCTTGATATCAGGTGAGTCGTATCGACGATTCAGGTCAGGTGCCACAAGCAGCGGGCACTGTCAAAGCCTTTGAGCAGGAGAAACAGACCTATGGGAGATCACGCACTGCCAGGATCGCCTCCGGTGCCGCTGACATTGCGCAAATCGGCGCGGGCACGGCGGATCAGTCTGCGTATATCCCAGTTGGACGGGCGTGTTACACTGACCTATCCAAATGGCGTTGCTGAATCCGATGCGTTGAACTTTGCCCGCCAAAAAGAAAGCTGGATTCGGCAGCACCTGAGTGATCGGCCAGACCCCTCGGTGGTTCAATTTGGGCAGCATATTCCTGTTGAGGGCACCCAACGGCGCATTGTCCGGGCAACGGGCCGACGCGTTCTGTTGCAGGCGGATCAGATTTCAGTACCTGAAGGCGCTGAAGCGCGACGTTTGGCGCGCTTTTTGAAAGAACTGGCACGCGACCGGCTGACCGGCGCATGTGATGACTACGCAGCGATGTTGGGTAGGGCTTATGCCAGCATCTCCATTCGGGATACCCGATCGCGCTGGGGATCATGCAGTTCTGAGGGTGGGTTGATGTTTTCCTGGCGGCTGATTCTCGCTCCACCAGACGTCCTGCATTATGTTGCCGCACATGAGGTGGCGCATCTGGCCGAGATGAACCATTCCCCAGCCTTTTGGGCCCAGGTCGAGCGGTTATTCGGAGATTACAAAGAACAGCGGCGCTGGCTGCGTGACAACGGGGCGCAGTTGCATCAGTACAGATTTGATGCGCCTGCGAGTTGACCTGTGCGGTGTTTGTGATCACATAGAGACATGTTGAACACACGCCCCTCGGAAACGCAGACCGCAACGCATGACCGGGTGTACCGGGCCCTGCGATCCCGCATCATGCATGGCGACGTCGCCCCCGGTCAGGCGCTGACCTTGCGGGGAATTGGCAAAGAGTTCGGAGTCTCGATGACACCGGCCCGCGAGGCGGTGCGTCGGCTTGCGGCTGAAGGGGCGCTGTTTCTGTCGTCCTCGGGCCGCGTCTCGACGCCCGAGCTGACCAATGACCGGATCGAGGAGCTTGCTGCGCTGCGGGCCTTGCTTGAGGTCGAGCTGGCCAGCCGGGCATTGCCCCGAGCGCATATTGCCCTGATTGACCGATTGCAGAGCATCAACATGACGGTAGCCGAGATGGTCACCAAACGGGATGCCGTTGGATATATTCGCACCAATCTGGAATTTCACCGAACTCTGTATCTGCGGGCGCAGGCCCCGGCGATGCTGGCGATTGCTGAAACCGTATGGTTGCAGCTTGGGCCGACGATGCGCGCGCTTTATGGGCGGCTGCGGCGAACGGAACCACCGCATCACCACAAGCTGATAATTGCGGCGCTAAAGGCCGGGGATGAGCCGGGTCTGCGCCTTGCGGTTCGCTCGGATGTTACACAGGGCCTGCGGATGCTGGTCAGCTAAGCGGCTTGTTGCCGAAGCTGCCGAAATCGCCCGGTTCGGTATCGCTGTTCTGGCCCCGGCGATTTCTCTGCGCTAGGCTGTGAGAAATCACGATAAGAGCAGTTTTCAACCATGATTGATCGACGGTTATTTTCCCTTGGGCTGGGCTCCGGCTTGTTGGTTGCCTGTACGGACAGCGTGCCTTCTCCTTCGGCGCCGGCCGCGCGCATGCAACCGGTTCGGAACGCGGGCTGGGACGCCTGGGTGGCGGGCTTCAAAAGCCGCGCGGCCGCACAGGGGATTTCGCAAAGCACAATTAACCGCGCCTTCCAGGGCGCCGGATATCTGCCCGGAGTGATCGAGCGGGACCGAAATCAGGTCGAGTTCAAGAGGTCGCTTGAAGACTACCTGGCGATTGCAACCTCGGATGAACGGATCGCGACCGGCAAGCAAATGCTGGTGCGTCATGCGGGAACGCTGTCTCAGATCGAGGCGCAGTACGGCGTGGACAAAGAAGTTGTCGTGGCGATTTGGGGGCTGGAAAGCCGCTATGGTGCGCGGCGTGGGGATGTGCCTGTTGTATCGGCCCTGTCGACGCTGGCCTATGACGGTCGGCGCGGGCAGTTCTTTGAGAGCCAACTGATGGCAGCGATGAAGATTCTACAGAACGGCGACACGACGCCTGCCAACATGACAGGCAGTTGGGCCGGTGCCATGGGGCACACGCAGTTCATTCCGACCTCTTATCTGGCCTATGCGGTGGATTTCACCGGCGATGGACGGCGCGATATCTGGTCCGACGATCCAACGGATTCGCTGGCATCAACGGCGGCTTATCTGGCGCGTTCCGGTTGGGTGCGCGGGCAGCCCTGGGGCGGTGAGGCCGGGACGGTATCCGGTACGCCGGTTGCTGTGCTGCAACCCCAGGTGCCAGGGCCCCGCATTGCCGTGTTCCGCAATTTTCAGGTGATCAAACGGTATAATAACTCGGACAGCTATGCGATCGGGGTAGGGCATCTATCAGACCGAATTGCCGGAGGGGCGCCGTTCCAGGCCTCGTTCGGCCCGGATGAGACTGGGCTGACACTTGAGAACCGCAAAGAGTTGCAGCGCCGTTTGACATCCGCGGGCTACGATACGCAAGGGGCGGATGGTGTCATCGGGAATAACACGACATCCGCGATTTCTGCGTACCAGCGGGCCAATGGGCTGCCCGCGACCGGAGAGCCCTCAGTTGCGCTGCTGAGGCAGTTGGGGGGCTGAGGGTTACGCAGCCAGCCCTTTTGAGCCGATGTCGAGGAATTTTTGACGACGATCTCTGATCAGGGCGGCGGAATCCTTGCCGTCCAGATCCTTGAGCATCGCCGTAATCGCATCCCGCACGGAGTCCACGGTCGCAGCGCGATCGCGATGTGCGCCGCCCTTGGGTTCCGAAATGATCCGGTCGCAAACGCCCAGCTTGTGCAGGTCTTGCGCGGTCAGCCGCAACGCTTCGGCTGCTTCGCGCATTTTCTCTGAATCTTTCCAAAGGATCGAGGCGCAGCCTTCGGGTGAAATGACCGAATAGACCGAATGCTCCAGCATCGCGACACGGTTTGCCGTTGCAAAAGCCACCGCACCGCCTGATCCACCTTCGCCGATGATGACCGAGACCAACGGGACGCCGATCTTCAGGCACATTTCGGTCGAGCGGGCAATCGCCTCGGACTGGCCGCGCTCTTCGGCGCCTTTGCCGGGATAGGCGCCAGCCGTGTCGATCAAGGTGATAACCGGCAGTCCAAAGCGTCCTGCCATTTCCATCAGTCGGACAGCCTTGCGATACCCTTCGGGGCGAGCCATGCCGAAATTGCGTTCGATGCGCGATTTGGTGTCGCTGCCCTTTTCGTGGCCGATCACCATAACGGGTTGATCGTTGAACCGCGCCAGACCGCCGATCACGGCCAGGTCGTCAGCAAAATTCCGATCGCCTGCCAGAGGTGTGAATTCGGTGAACAGATCTTCCACGTAGTCTTTGCAATGGGGACGTCCAGGGTGACGAGCGACCTGACATTTTCTCCATGGCGTCAGATCGGCATAGAGTTCGTCCAACAGCTTTTCAGCCTTGGCATCCAGAGCGGCGGCCTCTGCGGCCACATCCATCTCTTCATTGGCGCGCGCCAGCGCACGCAGTTCCTCGGCCTTTCCTTCGATCTCGGCCAAAGGTTTTTCGAATTCCAGATACTGGGTCATGACGCCTCTCAACGCGGAAGTTCCCTGCTATATGGCCTGACGTTGCCCCGGATGCAACTCAGCAAGATTCAAAGGGTTGGTAGGGGTGCCCGTATTCACCCTCAAAAGGGCCTTGATGACCGGTCATTGTCAGCCTGCGAGCGTTCTCAAACGGGCCAAAGCACAGGGTAGAGCGACGCGACCAGCAGCCCCGCCATCACCCAGTTGAACAGCATCAGTCGGTGTGGGTTCGTGAGAATCCGCGCCATCTGCTGCCCGAGTACCGTCCATGTGCTGACCGAGGGCAAATTGATTGCGCCGAAAACAATCGCGACAATGACGATGGCGTTCAGGGAGCGATCGGGGGTGTATACGGTTGTTGCTGTCAGGGCCATGGCCCAGGCTTTTGGATTGACCCATTGGAATGCTGCGGCCTGTAAAAACGTCATCGGTGTCCCCGCAGGTGCGCCCGCTTCGGCTGGGGCCGAATGCGCGATTTTCCATGCCAGATACAGCAGATAGGCCACCGACGCCGCTTTCAACACGGTATAGCTGATTGGATAGGCATCAAACACCTGCACCAGCCCCGTTCCGACCAGAAGGACCATGACTGTAAAGCCCAACCCGATTCCGAACATATGTGGGATTGTGCGTCGAAACCCGAAATTCGCGCCCGAGGCCATCAGCATCAGGTTATTGGGTCCCGGCGTGATCGACGAGACGAAGGCAAAGGTGACGAGGGCAAAAAGCAATTCAGGGTTCATAGCGCAGATAATTGATGGAATCCGCCCAAATGAAATTGCGTTTGCGCTGGTTATTGCGGTAATTCTGCAATTAATGATCAAGTTGGATGATATAAATCGCCATATATTGCGTGAGCTGACACGTGATGGGCGGATAAGCAACCTTGAATTGGCCGATCGGGTCGGGCTGTCAGCCTCGGCCTGTTTGCGCCGTGTTCAGGAATTAGAGCGCGCGGGCGTGATCTCGGGCTATCGTGCTGTATTGAACCCACCTGCGCTGGGCATCGGCTTTGTCGCATATATTGGCGTGGGGCTGGGCGAACATACAAAGGCCGCTCAGGAAGGGTTCGAGCGTGCATTGCAGCGCGCGCCTGAGGTGGTGGAGTGCCATAACATCACCGGCACGATCGAATACCTGTTGCGCGTGGAATGTGCCGATCTGTCGTCTTACAAAACTTTTCACACCGAAGTTCTGGGGACTTTGCCCCATGTCACGTCGATCACGTCCTATGTCGTCATGGGCTCGCCCAAGGATATGCGGGCCTGACATTGGAAAGATGATTCTGTACCGGCTTGCCGGAGTTGGATTCACGTTTTACTGTCTTGCCAAAGATTTGACCAAAAATGGGGACAACCCCAACCGGTCGTATTCAGGGAGAAGACGATGAAACTTGTTCGGACCGGAGCACTGGTCGCAACTTTGGTGATGATTGCGGGTGCATCTTTTGCAGCTCCGTTAAAACTGCAACCTGCCAACCCACAGCCCAGCCCCAAGGCGGGATTGAATGTGAATTACTTTGGCACTGGCAATCAACACAAGAAGATCCGAGATCTGAGCCATGCAAAAAGCATGCTGTCTAAAGCGCAGCCCGGACAACCGTTGCGGGGCTTGGATTACAGGGACACCAGTAAGGGTCAGGACGTCATGACGTTTGACGGCGCTTACAATGTCGCCGCCGAGATTACGGGGTACATGCGGTTCGACTCTGCTGGAATCTACGAGTTGGAAACGTGGTCAAATGACGGGATAGAGGCATTCGTCGGAGGCCAGAACATTGGACAAGTCTCGGGCATTCAGGGCTGCGAGGCCAATCAGCGGACCGAAGTCGATGTGCCCAAAGCCGGGTGGTACGCGCTCAAGATCATCTATTTCCAGAAGCTCGGAACATCCTGTCTGATGATGAAATCTGGTAAAAAGGGCGAAAGGTTCACCTGGACACCCAATGATGTCTTCGGACGGTAAGAAAAAGGCGCCCGGTGAGGCGCCTTTCTACTTTTAGCTATTGGCAGCGATCAATTCGGCCTGGGCCACGATCACCTCGGCCTGTTTGATCGAGGCGATATCGACCAGACGCCCTTTGTAGACCGTCGCACCTTCGCCATTGGCCTTGGCTTGCTCCATGGCGGCCAAGATTTCGCGGGCCTCTGACACCGCCTCGTCCGAGGGGGTGAAGACCTGGTTGGCCAGCGCGATCTGTTTGGGGTGGATTGCCCATTTGCCGACCATGCCCAAAGTGGCAGAACGTTTGGCCTGCGCGATATAGCCTTCGTCATCGCTGAAATCGCCGAACGGTCCATCCACCGGCAGCACGCCATGGGTGCGGCAGGCGGCAACGATGGCGGCCTGCGCCCAGTGCCACGGGTCGGACCAGTGTTTTTCACCTTCGCGCAGCATGTAATAATTTTCCTGCGTGCCGCCGATGCCAGTTGTCTGCATGCCCATCGAGGCCGCAAAGTCGGCGGCCCCAAGGCTCATGGCTTGCATCCGGGGGGACGAGGCAGCGATTTCTTCGACATGGGCGAGGCCAGCTGCGGATTCGATGATGACCTCAAAGCTGATCGGTTTAGTACGGCCTTTTGCGCGTTCGATGGCGGTGACCAACGCGTCCACCGCATAGACATCCGCCGCACAACCGACCTTGGGGATCATGATCTGGTCCAGTCGATCTCCGGCCTGCTCCATCACATCCACGACGTCGCGGTACCAGTAAGGCGTATCCAGCCCGTTGATTCGTACGGACATGTATTTAGTGCTCCAATCGAGGGTGTTCAGCGCCTCGATGACATTGGCACGCGCTGTGTCCTTGTCAGATGGTGCAACCGAATCCTCAAGATCAAGATTGATCACATCCGCCGCAGAGGCCGCCATCTTGGGGAACAGCTTGGTGTTCGACCCGGGGCCAAACAACTGACAACGGTTGGGGCGCGCGGGGGCGGCGGGTTGAATGCGAAAGCTCATCTGGACCTCGTGCAGGAAAGGAAATTGCGATTTTGTTGTCTTATGAGGTATTAAATTGCGCAGGTCTCCGCAAGCATGTTTGTGCATCTGCGGCAATGCAGTCGCAGCATTCGCCGCAATGCGCCGTGTCTCTGGTGATTAAAGTTTAATCGCTTTAAAAACTTGAAAGAATTTTGCGCAAGCTGCGATATTTGCGCGAAATTTTCCTGCGGGATCCAGCGATGCTGGGCGAAATCGAGAAACACTCGCCTTGCCCGTCCCATAGCCTGCGCCAGAATCAAAGGAGTGCACCGCAATGATCGAGACACCGTATTTGTTGTTTTTGGGCGATGCGCCCGACCAGCTGGCGGCCAAGGTTGCCGTTGGAATCAAGGACTGGCGTCCGGAAAACGCCGTGGGTCAATACCGGATGGAGGGCTGTAAAGCCGATCTGGGCCTGACCGACATGTCCCTGGCTAAGGCCAAAGAGGCCGGGGCCAAGACTTTGGTCATTGGCGTGGCCAATCGTGGCGGTGTGATCAGTCAGGAATGGAAAAAGGTGCTGGTCATGGCATTGGAGGAAGGTTTCGACCTGGCCTCGGGCCTGCACAACCTTTTGTATGATGAACCCGATCTAGTCGCAGTCGCCGAAGCAACAGGCCGCAAGCTGCATGATGTGCGGGTTCCGTCGGTCGACTACCCAATCGCCAACGGCATCAAACGTAAAGGTAAGCGCTGTCTTGCCGTGGGCACCGATTGTTCGGTTGGCAAGATGTACACCGCGATGGCTATGGATGCCGAGATGCGCAAGCGTGGCATGAAGTCGACCTTCCGAGCTACTGGCCAGACTGGCATTCTGATCACCGGTGACGGTGTACCGCTGGACGCGGTGATCGCAGATTTCATGGCGGGATCGGTCGAATGGCTGACACCCGACAATGATGACGACCACTGGGATTTGATCGAAGGGCAAGGGTCACTGTTTCATGTGTCATATTCCGGTGTGACAATGGCGTTGATCCATGGCGGTCAACCGGACGCGTTGATCCTGTCCCATGAACCCACCCGCGAGCATATGCGCGGTCTGCCGACCTATAGTTTGCCATCTTTGCAGGCTCTGCGGGACACGGCGCTGGCGCTGGCCAAGGTTGCCAATCCTGAGTGTCAGGTCATCGGTGTTTCGGTCAACACGCAGCATATGAGCGAAGCAGACGCATCCGCCTATCTGGCACAGGTCGAAGCCGACATGGGGCTGCCCGCGACGGACCCGTTCCGTTTTGGTGCAGGCAAGCTGGTCGACGCGCTGGCAGCAGTATAAAGCGGTCTGGTCCCGCCGGCCCGGATCTAAATTGGAAAATCCGGGCGGCTCAGCCAGGAAAAGGTATGTTATGCAAATTGACGTCTCTCGCGATGTATTCAGGCTGGCTCAGGTCTTTACAATTTCACGTGGGTCACGGACCGAGGCCAAGGTTCTGACTGTACGCATTTCTGACGGCCAGTATCAGGGCTGGGGCGAATGTGTGCCCTATGCGCGTTATGGTGAAACACTGGATTCGGTCGAGGCTGAAATTGCCGGATTGCCCGACAGTTTCGACCGAGTGCAACTGATGGACCTATTGCCTGCGGGCGCTGCACGGAATGCCGTAGATTGTGCGCTGTGGGATCTTGAGGCCAAGCGTGCCGGTAAACGCGTCTGGAATCTGGCTGGGCTGCCTCAGCCGGGCCCCGAAATCACGGCCTATACATTGTCATTGGACACCGCCGAGGCGATGCAGGCGCAGGCGGCTGCGAATGCACATCGCCCGCTTTTAAAGATCAAACTGGGCACGCCGGATGACATGCCCCGACTTGAAGCCGTTCGCGCAGGCGCACCGGATGCGACAATCATCGTGGACGCAAATGAAGGTTGGTCCGCCGCCGTTTACACCGATCTTGCGCCACATCTTGTGCGCCTGGGTGTGGCCTTGGTCGAGCAACCTCTGCCCGCCGGTGACGATGACGCGCTGATCGGGATGGAGCGCCCGGTTCCCGTATGCGCCGACGAATCCTGCCATGATCGTGCCAGCCTGCCCAAACTGAAGGGCAAATATGATGTGATCAACATCAAGCTCGACAAGACCGGAGGTCTGACCGAAGCGCTGGAGCTGCGCAAAGCGGCGATTGCTGAAGGCTATGACATCATGGTCGGCTGTATGGTCGGCAGCTCTTTGGCGATGGCCCCTGCGACATTGCTGGCGCAGGGTGCGATGGTAACGGACCTTGACGGACCACTTCTGTTGGCCGAAGACCGCGACAACCCGCTGACTTTTGATGATGCCGGAGTGTACCCGCCATTGGCGGCGCTCTGGGGCTAAGGAGATTGACATGACCCGCACCGTTTATGTGAATGGCGACTACCTGCCCGAAACCGAAGCCACAGTGTCGATCTTTGATCGTGGCTTCCTGATGGCCGATGCCGTGTATGAGGTGACCAGCGTTCTGGACGGCAAGCTGATCGACTTCGAAGGCCACGCGGTCCGCCTCAAGCGCTCGCTGGACGAATTACAGATGGCTGAACCCTGCGCGAAGGACGAGCTGCTGGAGATCCACCGCAAGCTGGTTGAGTTGAACGGCATTGAAGAGGGGCTGGTCTATCTCCAGGTCACGCGCGGCAGCGACGGCGACCGAGATTTTGCATTTCCTGCGGCTGATACCAAACCCACACTGGTTTTGTTCACCCAAAACAAGCCGGGTCTGGCAGACAGCCCTGCTGCCCGGAAAGGTGCCAAGGTCATCTCGATCGAGGATATCCGTTGGGGCCGGCGCGACATCAAGACGACACAACTGCTCTATCCCTCGCTGGGCAAGATGATGGCCAAGGCTGCGGGCTGTGATGATGCCTGGATGGTGGAAGGCGGCTATGTGACCGAGGGCACCAGCAACAACGCGTATTTTGTCAAAGGCAACAAGATTGTCACCCGGCCGTTGTCGAGCGACATCCTGCACGGCATCACCCGCAAGGCCGTTCTGCGAATGGCAGCCGAAGCGCAGATGGTTGTCGAAGAACGCCTGTTCACTATCGACGAGGCCAAGGAGGCCGATGAGGCGTTCACCACCTCTGCCAGTGCTTTTGTCATGCCTGTGGTTGAAATTGACGGCACAGCGCTGGGCGACGGCACGCCGGGACCCATAGCCAAACGTCTGCGTGAGATTTATCTGGACGAAAGCCGCAAGGCAGCACTCTAAAGAAATCCCATGCTGGGCGTTTGTGTGGCATGGGGTGGTCGCAACGAATTTGACAACATTTGGTGCCGCGTGCAGGTCTTGGTCGGGATGAACGGCGCAAAGAAGGTGCGGCACCAAAATCTCTGAGCGCGAACTGAACACGATAGTTGGTGATCCTGCATCCTGACAGGCCGCTTTGAGAATAGGCATACTCAGCCTGACAAAGGGTATTGGTATGGCCGAAACCAGGCGGCATATTACGCGCTGAGTTGCGGTTTTCAGGAGCCAACTTCACACATGATGACGGCGAAGCCCCTACGTGTTGCTGGTGTAGCTAGGGGACAGAGGGCCGGAGATGCCCCGTCACACGACCAATGGACCTCAATGGCCGCTATTGGTGCCGATGAAAATGTTGGTCTATCATGTCCTCCTGTGGTCCATTTCAAATGAGTTAACTTATGGCCGATCCATACTCTGACCTCGGCGCGCAAGACACCGCCCTTCAAGAGCGGATCGCAACAGCAATGGAAGTGCGCTGTTTAGAGCCTGCGCAGATTGCAATTCGCAAAGCCTACATGGAAAACCTGAGGCTCCCCAAAGGTGCACGGGCGCTGGAGCTTGGTTCAGGAACAGGACACGTTACCCGAGATTTGTTGGAGCTTGCAGGAGCCGCAACGGCCCATGGAATTGAACCCTCGCCCGTCATGGTCACACGGGCCCAGAAGAGCTTTGGGGATGATGATCGACTTAGCTTCGATATCGGGGATGCCAAAAACACAGGTTTTGAAAGCGAGACCTTTGACCTTGTGTTAATGCACACGTTGTTGTGCCACGTCCCTGGACCTGAAGACGTTGTTCAAGAGGCCTTCCGCCTTTTGAAGCCCGGAGGTGTGCTGGCAATTTGCGATGGCGACTACAGTACCGCAACTGCGCAGATCGCGGACTTTGATCCGCTCGATCAACTCATCAAATTCATGATCAATCAAAATGTCACTAATCTTTGGATAATGCGTCAGATTTCAGGCATCCTGGTCGATGCCGGATTTCAACTTGGGGCCCGGAAAGGTCATGGATATGTGGCAGAAGGGGAAGCGACCTATTTTCTCACCGTAATTGAACGCGGAGCGGACCGCATGGTGGAAGAGGGTCTGTTATTTTCCGAAACTGCAGAGGCTTTGAAATCAGAAGCGAAACGCAGACTATCTGCCAAGATGTTTTTTGGTTTTATGTCCTATGTGAGCCAAATCGCAAATAAACCCAAGATCGTTTGACCGTTCTCAGTAATCGGGCAGACAGACATTGCACAGCATCCGGCCTTCTTGGTTCAAAGTGGACCCTGCCAGTTACCAGTAACAAAAAAGGCCGCCCCAAACGGAACGGCCCTTTATTCACTGTCTCTTTACAGAGGATCAGGCGGTCAGAGCAGCCTGAGCCTGGGCGACGATCGCGCCGAACGCTTCCGGTTCGTGCACGGCCAGATCGGCCAGAACTTTACGGTCCACTTCAATACCGGCCAGGTTCAGGCCGTTGATGAAGCGGGAATATGTCAGGGCTTCGTCATGCGAACGCACAGCAGCGTTGATCCGCTGGATCCACAGCGCGCGGAAGTTACGCTTGCGGTTCTTACGGTCGCGGGTTGCATATTGGTTGGCCTTGTCTACGGCCTGACGGGCAACCTTGAAGGTGCTTTTGCGGCGGCCATAGTAACCTTTGGCGGCCTTGATAACCTTCTTGTGACGGGCGTGAGTTACGGTTCCACCTTTAACGCGGGACATGTCTTAATCTCCTCTTATCGATCGTAGGGCATATAGCCCTTGACGATTTTGGCGTCGGGGGCGGACAGGGTGGTGTTGCCACGAGCATCGCGGATGAATTTCTTGGTCCGCTTGATCATGCCGTGACGTTTGCCGGCCTGGCCAGCAAGGACCTTACCGGTCGCAGTCACCTTAAAGCGCTTTTTGGCGCTCGACTTTGTCTTCATCTTAGGCATTTCCGTCTCCTTTCGGGGTTCGGTTCGAAACGCGACTCGGCATGCCATCTCGGCCGGTCACGCGATCAGAAGCGCCGTTTACGCAAGTTCGACCATACTGGCAAGGGGGTTTTGGCTGAATCTGCAATTTTAGCAGCCCAGTCAGGCACCGGGGCGACGCAGGCCGCCCCGGTGGTCTATTTAGTGACCGTATTTGCGGATCTCACCGCTTTTCAGTCTTTCACTATACGATGCCAGTTCCTGACGAACGATCTTCATCAGGAAGTAGAGCGCAAAGACGTTCACAACCGCCATCGCAAAGATCGCCGCATCCGAGAAGTCGATAACCGGGCCGAGGTTGGCCGCAGCACCGATCACCACGAAGACGCAGAAGATGATCTTGAACACCAGCTCTTTGGTGTGCCCCTCACCGAACAGATAGGTCCAGGCCTTCAGGCCATAGTAGGACCAGCTGATCATAGTCGAGAAAGCAAACAGGATCACCGCAATCGCCAGAACATAGGGGAACCAGCTGAACGCGCTGCCAAAGGCGGCAGAGGTCAGGCTGACGCCCGAGTTGCCGTCAACGGTCGCAATAGCGCTTCCTGCTTCGTTCAACATATAGTTGCCGGTCTCGGGGTCGATGATCAGCTGCTGTGTGATGATGATCACCAGCGCGGTCATGGTACAGATCACGACCGTATCGATGAACGGCTCAAGCAGCGAAACAAAGCCTTCTGTGATCGGCTCCTTTGTGCGCACCGCCGAGTGGGCAATCGCAGCAGACCCAACGCCGGCCTCGTTCGAGAACGCGGCCCGTTTGAAGCCCTGGATTAGAGCACCGACCATTCCGCCGGCCACACCAAGACCGGTAAACGCACCGGCAAAGATCTGACCAAAGGCCCAACCGATCATATCCGCATTCATGACGATGATGACCAGAGCCGCCGCGACATACATCACGCCCATAAAGGGCACAACTTTTTCAGTCACTCGCGCGATGGATTTAAGTCCACCGACGATCACCATGAACACGACAACCGCAAAGACCACACCGGTGATCCAACCCGGGTAATTCCCGACGATGCCTGCAATCTGCTGATGCGCCTGATTGGCCTGAAACATGTTGCCCCCGCCCAGCGCTCCAAGAATACAGAAGATCGAGAACACAACCGCCAGGATCTTACCTCCGGGCAGGCCAAGCTCGTCAAAACCCTTGGACATATAGTACATCGGGCCGCCCGAGACGCTGCCGTCTTCGTATTCGTTGCGATACTTTACGCCAAGTGTACATTCGGTGAATTTTGACGCCATGCCCAGAAGACCAGCCAGGATCATCCAGAAGGTCGCCCCGGGGCCACCAATGCCAACAGCAACGGCAACGCCTGCGATATTGCCAAGCCCGACCGTGCCCGACAGGGCAGTGGCCAATGCCTGAAAGTGGCTAACCTCACCAGCATCGTTGGGATCGGAATAGTCGCCTTTGACCAGACTTATCGCGTGGCCGAAAAAGCGCATCTGCACAAAAGCAAAGTACAGAGTAAAGACCGACGCCGCGATAACCAACCACATCACGATCCAGGGAAATCCTGTCCCGGGAATTGGTGCGAATATGAAGCTAACGAATGGCCCAGTGATATCAGCAAAAGCCTGATTGATCTTTTCGTCCAACCCGGGCGCCTCTTGCGCGGCGACGGGGCTGGCCATCAGGGTGGCGGCTGCCAATCCCAGTTGAGATAGTGTTTTCATTCCTGTGCCTCCCTCAATTCACGACCGTGACCGGTACATCGGCATGCATTACAAGGTTTTGCGTTGAGCTGCCGAAGATACGCTTTTTGAGGCCATCCGCGGACGAGCGTCCAACGACAATCTGTACGGCCTTGCTGTCTACCGTGATGGCATTCAGCGTTTCAGCCACATCTCCGTGGCGCACCACTCCGGTCGCGGCGAAACCCGCGGCCTTCAGGGCGTCGACGGCGGGTGCCACCACCCGTGTCGTTGCTAGTTCAATCTCCTCCTCACGCCGCATGTGCCGCTTTGCGTTTTCTTCAGGTGTCTGAAAAGTGTAGGGCGACCATTCAATGACATATGCAACCAGAAGCTCGCATGAACCAATTCTTTCAGCCAAATCTTTGGCGAAGGCGATGGCACGTTCTCCGGATTCTGTCCCGTCCAGTCCTATGACAATTTTTGTTGTCATCTCGTTCCTCCATTTATTGTTCATTTGACCGGGGCCCGTGCCCCCGGCAGGGCAGCCGGAACTTGGAGCATTTATTGTAGACTGCCCTCAAGTCAGTATCAGGAAAAATCACTAGGAAATGGTATTATTTTTGGTCTATTCTCAGTAAATTATCCCATTATGCGCCAAAATTACAGGGAATTTACCTAATGGACAGAGAATTGGACAAGATCGATCAACGCATCCTGCAGGAATTGGAAGCCAATGGCCGCCTGCCAATCGTCGAGCTTGCCATGCGGGTAAACCTGACCAACACCCCGTGCTCAGAGCGTGTAAAACGACTGGAAAGAACCGGCTATATCACCGGATACAGCGCCGTTCTGGACAAGGAGCGGTTGGGTCTCGGGCATATGACGGTTGTGCAGGTTTCCCTGGCTGCAACGTCTGAGAACTCATTGGATAAATTCAACGATGCCGTGCGCGATGTCACCGAAATCGAAAGCTGCCTGATGGTGGCGGGGTCGTTTGATTATCTGTTAACCGTTCGCACACGCGACATCGCCCATTTCCGCCAGACCCTGGGGGAAAAGATCAATAAGCTTCCGGGCATTCACCAGACCAGTTCCTTTACCGTGATGGAAATCGTCAAGGAACCGGTCGGGCAGAATGTCATACCCGCCTGATCAGCCAGGATCCGTGTTATAGATCAGCCTTTCGTCGCAAGGCGCGATCCGCAGGATATTGGTCGTGCCGGGCACGTTGAACGGAACACCAGCGGTGACAACGATCTGATCCGTGTCAGTTGCAAATCCACCAGAACGAGCAGCACGGGCGGCGCTCACGACCGCCCCTTTGAAACGCTCAAGCTCGGGCGTCATTACGCAATGGCAGCCCCAGCTCAGGCATAACCGACGGGCCGTTCCCTTTGCCGGGGTCATTGCAATGATCGGAACTCCGGGGCGTTCGCGCGCGGTCAACAGCGCAGTTGTGCCGCTTTGAGTGAAACAACAGATGGCCTTGATATCCGTTTTCTCGGCAATTTCACGAGCGGCGGCGACGATGCCGTCGGCCACGGTAGTCCCTTTCGCCGTGCGCGATGCTGCGATAATCTGATCATAAGTGGGGTCGGCTTCGACCTCGATGGCGACCTTGTTCATGGTCTGCACGGCCTCGATCGGATATGAGCCAGCGGCAGATTCCGCACTCAGCATAATGGCATCCGTGCCTTCGTAGATTGCGGTTGCCACATCTGAAACCTCGGCGCGCGTGGGCATCGGGCTTTCGATCATGCTTTCCAGCATCTGTGTGGCCACAATCACCGGCTTGGCGGCGCTACGGCACCGGCGGACCAGACGTTTCTGGATCGGAGGCACCGCGGAAACCGGCAGCTCCACGCCCAGATCTCCGCGCGCAACCATAATGCCGTCAGAGGCATCGAGGATGTCGTCAAACGCTTCAACCGCAGCAGGCTTTTCAATCTTGGACAGGATCGAGGCGCGCCCATCGGCCAGTGCCCGAGCCTCAAAAACATCCTTGGCCCGCTGAACGAAACTCAGCGCCAACCAATCCACACCCAGCTGGCAGACGAATTCCAGATCACCACGATCCTTGGCGGACAACGCGGCCAAGGGCAGCACGACATCCGGCACGTTCACGCCCTTTCGGTTCGAAATTGTCCCGCCAACCTCGACGGTACAATTCGCATGATCCTGGCCGCAATCCTGTACGATCAGGCGAATTTTGCCATCATTGACCAAGAGGCGCGCACCGGGTTCCAGCGCAGCAAAAATCTCGGGATGGGGCAGGCATACGCGGCCTGCGTCGCCCGGGGCCGGATCCAGATCCAACCGAAACACGGCGCCCTCGATCAGCTCTTCCGCATCATTGGCAAATACGCCGACACGCAGCTTTGGCCCCTGCAGATCTGCAAGAATGGCGATAGGGCTGTCCAGATCCTTTTCGACCTGACGGATGATCCGGTGCCGCTCGCGGATTTCGTCATGGCTGCCATGGCTCATGTTCAGGCGAAATACGTCGGCTCCAGCTTCGTGCAATGCGCGAATGGTGTCATAGTCATTGGACGCCGGCCCCAGCGTCGCCACGATTTTCACATTTCTCAGGCGTCGCATTGACCTTGTTCTCCTCAAATCATGTCCTGAATTTGCGCGAATGTTACCGCAAACATCGACTCTGCCCGCTTATTGCGCAATTCCCTTTCCGAAGCAACTGTCCTAAACCTGCCGGAAACAACATGACAGGCTTATGACGTATTCTCCGTTTTTTATCCATGGCGCGGATCGCCCTTCCCGCTGGCTGATCACATGTGACCACGCGACCAATACTGTTCCACCGGGAATCAATGGTGGGGATCTTGGCTTGCCGCGTGAGGATATGGAGCGCCACATTGCCTATGACGTGGGCGCCTATGAAGTATCGAAACATCTGGGTGAAATTCTGAACGTGCCTGTGATCGCGGCGAATTTCTCGCGCCTTGTGATCGATCCGAACCGAGGCGAGGACGACCCGACTCTTGTGATGAAACTGTATGATGGGTCAATCATTCCCGGCAACCGTAACGCCGATGCGGATGAGCGCGAGCGGCGTCTGAACATGTGTTACCGCCCTTACCATAGGGCATTGGCTGAGCTGGCCGCACTGCCCCATGCGGTGATCGTGTCGATGCATTCCTTCACCCGGCAGTTGCGTGGACGCGAACCGCGTCCCTGGCATGTCGGTGTGCTGCACACTCCGGATGAGCGTTTTTCGCGCCCACTGATCCACCGGTTGCAGGCTGAAAAGGACCTATGTGTTGGCGTCAATGAACCCTATACTGGCGTTCTGCCGGGCGATGCGATCGACAAGCATTGCACTGCCTTTGGCCGCCCTAATGCGTTAATCGAACTGCGCAATGACCTGATCGCCGACCACGCGGGGCAGCGCGCGTGGGCCGAACGTCTGGGAATTGTCCTGGAAGACGCCCTTTCGCAAAGCGAATTGTGACTTTTGGTGGCTGAGAGCCTGCGCACCATTGAGCGACCACGCCCGAAACCCCATATATCAGGCGAAAGGAGGCGATCATGACGCAAGAGCTTTTGACATCTGTTTTCGGCTGGATGGCGGTGATCAACCTTGCTGTGTTACTATTTTCGACCCTGATGGTCGTGCTGATGCAGGATTGGGCGGCTGGCATCCATAGTCGGATGTTCCAAATGGACCGCGCGGATGTGAAACGTGCGTATTTCAGGTATCTGGCCAATTACAAAATTCTGGTGCTTATCTTTTCCATCGTGCCCTGGCTGGCGTTGAAACTGGCCTAGCGCACTGAGGTGTTGCTGATGATTGAAACGGCCCGCTTTGGTTGTTAGGTCATCTTGAACATATTGGGCAAGCATCCGGAGCGAGAACATGGACCAGAAAACTGAAACCGAACTTCAGGCCGCCGCATTCCGCAGGTTGCAGCAGCACCTGATGGAAGACAGGACCGATGTTCAGAACATCGACATGATGAACCTGGCCGGATTTTGCCGCAACTGCCTGTCGCGCTGGTATCAGGAAGCGGCCAATGAACAGGGCATTGAGATGGACAAGGACGAAGCCCGCCAGATCTTTTACGGGATGACCATGAGCGAATGGAAAGCCAAGTATCAGACCGAAGCCAGTCCTGAAAAGCAGGCGGCTTTTGAAGTCTCATTCGAAGAAAATGTCGGCAAAAAGAGCTGAACGTGAAAATAGAAAGGCCCACCATTTCGGCGGGCCTTTTCTCAGTGAGGCGGCTGTCAACAAAGGTTTCACGGCGTCCGCTACATTCGCTTCTTACGGTTGTTCCGATCCGAAAGCGACTGGCGCGGCGAATTGCGCAAATGCCCAGCTTTACCTCAGCGCTCCTAAGATTTTGCCTTTAAGGCCTGCGCCCGACATTTACGCTTTCTCCGAATTAAGGGATGGTTCTTCTGCTGACTTTCAGTGCAAGAAAGGATGTCTTTGCTCTTACTGACGGGTATGAAACGTGTTGAAACTGATCAAGAATGCGCGGCTCTATACGCCTGAGCCTGTTGGTTTAGGCCATATTCTCACCGCGGGTGAACGCATTATTTACCTCGGTAGCACTCAACCCGAACTGCCGGATCCGCTTCAGGCTGAAGTCGTTGACGTCGAAGGTGCATCGGTTGTTCCGGGTTTGATCGACGGACATGCGCATATCACGGGTGGTGGCGGTGAAACCGGGCCAGCCAGCCGGGTGCCGCCGATGGTCCTGTCCTCGTTCACCCGTGCCGGGGTCACCTCGGTTGTCGGGGTATTGGGTACGGACGATCTGACCCGCAACACGCAGACGTTGGTGCAGCAGGCCTATGGGCTGCGGGAGGAGGGGCTTTCGGCTTGGTGTCACACTGGTGGCTATCACGTCCCTCTGACCACCCTGACCGGTTCCGCCCGGGGTGATATAGTATTCCTTGATCCGGTTATCGGCGTCGGCGAACTGGCGATCAGTGATCACCGGTCAAGCCAACCGACAATGGACGAGTTTCTGCGGATCGCAAGTGAGGCGCATGTCGCGGGCCTGATGACCGGCAAGGCAGGGATCGTGCATTGCCATATGGGCGACGGCGACAGGGGCCTTTCGATGTTGGAACAGGCAATCGAGACCTGCGAAATCCCCGCACGCGTCTTCAATCCAACTCATGTCAATCGCAACAAACCCCTCTTTGAACAGGCTGTCGCGTTGGCGCGGCACGGATGTTACATCGACGCGACCGCATTCCCTTGCGAGCATATCGAGCCGGGCATATCAGCCGCCGAGGCCTATATCCAATTTCGCGATCTGGGT
The DNA here is from genome assembly GCF_059609985.1 of Ruegeria sp. YTSA219. Classification (NCBI taxonomy): domain Bacteria; kingdom Pseudomonadati; phylum Pseudomonadota; class Alphaproteobacteria; order Rhodobacterales; family Roseobacteraceae; genus Ruegeria; species Ruegeria sp. YTSA219. Next base: position 162,263 of record NZ_JBXWMT010000009.1, read on the forward strand.
GGTCGTGCGGACCGTTTCACCATCAGCTCTGATGGGGGTGGCTGCCTGCCGGCCTTTGACCGTGAGGGCAATCTGACACGGTTTGGTGTGGGGTTGTCCGACACTCTGCCAGAAACGCTGCGCGAGCTGACCGACAAAGGAATGCCCCTGTCAGATGCGCTGGCCCCGCTAACGTCAAATGTCGCCGATCTGCTCAAGCTGCACCGAAAAGGCCGTTTGAACGTAGGTATGGACGCCGATCTGGTGGTTCTTGACGAAAACACCGCTGTGCGGCATGTGATGGCCCGGGGGGAATGGCATGTCCGCGATGGCCAGATAGCCCGGCGCGGCTTGTATGAACAGATTTGAACGTCCGCGCGGTCCCCGGTGGCTGCCCGCTATAGCTCCGGAAGGTAGTTAAGATATGTGCCCTGCACCCATTGATGCAGAGACCCCGCGCGGGTTCATCATCCCGATCGGCGGTGGCGAAGACCGCGTCAAGGAAATGCAGATTCACCGCAAATTCGTAGAGCTGTCCGGCGGCGGCGATGCCGATATTGTCGTGATCCCGACAGCCTCGATGCTGGAAGAAACAGGGCCGGATTATAACCGCATTTTCTCTGAGCTTGGAGCGGGTCAGGTTGAGTTCCTGCCCATCTCGCGTCGCGCCGATTGCGACAATCCCGACTATGCCGAGATGTTGGACCGCGCCACCGGGATATTCATGACCGGCGGGAACCAGCTGCGCTTGTCGGCGATTCTGGGTGGCACGCTTGTTGCTCAGAAAATCCGGCGCCGGAATGCGGCGGGGATACCGATTGCGGGAACCTCAGCCGGGGCGTCGGTCATGTCCGAGCATATGGTTGCAGGCGGCAGCAGCAATTCCGCCCCAGCCGAAGGCAATATCACTCTGGCCCCGGGCATGGGTTTGACCAATGCAGTCATCATTGACCAGCATTTCACGCAGCGTAACCGCCTGGGGCGCCTGTTAACCGCCTCATCTTTCAACCCTTTCCTGATCGGGTTGGGCGTTGACGAAGACACGGCGGCCTTCATTGGGCCCGATAACGTCCTTGAGGTCGTAGGCAGTGGAACGGTCACTGTGGTGGATGCCAGCCATCTGACGCATTCATCGATGTGGGATGCCCGCCGCGGAGAGGCGTTGAGCCTTCTGGGACTTCGGCTTGACGTTCTGGGCGAAGGGTGCCGTTATGATCTGACGGCTCGGCAGGCGTTTCCGCCGGATGAGCATATGGCGTTCTGTACATTGCCGGACCTGTCCGGGGACGAGGGCGCCGGCGGGGGAAAATAAAAACTAACCAACAGGGTGCCTCATGAAAATAATTTCGACCAACGTCTTTGTCGGCCCGAATGTTTGGGCAAGTTTTCCGGTTATTCGCCACGTTATCGATCTGGGTATTCTGGAAGAATGGCCTTCGGCAAAAATTGGTTCGGAATTTATCGACGCTCTGGTCGCGGCACTTCCCGGTTTGGCAGAACATGGCTGTTCCTATCGCGAACCCGGCGGGTTCATCCGCCGCCTGCGCGAAGATGAGGGCACATGGCTGGGTCATGTGCTGGAACATTGCGCTATCGAGGTTCAAAACGTAGCCGGTACGGATGTGACTTTTGGCCGAACGCGCGGCACTGGCGAACCCGGCCAGTACAACATGGTCTATGAATACCGCCAGCGCGATGTCGGACTGGATGCGGGCAAGCTGGCGATGCGTCTGCTAATGCATCTGTTGCCACACTCCCTCAAGGACCAGGTGGATTACGATTTTGATCCGGATTTCAACTGGGATGATGAGTTACGCAGCTTTGTGCTGCGGGCGCAGCGCAAAGAATTTGGCCCCTCGACCGGCTCGTTGGTCAAGGCGGCACAAGAGCGGGACATTCCGTGGATCAGGCTGAACTCTGGCTCGCTGGTGCAGTTCGGACACGGGAAGTATCAGAAACGCATCCAGGCTACCATCACTTCTGAGACCAAACATATCTCGGTCGAGATTTCCTGCGACAAGGAAGATACCCACAATCTGCTGAACGATCTGGGCCTGCCGGTACCACAGCAGCGCATGGTCTATTCGGCACGCGAGGCGGCAAAAGCAGCTGGGCGTATCGGGTTTCCTGTCGTCGTCAAGCCGCTTGACGCCAATCATGGACGCGGTGTTTCGATCAATCTGAATTCGGAGTCCGAGGTCGAGGCCGGTTTTGCCGAAGCCAAGGAACATTCTCGCAGCAGGGCCATTCTGGTGGAAAGCTTCATCACCGGTTTTGACCACCGAATGTTGGTTGTGAACAACAAACTGGTTGCGGTGGCCAAGCGTGTCCCCGGACATGTCGTTGGAGACGGCACACACACGATTGCCGAACTGGTTGACATCGTGAACCAGGATCCACGCCGTGGCATCGGGCACGAGAAAGTGCTGACAATGCTGGAAATCGACAATCAGGCCAAACGCTTGATGGAGAATGCGCGCGTGACCGAAGAAACCGTGCTGCCGGAAGGCGAGATATTCTATCTCCGTTCAACGGCAAATCTTTCGACGGGGGGGACAGCGATTGATCTGACGGATGTGGTGCATCCTGACAATCGTGACATGGCCGAACGCGCCATAATGGCGGTTGGATTGGATGTGGGAGGTGTGGATTTTCTGATCGACGACATCACCAAATCCTACAAGGATATTGGCGGAGCTATCGTCGAGGTGAACGCCGCCCCGGGCTTTCGGATGCACGTGGCGCCGTCCGAAGGTCAGCCCCGCGACGTGGCGGGCAGGGTGATCGACATGTTGTTCCCAGCCACCGAAGAAACCCGCATCCCGATTGCGGCGATCACAGGCACCAACGGCAAGACGACGACCTCGCGGATGCTGGGGCATATTATGAAAACCAGCAGCAAGACCGTTGGCATGACCTCGACCGATGGCGTCTATGTGGACGGTAAACTAAGCGTCAAGGGCGACATGACGGGACCGAAATCCGCACAGATCGTCCTGCGTGATCCGGCGGTCGATTTTGCGGTGATGGAAACCGCACGCGGCGGGCTTGTGCGGTCCGGTCTGGGCTATCAGCGGTCGAACGTGGCGGCGTGTCTGAATGTCTCGGCCGATCATCTGGGTCTCGGCGGCATAAACACGGTCGAGGAGCTGGCCGTTGTCAAGCGCGTGGTGGTTGAAAGCGCTGTGGATACTGCAGTGCTGAATGCCGATGACATCAACTGTCTGAAAATGGCCGACTACGCTCAAGCGGATCAGATTTTCTATGTCACGACCAATCCAGCGCACAGTCTGGTCAAGGAACATATCAAGGCCGGCGGCAAGGCTATCGTGCTTGAAAAAGGCATGAATGGTGACATGCTGACCATCTATGACAACGGGCTTCATATCCCGGTTCTGTGGTCGCATCTGATCCCCGCGACGTTGGAAGGCAAGGCAATTTTCAACGTCCAGAATGCGATGTTCGCCGCCGCGATGGCCTATAGTTTCGGCGTGGACCTAGATAATATCCGTCATGGGCTGCGCACCTTCGACACCAGCTATTTTCAGGCACCTGGACGGATGAATGTCTATGACGAACATCCCTTCAAGGTGATCCTCGATTATGGCCATAACCCCGCCGCGCTGAAAGCGATGGCGGCGCTGGCCGATCAGTTAGAGATCAAGGGCCGCAGGCTGTGCGTGGTAGCGATGCCTGGCGACCGGCGCGACGAAGATATTGTCGATGGGGCCGCCGCCCTGGCCGGACATTTTGATCATTTCATCTGCAAGGCAGATGACCGCCGTCGCGGACGCGGGCATGACGAGGTGCCGCAGATGATGCGTCAAGCCCTGATCGACAACGGAGTGGATGCCGCAGCCATCACGGTCATCCCCGACGAGGTCGAAGCGGTCAGTGCCGCGTTGGAACAGGCCGGACAGGGCGATCTGTTGGTGATCTTTGGTGATGACACAACGCGCTGCTGGAAACAGATCATCTATTTCAATTCTGATGGCGAAGAACCCGAGGTCGCACCTGTGGCAGCCCCCGCCGAAACCTCGTTCGAAGATATGTTCGAAGGCGACCAGAACCTGATCCGGGATGAGCGTGGCGTGCGTCTGGCCCGTGAAATCAGCGAAGACGCGGATTGAGCGGAGGCACCGGAATGGACCGGATCGAAGAGCTTGAGACCGCGCTGACAATAGAAAGCGCGACCGTTGACCATATTCAGGTGGATGACGCCCGGCGTCTGACCGGGCCGGGCCTGCTATGGAACCGACCGGGCGCGGTGATGGATGTTTTCTTCACTGATATCGACGCGACGCAGATCACCGACTTGTGGGAGAAGCATGCGCGCCGGGTTCTGGACGCATTGGGCTGGCAGGGACAGGGTCTGATCCACCGTACCTTTACGGGCGGCGTCAATCTGGCGATCTCGACACCGATGGATCAGCTCTATTCCGGGATATTCGCAGCGCAAACCGCCTGGCATTTCTGTGCTGCAGAACTGCTGGCATCCGAGCCCGGAGATTTCGATCAGATGGTTGCGGATGTCAAAGGCGTCATGGAAATGGAAGCCAATCCTGCGCTGATCGCCTTGATCGCAGCGGCTGAGGCGCATGGCGTGGATATCCTTTGCGATGATGATGAGGTGTCGATCGGGCATGGCACAGGCAGTCAGACTTGGCCTGTTGATGGGCTGCCCACCCCGGGTGAGGTGGACTGGTCTGCGCTGCATGATATCCCGGTCGCGTTCATCACTGGAACCAACGGCAAGACCACTACGACCCGGCTGCTTGAGGCTATCGCGCGCGCTTCGGGCAAGGTCGCCGGGCTAACCTCGACCGAGTTTGTCCGCGTGGGCGATGATATACTGGACCGTGGCGATTACTCGGGCCCCGGCGGCGGGCGGATGTTGCTGCGCGATAAAAGGCTGGAGGTTGCCTGTCTTGAAGTCGCCCGTGGGGGCATCCTGCGCCGGGGTCTGCCGACCCGCGCCGCCACGGCGGCGGCTGTCACCAATGTGGCCAACGACCATCTGGGCCAATACGGGGTCAACACGGTGCCGGAACTGGCCCAGGCCAAATTCGCCGTACATCGAACATTGGCCGAAGGGGGCGTGCTGGTTCTGAATGCCGATGATGACTTTGTCCGTGCCGAGGCGGAGAGTACCTCGGCGAATATCTGGTGGTTTTCGCTGGACGCGCAGAACGACCTGATCCGCCAGGCGCGCGATGCAGACAGGTGCTGCGCCTATGTGCGGCAGGGTGATATCGTGTTTTTCGACGGTGCGGCGGAACAGGTGGTGATTGCAGTTTCCGATGTTCCCCTGACCATGGGCGGCGCTGCGAAATACAATATCCTGAACGCGCTAGCGGCCTTGTGCCTGGCTTTGGCGCTGGACTTGCCCGTTCAGGCGGCTCGGGATGGATTGGCCGGGTTCAAACCAGACGCCAAGGATAATCCAGGCCGTTGCAACGAGTTCCGATACAACGGGGCACGGGTCTTTGTGGATTTTGCACATAACCCGCATTCGATTTCCGCCGTTTGCGATGCGCTGTCGAGCTTGCCAGCAAAACGGCGTTTCATCATGCTCAGCCATGCGGGGGACAGATCGGATCAGGATATCCGGGACGTAACCGCGACAGCGCTGAATTTCCAACCTAACGTGGTCGTCGCAACCGAGCTGGAAGGATATCTAAGAGGCCGCGATTCGGGGGAAATTTCTGATCTGATCGAAAAGACGGCGTTGGAACATGGGTATGGTGCAGAACAAATACTCAGAGCCGCTTCGCCCACACAAGCCGCATCAATGATACTTGAAAAGCTACAACCGGATGATATCGCTTTGTTGCTGGTTCTGTCCGATCGTGACGCTGTTCTCGCTATGCTCGACGGGTAAGAACAGAGGCGCGTGTCGGGATCACAGAGAGGGCGTGTTAGGAAATGAGTTTTTGGGCGGTCGGCAGTCCACATCCGACGCCCTCACCCAGTGTCAATACGGCCCTGTCGGACCTTCGTCCCTATCGTATATCCGCCTCATCCTCGGATTTTTTGTTTTGCGCATTGCATCATACCGTCCCGCAATTCGAGGCCGAGTAAGCTGGTGCGACGCCGTTCAAAGGGCATTGAGCCTCTGAGCCTCTGAGCATTGGCCGTCGGGGCAGGTATGATACCTGCCCTCAACTTGCTCGTGGCTGCTGAAACGGGCTCTAGCTGCCGGCAGAGACGCGCGACGAACCCTGCGGGATCACCTCGTATCCAGGCTCTTCTGGTTCGTCATCCGCCATTTCCGCAGGGAAGCCGGGGGCAAGGATGGAAAGACCGGTGGCGTCCTCTAACCGGCGGATAATGTTGGGCGATAGCTCGCGATCGCCATAGCGTGCAATGCCGTCGTCAAAAATCTGGCAAATCAAGGGTGAGACTTCCAGCGGCACATTGTTTCGTTCGGCAATACTCTGGAACAGGCCCACATCTTTTTTCACCAGATCCATGGTGAATGAGATATCGCGCGAACCGTTCAGGATTACCTGGCTTTCGGTAACATGGGAAAAGCTGTTACCGGACGAAATTTTGATCGCCTCGTAGGCTGTGTTCAGGTCCATACCTGCAGCCTTTGCCGTCACCAACGCTTCGGCATTGGCGACCAGATGGACGGTGGCCAGATAATTGGTAAGTACCTTGAGCATCGAGGCGCTGCCAAGTTCACCGGTATGCAGGATACGGCGTCCCATTGTCTTCAGCAACGGCAGAACTCGCTCGAACGTTGAGCGGTCACAGCCCGCAAAGATCGAGATATTACCAGTGTCGGCGCGGTGGCAACCGCCAGATACCGGGCAATCGACTGCGGCACCACCGGCGGCGATGACGATACCGCCAAGGCGTTCGGCTTCGGCTTGGTCAGTGGTAGACATCTCCAGCCAGATCTTGCCTTCTTTCACCTCTGGCAGCATCTCCTGCATGACAGCGTCCGATGCGGTAGGCGAGGGTAGGCAGGTGATGACGACATCGCAATCACGCATCAATGCTGCGGCATTTTCCGCCAACTTGGCACCCTTGTCCGCCGCCGCTGCCATCAGGTCGCGGTTTAGATCAAGAACCGTCAGGTCGATTCCGTTCCGCAACAGGCTGCCTGAAAGCTTTCCGCCGACATTACCAAGTCCAATGAACCCTACTTTCATCTTCTATTCCTTCCGAGTGTACGAAAAATCCAAACAAACAGATCCGCTAGGTGAGCGGTCGATAAGCGATTCCCGAGAACAAGGTGCCACCGACCCCTTTGTCTGATAAACGACGTTGGAACCTGCAATAACGCCAGGACCGGCCGCGTTTGCCACGAAGTCGAAGCCAAGCGCCGGATTGGCCACGAATGTGGCAATCCTGACTTTCGTCGATGAGACGTCTGGTTTGATCAAGTCCAGATTTCCTGTTCGGATTTGAGACAATTGAAAAACTTGTATCGCGACCTGAGCTGCAAGTGAAAATGATAAAACAGGCTATCTACCACAAAAACTATTTGTCGCTAGATTAGATCAAACCCAATACCCATAGTTGGTTATGCAGCTTCGAGCAGCGGCCCGGCATTTGAACGTTTCGCATATCGATGTCGACCTGTTCAAAGCTTGGCTGCGTGGACAGTTAGCCACGGCTTAGGTTCTGGACCTGTTAATTTGGTTGCCGTCATCCCGCCTGCGTGATTCATACCCGTGAGTTTCAGGGGTATGACATGAGCAATCTATTCT
>NZ_JBXWMT010000010.1:0-119589 GCF_059609985.1 Ruegeria sp. YTSA219
ACGGTGAGGTCGAGGCCAAAGTCAAAACCGAAGTCGCAAACCTCTGCGCCAGATTCCCTATCTATCCAAACTTGTAAGAATTCAGTCATCCAAGAAAAAAAACGGCGCCAATCCGGCGCCGTTTTTTTTGTGGTCAGATAAGCCCCTGCCACAACATGAAGATCAGCAACAAAGCAGAAAAGGCCAACAGGTTAAAAGTCAGCCCGCCCAGCATTCCCAGAAACCATCCCATCCTCCGATCCGCCAGCTTGATACCCCCCAGATGTTTTTGAACCTCTTCCGAGGCCTGGATCAGTTTTGGATTGTCCAGCACAAGTCGCAGTTTTGGATGGGCCGCCATCTGCTCTGCTTGAGCCAGGACCATTGCCTGTTTGTATATCCGGCGCGGCAGTTGCCTTTTGGCCTTTTTGACCGAGGCGGTCAGCGTTTTGTCGCGCACACCCAACTTGTCACGCAACAGCTGTATGGTCTGCGCAATTTGGATTTGTATATCTGTGTCTTGCGGCATGCTGCGGCCTCCTGAGCTGACAGTTTACCCATGTGGAATAGGAGCCACAATGGGGCTGGCCGTTTCAGATTGCGGCGGGTATCACGGCTATATGCTGAACACGATCATACATGGTGAACCAACCGACAAGCCCCCTTTGCTGATCGCCCATGGCCTATATGGCTCGGCCCGGAACTGGGGGGTCATCGCCCGCCGGCTATCTGACGAGCGGCAAGTTGTGGCGGTTGATATGCGCAACCACGCAAACAGCATGTGGACGCATGACCATGGGTATTCCGATCTGGCGAATGATCTGGCCGAAGTTATCGACCAGTTCGGCGGACAGGCAGATGTCGTCGGACATTCGATGGGCGGCAAGGCATCCATGACTTTAGCCCTGCTGCACAGCGCAAAGCTGCGCAAACTGGTGGTGGCAGACATCGCCCCGGTGGCCTATAGCCAAAGTCAGATTCAGTTTATTGAAGCGATGCGCGCGGTGGACCTTTCCCGGGTCGAGCGTCGCTCGGACGCTGAACAACAACTGGCCGACAACGGAGTCGAAAAAGCCCTTCAGAGCTTTTTCACGCAGTCACTCGACATCAACGGACAGCGTTGGCTTTTGAACCTGGATACTTTGGCCTCTGAAATGCCCAAGATCATGGGCTTTCCTGAAATAGACGCATCCTGGGGTGGTCAAACACTGTTTTTGTCCGGGGGGGAGTCCGACTATGTGCTGCCTGAACATCGCTCTGTGATCCGCGGAATGTTCCCTTCGGCACGTTTTGCAAAAATACCTGGTGCAGGACATTGGTTGCATGCGGAAAAACCGCGTGAGTTCGAGGCCGCCGTGAGGACGTTCCTCAACGCCTGACCTGACCTCTCGAACGATCACAGCTCGGGTTCTGGCGTTTCCTATTGGCTAGGCGACTTCGCCCCCGCCATTCACCCAATCGACCAAGCCACCCAGGTTATAGACCTGCTCATACCCCATGTCCTGCAACAGTTTTCCCGCAAGGGCAGCGCGGCCACCCGAGGCACAATACAAGACAATTGGGCGATCTTTGCGAAGCTCTGGATCATGTGATTGCAGAGTGTCATCGGCCCGAAATTCCAACATACCGCGCGGGATATGATGTGACCCCGAAGCACGCCCTGTCTGCTGCAATTCCGCTGCATCGCGGATGTCCAGAAGCAGGCCACCTCGCTCCAGGATCTCGACCGCTTTGGCTCTCTGGATTCGCTCGACGGTGGAGTTCGCAGCTTCCATCATTTGTTTTACGGTCAACGGCATATGGTGTCTCCTGAAGAAATTTACGGGATGCTAACATGCAGGAACTGGAAGGTGTAGCCTGACAGGCCTTCACCTTAGGCTGGATAGATATTGGACATTTATTGCAGGACACCGATTTTTGCGCTGAACCAATCCCGGTATTCAATTCCCGCCGAACCCGAACCAAAGCAAACCGGGAGAGGTTCTGCTGCATCGAGACTTGAAAATCAATCAGGGCATCAGAGGTGGTGCGGGCGGTGGGACTCGAACCCACACGGGCATACGCCCTTCAGATTTTAAGTCTGATATGTCTACCATTCCATCACGCCCGCACAGCGCGTTGGGCCAGTTTTTAGGCTGAAAGCACCAGTAAGGCCATAAGGCTATGAACACAATGCGTTTCGCCGATGCAACTTGCGGAAATTCAATCGCCGCCTTTGACCACCACCCCATTTACGCAGGTCATCAGAAAAAGTCCTCGGAAAAACTCTTCGTTACGCAATTCGCCTGCGCTGTCCCAATCATTCTGACTTTTGGAAAATCAAGAAATAGAAAGAATCTTAGAGTGAAATGGTGCCCCCACACGGACTCGAACCGCGGACCTACTGATTACAAATCAGTTGCTCTACCAGCTGAGCTATAGGGGCACTTGGTGTCGATTAATGCCTCTTGTTACGGACTTCAAGACAGAATTTTGCCGCCGCTTAACGATTTTCTGTATTCATGGCACTGGGTCTGGCCCAGAGATTTTACTCCGCCTGGTTTGACTGTGCGGAGTACAGCCTGTAACCCAGCAGATAATGTGCACGAACGCGAGGGTAAAAACCGAATATGCAGGTTGCAATCCACGCAGGTGCTGCGTTCACCGATGAAGGTCTCGTATTGCGGTCCCTTCAACGCAACACCGGCGCGTTGCATCAAAATGGTGCAACCGTATTTGGCCCGCGCCGATATCGACAAATTTTCGAACCCGCCTTTGCTGCCATTGAAAACCAGGATGAAATCGGTGCCGCAATGGAAATGCTCCGGGATGGGTTGCGATCAGCTCCGAAGGTCGATCGTTTGATTTACTCATGCGCCAGCTTTGCAGGCGATGTTGGAAATGCACTGGACGACGGGCAGCTATACCCAAATGCGGGACGCCGAATGGAGTTGCTTGAAAAGTCCTTTCCTGACCACGAAATTGAGCTTTGTATGGGTTTTTTAAGCCCTGGCAGATTTATTCCCAAAGCTTTGATGTCGCTACCTGAACAGAGTCGCCTCGACAAAATGCGAAATACCGATATCAGCTGCCTCAGCTGGATCAGCATGGTCGAGGACATCAGGGATCTTGCGCCCAATGTCAAAATCACACTCTGGAGCAACGAGGACGCACCACTGATCTGGGGAGATATAGTCCGTGCAATCGCGGCCCTTCCCTCGGACAACACGCTGGTTGATGAGTTTGATTTACTGCTGTCACTTCTAGACGATTCAGGCAAATCCAAAGGTCTGGCATTGATTGATCAAAGCCTGGAACAGGACGAACATTTGCGTGACGACCTTGCCACGGTTTTGGAGGAACACGCCAAAACCGAGCTCACAACAGAAGAGCTTGATCTGCCAGATTGGAGTATGGAAATCGTCGACGCGTTTGCAGAATTATATGCGCAGGACATGGACCGACTTGAGTCCATGCCCGGAGTGGAGGTTCTAAAACCTTGAGTCTATCGCGGGAAAGCAGCCGTTACATTCCCAACGCTTCTTTGTACATTTCCAACACCGCCTCTTCCTCGGCGATGTCGTCTTTGTCACGTTTGCGCAATGCGATCACTTTCCGCATGACCTTGGTGTCATAGCCCCGCGCTTTTGCCTCGGCCATCACTTCTTTTTGTTGCTCCGCCAAATCTTTCTTTTCCGCATCCAGACGCTCGATCCGTTCGATGAACTGGCGCAACTCACCCGCGGTTACACGGTAATTCGCGGCGGCCTGATCTTCGGTATTCTCTTCCATCTAAGTCTCTCCCGGAGGCTGGTTTGTCATGCTGAAAAGGTGGGCAACAAGCGGGATACATCGGTGCGAGCCAAGCCGCAAGCATGCAAAAAACCAGTCTCGCTTGTGCGGGCCAGCGCGATCAGTTAAGCGCTCAGGTCAGACGTTGAAAGATGGAAAACGATGTTCGAATTCATCACTTGGGGCGGTGCCGCCCTGTCACTTATCGGCCTGGCTGGGCTGGTTTGGTGCATTCTGCATGTCATGAAAGCCCGCAAATCCGGCCTGTCTGACGATGAACTGCGCGCCGTTGTTCAACGGGTGCTGCCCTGGAACATGGGCGCGCTCTTTTTGTCGGTGATAGGTCTTATGCTGGTTATACTTGGAATCTCGTTCGGTTGACTGCGGCCATCAAACCGGCAGATTGTCGAAACGCGCTTCCATAACGTCCTCGCACAGGGCCGCATCCAGGCGACGCAGGCGCGCAGGAACCTCAACACCCTGCAGACGCATCTTCTCGATGACCTTTGTGACACTGGGCTGAAGGGCAAGGCGGGTATCAACACTGGCGCCCTTCAGTTTTTTCTCAAGTTGTTCGGCTTCGGAATACAAATCGATTCTCGGCATATCCATCCTCCCAAATGTCATCAGTTACCTATAGTTTAGTAACGGTTTTAAGACTTACATCACTCGGTTATTCTATCGCGCGAAAATTCGCCCGACCGCCCCCTAACATCGGCGCGCTTTCGCAGGATGCCTGGATTTTAGCCCGACTTTGCCGCTTCTGCCTTGACCGGCATCAAATCACCAAATGTTGATTGCTTCACATTCCGTTATTAATATATGACTAAGACCTAACCGGCGGAGGAAACCATGACGCCCAAAGTGAAAGCATTTTTTGACGCCGAGACATTCACGGTGTCTTATCTGGTTCAGGATCCTGAAGGCGATGCCTGCGCGATCATAGATAGTGTTCTGGATTTCGATCACGCATCCGGCCGGACCAATACGCGATCTGCGGATGAGATCATCGGATATGTCCAATCCAATTCGTTGCGAACCGAATGGATTCTGGAAAGCCATGTCCATGCCGACCACCTTTCAGCAGCCCCCTATTTGCAGCAGAAACTCGGAGGCAAGATTGGCATCGGTGATCAAATCGTCGCCATCCAGGAAACTTTCGGGAAAATTTTCAACGAGGGTACCGAGTTTCAGCGCGATGGTAGCCAGTTCGACGCCTTGTTCCGCGACGGCGACGGATTTCATGTCGGTCAAATGAGAGGGGACGTCTTGCACACCCCCGGGCATACGCCCGCCTGCATGACCTATGTCATCGGCGACGCGGCATTTGTCGGAGACACGCTGTTCATGCCGGATTTTGGCACTGCGCGATGCGACTTTCCCGGCGGATCGTCCGGAGATTTGTACAACTCGATCCAGAGGATCCTTTCACTGCCGGATGCGACACGCATCTTTGTCGGGCATGACTACAAAGCTCCTGGGCGGGACGAGTTTGCGTGGGAAACAACTGTTGAAGAGCAAAAATCCTTGAACGTGCATATCGGGCAAGGTCGACCTATCGAGGAATTCGTTGAAATGCGCGACGCCCGCGATGCCACTTTGGCCATGCCGCGGCTGATCCTGCCCTCTTTACAAGTCAATATGCGGGCGGGTCAGATGCCGCCTGAGGATGAGAATGGCGACGTGTTCCTGAAACTACCAGTGAACAAACTTTAGACGGCTAGAGCCGAACTTCTTGGGGGAACAAATCAGTGTATTCAGAATGGATATGGGGACTGGTAGGCGGCCTGTTGATTGGTCTTGGCGCAGCAGTTTACCTGCTTGGAAACGGTCGTGTAATGGGGGCGAGCGGTATCCTGGGAGGGCTTGTCGATCGCTCTGACCGCTCGGCCGAGCGGCTGTATTTCCTCGCTGGGATGATTGGGACGCCGTTGATGCTAAGCCTGTTTTTGTCGCCGGGGCCGCAGACAAACCTGACCTCGAATTTGACGGTTGTGATCGGGGCTGGGCTGCTTGTCGGTATCGGGACACGAATTGCCAACGGGTGCACCTCTGGACATGGGGTGTGCGGCATTTCCCGGTTTTCGGTGCGCGGGATCGTGGCAACGATCCTTTACATTGCGGCCGGGGCAGTGACGCTGGCCTTGTTTCGCCATGTCTGGGGGTTGATCTGATGCGCAATCTGATATCGCTTCTTTCGGGCTCTTTGTTCGGAGCAGGCCTGTTGATTTCCGGCATGACTGACACAACCAAGGTGCAGGGGTGGCTGGATATTTTCGGCAACTGGGATCCGACACTCGCATTTGTGATGGGGGGAGCCATTGTGCCCATGATGATCGCATGGAGGCTGGTTCCAGATCGCAAACCGCTGTCGGGTGGGAATTTCCCGACAATGGTGCAGCATGAACTGGATCGCCGCCTTATCATCGGATCGGTCATGTTTGGCATGGGATGGGGATTAGCGGGACTGTGTCCCGGTCCAGCCATCGCGTCTCTTACGTATGGCGGAACCGGAGGCGTTGTGTTTATGATTTCCATGCTCGCAGGGATGTATGCCGCTCCTGCCGTAGGTGCAAAACTGGACAGAACCGTAAACGCGACCTAAGCAGTAGCCATGGAGATTCGACCGATAACCCCCCGCTATGCCGTCTCGCCGCAAATTTCGGTCGAGGATGTTCCCACTATTGTCGAGGCAGGCTTTGTCAAAGTGATCTGCAACCGGCCGAACAGCGAAGTTCCCGAGGATCTCCAGTCAGATGCTATCGGACAGGCCGTGCGTGCTGCCGGGTTGGAATACGAAGTGCTAGAGCTGACGCATCAGACCATGACGCCCGAAAACGTCTCCTTGCAACGTGACCTGGCAGAATCCTGTGCCGGTCCGGTTCTCGCATATTGTGCATCGGGCACGCGTTGTTCTGTGATCTGGGCATTGGGGCAGTGCGAAAGCATGAGCACCGAAGACATCCTTCAGGCGACGACCAAGGCAGGCTATGCGTTGGACAACCTGCGTCCAACCTTGGAAGAAATACGCAGATCAGTGACTTGAGCCGTCTGCTAACTGCCTTTCAGCGCGCTTTCATCCCCAGATAAACCAGCCAGTTGAGATATCTCGGCAACCATGTGTTCCGAATTCTCGAGGTTCAATTCTGTCCCCTCTAGGCCCAGCGCGCCGCGGGAAAATGGCATTGTTTCCTGCCCGTGTTCGGTTGGCCCCTCTTCGTGTATACTGGCTGAACTCGCCTCAAGGAACTCATTTGCTTCGGGCTGGGAAAATGTCTGAGTTTGGTAGGTTTCGTTCAGGCGCACCGCACGCAGTCCTCCGCATTGGCCGAGCCGTCCGATCGCGGCCCGGCTGCGGTCGATCGCCACAATCTCGGTACGATCCAGCCGCGCCCCGATCAATGGCAACACATCCCCCACCGCCAGTTCTGTCAGCGTCGCCAGGGACAAGGGCATCCGGCAGACCACCGTATTCAAATCTGCTCTCAACACGCCCGATGCCTGATCAAGCCTGCCCTCTGGCTCATCATGAATCACCTCCGTCTCGGCCGTTTCAGCCGGTCGGATAGGCAACAGTACTGAAAGCTGACCTTGTCTCAGCCCACCGCCAAGTTCGACTGTCAGTTCAAAAACTCGGTATTCCTCTTCCACCATCGCCAGGGTCAAAGTTCGCAGATCCGCAAGGCGCGAAGCATATTCAAAACCGATCAGGCACATGCGGTCACTCGCCGTTTCGACAAGTGATGCCGCGCGGGACAGCCCCTCTTCGATCCAAGGGGACACCATGGCCGCGTCCGTATCGGTGAACCCCCGCGCAGAAGGCGCTCCCGGCATCACCTCGCCTATTGTCTGAGCCTGCACGACAGCCGACACTAACCCTATATCCATGCAGATCGCAGCCAAGCTGCTGTCAGAGCCTGAAAAGAGCAGCAATATCCATTCCTCATCCAAAGACTGTGTCAGCCCACCTGGTGGCCGACAGGATTGTTTGGCGCCGATTACCGACAACGGCATCTGCAAACGATCTTCTGCCGCGCGAGCAAAAGCCAGACGCAGCGCACGTAGGATCGAGCGAGGCTTGTCACCCTTTTCCTCCTGACTGATCGAAAGCTTGCGCGCCAGAGCCGCGCTGACAGATTGCGTCATGCCTAAAACCGCTGATTGTTCCTGCATTCTCTTTCAGGTCTAACCCGGCGATAGTTACCAACCTGTTTATACAGCCGTCACTGCGCAGCCTGTCGGTAGGCCTGTGGCAGCCTGACCCGGAACGCAGCCCCACCATGGCCGGGCAAGTAGCTGATATCGCCCCCCAGTCTTTGCATAATCTCACGGCAGATCGCTAATCCCAGCCCCGCACCACCTGCCTTGTCGCCTCCGACGCGGGCAAATTTCTCAAAAACCATCTGCCGGGCATCCGGGGGAATGCCGGTGCCGTTATCAGCAAAATCAATGACGACTTGTCCGCCGACATCATGCGCGGAAATGGTCAGAACCGGTTCTTTGGCATCACAATATTTCTGAGCGTTCGAAATCAGGTTGATAAACACCTGCCCCAGACGGTCCAAATCCGTATGCAGGAGAACGCGTTCGGAGGTTTTCGACCGCCGGACGGTTAGTTTCTGGCTGGTTCCAGCCAAGGCACTGGACACAGCACGATCCAAAACCGACCGCAGGGTGTCACCGCTCTTGTTCAAATTGACTCGCCCACTTTCCAGAACGCTCAGGTCCAGCAAGTCATCCAGCAGCCGTGTCAACCGAAGCGCCTCGTCATGGATGATGGCAGCGTAACGCGTTCTTTCTTCGCTGGTCAGACCTTCGGTATCCCGCATGATCTCGGAAAATGCTCGGATCGAGGTCATGGGGGTTCGCAATTCGTGGCTGACTTGGCTGAGGAACCCGTCCTTCTGTTCGGAAATTTGCGTCAGCTTGGTGTTCGCCTCACGCAGTTGGCGCGCCGTACGGCTGAGTTCAGCGGATTTCGCTTCCAGTTGGCTGGAGTATTCCAACATCTGCGCGGATTCGTCGGCCACGGCGAGCAAATCCTCGACCGAAACGGAGGAACCACCAACAATCTGCCCGATCATCGCATGCGCTGTCGCCGCCCCGACCGAGCCGCTGAGTTCACGTTCCAACCGCTCCAAAAACCCAGGCGTAGGTTCGGGCAGGCTGGAACGCCCACCCTGCTGTTCCGCCTGCGCCTGAAAGAACTCTTGCGCCGGACCTGCGCCCAAAATGCGCTGGGTCATGATCATCAGGTCTTCGCTTTGCGCTACCGATCCGGTCCAACCGCGCAGCGCAACCGAATGGTCGAATACGTTGACGAATTGCGCCCCCTGCAAACGTTCGAGCGGGCTTGGAAAACTCAGCAAAGAGGCCGCGCAAAATGCCAGCGTGTTCAGCGACAGCGACCACAACACAGCGTGCACCATCGGGTCCATTCCGTCGATCCCGAACAAGGCCTGCGGGCGCAACCAGCCCCATCCGAACGGTCCGTTCTGCAGGACACTATCCGACATAATCGCGCTGCCCATGCCGGGCAACAACAGCGTGTAGATCCACAACAAGAACCCGACCGTCAGTCCGATCAGAGCCCCTGTTCGCGTCGCCCCGCGCCAGAACAGCCCGCCAACCAGCGAAGGCAAAATCTGGGAAATCCCGGCAAAGGCCACCAGACCAATCGAGGCCAGCGCGGCCCCGCCGCCGGAAATGCGGTAATACGAGAACCCAAGCACCATGATCACGGCGATTGAAATCCGCCGGGACAGCAAAACCACATTGCGGACATCACCGGATACGGCGCCAGCGCCCTCCTGCCGGCTAAACCAGATCGGCATCACGACGTGATTTGACACCATGGTCGATAGGGCCATTGCCGTGACAATCACCATCGATGTGGCGGATGAAAAGCCGCCAATAAAGGACAGCATCGCCAGCCATTCATTGCCCTGCGACAGGGGCACCGTCAGCACGAACAGATCCGGATTCGATCCTTCGGGCAAAAGGTCCAATCCTACGACCGCGATTGGCACGACAAAGAGACTCATCAACAGCAGATACAGGGGGAAGGCCCATGCGGCTGTCCTCAGATGCCCTTCATCGGCGTTCTCCACCACCATCACCTGAAACATCCTCGGCAGACACACAAAGGCCGCAGCCGATAAAAATATAAACGTGGTCCAGCGTCCGGCATTCACATTCCACTGCCCGATCTCAGAGGCATCGATGCGGTCCATCATCGGACCGACTCCTCCGGCTATACCCCAGACAACGAAAATGCCCACGGCCAGCAGCGCAAAAAGTTTAACGACAGATTCCAATGCGATGGCCGTGACAACGCCATGATGGCGTTCGTTGGCATCCAGATTGCGGGTACCGAACAGAATGGCGAACACTGCCAGCCCCGCCGCAACCCAGAACACACTGGACCCTTCGCGGTAAAGACCGCTTGGGTCGGCCTCGGCAAAGATTGAGAATGACAGCGTAATGGATTGAAGTTGCAGCGCAATATAGGGCGTCCCGCCCAACACGGCCAGAATTGTGACGCAAATCGCCAGAGTGTTCGACTTGCCATAGCGAGACGAAATCAGGTCGGCGATTGAGGTCACCCTCTGGCTGCGGCCAACCCGAACCAGCTTGCGCAATCCCCACCACCAACAGATCATGACCAACGTGGGTCCCAGATAGATCGTTACGAACTCCAGCCCCGACCGGGCGGCGTTCCCTACCGCGCCATAAAAGGTCCAGGCGGTACAATAGATCGACAGCGACAGCGTGTAGATCAACGGAGATCGCAGCCACGCCCCCCTGCCCGCCGCGGCCATTCTGTCGGCGGCAAATGCGACGCTGAACAACAGCACCACATAGCCCAAACAAACCAGGATCAGCACGTTCAGCGTTGCCATCAGTCTTGACCTGGCTCGGAATCATCGCCGGTTGATATGCGTCTTGCGGCGAACCCAAAGAGAACGCTGGCAACGATCAAAACCGCCCAGCATGTGAAGATATAGAGAATCGCAGAAGACAGCGGCACTCCGTCCGCTGCATCGCCCCCACGCGGCCACAGCAACGGAATCGCAATCAGTGCGCCCCCCAATATGGGCAATAAACGGGCGGCGTCGGTTAGCCTGCGTCGGCGGTAACTTTGGCGCTCAAGAAACAGCGACGGCCGCGCACCAGATGGTTGGCGGTCGTCCTGCATGCTCATGACCGCGAGGCCTGCGCGTGCAAATCGCGGACGGCGGTCAGAACTTCTGCATTGGAAAACGGCTTTGTCATGAACCGGCTGACCCCTGCATTCTCGGCCATCTCACGATCTTTCGATTGGCCACGAGCCGTTAGCATCAGAACCGGAAGATTTCGCAGTTCTTCGAGTTCGCGCAAGTCGCGCAAAATCTCCATCCCGCTTTTGCCCGGCAGCATCACATCCAGAATCACAAGATCGGGCTTCGCGCCCTGAATCACCAGCAGCGCATCCGTCCCTTCAGCATGCGTTTCAACCTGCCATCCCTCGCGGGTCAGCAAAAACCGAATGGCTTCAGCAATGTTCGGCTCATCCTCGATCAACAGAACCTTTCGGCTCATATATTTCATTCCTCCCCGAGACGGGCTGCACCACTGTCAACCTGTCCGAAACAGCTTATGCGCAGTGTCACGAAACTGTCAAAAACCTTCGCTCAGAATCGAGGGCTCTCGGCGCGATTCACAGTCCTTATTGGGGCAGACCCGGCAACTTGGGCCAACATGGGCAACCGCCTGACTGCCCTGAGGGCTTTCTTCGACGGATCGAACCAGCATGACCGAACGATAAACCGGCGCATCTTCATAGCCGGAAATGGATTGCGGCCAGGCATAGGCATAACAATCGAATTCCGCGGCCGTTCGCCCCAACTGAACGATCCGTTTTCGGATCGGAACCAGCGGCCGGTTCAGCGCCTGAAACAGCGGCCACAGAGGACACGCCTCGCCGAACCTGGGCATGGCAAAACCGGGCACCGATTTGCTGAACAAAATGCTGCCTGAGGCATCACATATCACCAGCCCGGTCGGGCGCGACAAATACCCTTTGGGCAAGGCGGCCAGCCGCCTCAGCACGGTGGCGATGTCGACTGAATACTCTGTTGCCAAAAGCAAAGGATCTGTAACTCCCCGATCCAAAGCCCCTTTGAGCGCATCCAGAGGCAAAAGCCGAGCGTCGGATTCGTAGACGTCCAGAATATCCCGCGCCACTTTTCGCGCAGCAGAGGAATCAATCTCATTCAGATTAACATCTGCGCTCCCGCCTCCGGATTCGATTTCCGGGAAATGGTGATCATGCCTGTCAAAAAACGCTTCGACATCTTCCAGAGGGACCCCGCGACGATCCTCGGCCCCCTCGGAATCATCCAGATAGGCCACCAGCGATTTGGAGCTATCGGCCAGGCGTTCGGCATCCTGGTGCAGGTTCCGGTGGAATCGGTCTTGCCACTCGGGTTCAATCTCTTGCGTTTCAGCAAGAATGGCAGCGGTGGAACGAATCGCGGCGGCTGTCGAAAGGA
Source organism: Ruegeria sp. YTSA219 (assembly GCF_059609985.1). Taxonomy (NCBI): domain Bacteria; kingdom Pseudomonadati; phylum Pseudomonadota; class Alphaproteobacteria; order Rhodobacterales; family Roseobacteraceae; genus Ruegeria; species Ruegeria sp. YTSA219. Next base: position 12,285 of record NZ_JBXWMT010000010.1, read on the forward strand.
CCTCGTGCATGGATGCCGCCAGATGCGGATCGTGGGTCAAACGATCCGACAGGGTTTCAATCGTTCGCTCTAACGACACCACTCGGCTGTGCATTTGCGCCAAAACGCCCGCCCACCCTGGAAACCTACTTGCGAATTCCTCAAGCCCGTCCACTTCGGCTTTCTGGCCAACTGCATCTGCCGCAGCCTCGCGCAGCGCAGAAATCAGCGTCGCCTCGATCCCTTGGGTTAACACCGAAGGCTCAACGGACAGGGCCGCAGCGATATCCACCAGCAGCTTTCCTCCGATCCTGCGGCGGTTATGCTCGATCAGGTTCAGATAGGATGCCGAGATTCCAACCTGCCGTGCAAGCTGGGCCTGACGCAATCCTGCGATCTGACGCCTTTCGCGAATACGGCTGCCTGTTAACGTGTCCCGCAAAATTTCCTCTTTTTCCGCTGGCTCCTTTGGTCAACCTCAGAAGCATTTTCAAAACTATTATTTATATATAAGTCTTTAGCAATTAATTTTCTTGAGCAATTTACTTTCTTCACAAACGCATCCCGCAATTCCAAACACCCGGTCCACGGTGTAACCCATTTGCATATTTCGAAAATCACAGGCCTTCCCCTTCTATTTTCGGCAAAACACCTGCACCATGGACATATGAGCGACCCAGCCTTTGAATATGCGCCGATCGGATTGGTCGAGTTGGAGAACCGCGTGATCCGCCGGTGCAATCTGCAGTTCGCACGCACTTTCGGCGGTGAAGAGGCCGATTACCGCAACATGCCCCTGCTACACCTCTACCCTTCTGTCGCAGATTGGGAACGTATCGGCGCACGGAGCCTGCAAATCATGCGCGACACCGGATATTACACGGATGAGAGGGTCATGCGTCGCCGCGATAGCGACTTATTCTGGTGCCGCGCGCGCGGACGTTCGCTAACGCCTGAAGATCCATTCCGCCATGGCATCTGGAGTTTTTCGGATATTTCAGAGGAACGCCCTCTGGTCGAGCTAACCAGCCGTGAGCGCGAGGTTGCCATTCTGTCCTGCAAGGGCTTGTCGGCCAAGGAAATCGGTGCGGAACTGAACCTGAGCTATCGTACAATCGAAGCCTACCGTGCGCGGCTGCTTGAAAAATTCGGGGCACGTAAACTGCCTGAACTGGTTGCGAAACTCTCCGGAATGCCGCTGTAACGCTGTTTACCACTGGTAATCTTCAGCAAAACCCCCATCTGACAGGCCGAGACTGTGCTTTTCATGGCCGTACGCTTAGCTTATAACGCTGCGTAATCAGACCAAAGCCCGCGCGAAACAGACGGGCCAAAGGGGAACCGTCGAGGACACTCATGACAGATACCAAACACGAAGCGGATGTGGCGTTTATCAAGGCACTGGCCGAACTGCTGCGGGAAAACGACCTGACCGAGTTGCAGGTAAAGCGTGATTATGGCGAAGATGACAGCTTGAACGTACGCGTTAGCCGCATGTCACCCGTCGCCGCTCCGGTCCAGGTTGCGGTCCCGGCGGCCGCGCCAGCCGCAGCCCCGGCAGCCGCACCTGCAGCAGCTGAAGCACCCGCAGCAAGTGACGATCCAGCCAGCCATCCGGGCGCTGTGACTTCGCCCATGGTCGGCACCGTGTACATGCAGCCCGAGCCGGGTGCGCCGTCCTTCATCTCCGTCGGTGCCAGTGTTTCCGAAGGCGACACGCTGCTGATCGTCGAAGCGATGAAAACCATGAACCACATCCACGCGCCTAAATCCGGCACTATCAAGCGTATTTTGGTGGGTGATGGCGATGCTGTGGAATTCGGCACTCCTCTGGTCATTGTTGAGTAGGGCGGCCCCATGTTCGACAAGATCCTGATTGCCAACCGAGGCGAGATCGCCCTGCGCGTCATCCGCGCCGCACGCGAGATGGGGATTAAGACAGTCGCCGTCCATTCAACCGCAGACAGTGACGCGATGCATGTACGCATGGCGGACGAATCGGTCTGTATCGGCCCCCCGCCCAGCCCTCAAAGCTATCTGTCGGTGCCTGCGATCATCTCAGCCTGCGAGATCACTGGCGCCCAGGCGATCCACCCGGGCTACGGCTTTTTGTCTGAAAATGCCGAGTTTGTGCAGATCGTCGAAGATCACGACATCACCTTCATTGGCCCCACCGCTGAGCATATCCGCGTGATGGGGGACAAGATCACCGCCAAGGACACGATGAAGGCCTTGGGCGTTCCCTGTGTGCCTGGTTCAGATGGTGGCGTGCCGGATCTGGCCGCAGCCAAGCGGATCGGTGAAGAATTCGGCTATCCTGTAATCATCAAGGCCACCGCCGGTGGCGGCGGACGCGGCATGAAAGTCGCGATGAGTGCGGATGAGATGGAAAGCGCCTTTATGACCGCGCGCGCCGAAGGCAAAGCCGCCTTTGGTAATGACGAGGTCTATATTGAGAAATACCTGACCACGCCGCGCCACATCGAGATTCAGGTCTTTGGCGATGGCAAGGGCCAAGCGGTTCATCTGGGCGAGCGCGACTGTTCCCTGCAGCGCCGCCACCAAAAGGTATTCGAAGAGGCACCCGGCCCCTGCATCACCCCCGAAGAACGCGCAAGGATCGGTAAGGTCTGTGCCGATGCGGTTGCCAAGATCAACTATATCGGTGCAGGTACGATCGAATTTCTGTACGAAAATGGCGACTTCTATTTCATCGAGATGAACACCCGCCTACAGGTCGAGCACCCGGTCACTGAGGGCATCTTTGGCGTAGATCTGGTGCGCGAACAAATCCGCGTTGCCGCTGGTCAGCCAATGTCATTCGGTCAGGATGATCTGAAAATCAATGGTCACGCCATCGAGGTTCGGATCAACGCCGAGAAATTGCCAAACTTCTCACCCTGCCCCGGAAAAATCTCGGCCTACCATGCGCCGGGCGGTCTGGGTGTGCGGATGGATTCAGCGTTGTATGACGGGTACACGATCCCGCCCTACTACGACTCACTGATCGCCAAACTGATCGTGCAGGGCCGCGACCGACCCGAAGCACTGGCCCGTCTGGAACGCGCATTGGGAGAGTTGATCGTGGACGGAATCGACACGACGGTTCCCTTGTTCCACGCACTTCTGCAAGAAAGTGACGTCCAAAGCGGTGATTATAACATCCACTGGCTGGAGCACTGGCTTGCGGAGAATATGGCCGACTAACTCTGCTGGGTCGGAGGGCTACCGCTTTCCGACCCTGAGGCGCCTGGCATGAGCCTTTCCCCGGAATTACTGCTCCATGGATATTCCATCGGTATCTTCCCGATGGCTGAACATCGCGATGATCCGGACCTGTTCTGGGTTGATCCTAAGTTTCGCGGCATCTTCCCTCTGGACGGTTTCCACATCTCACGCAGCTTGGCCCGCAGGATTCGGAACTGTGGGTACACGGTGTCAATCAACAGGGATTTTGCCGGCGTTGTTGATGGCTGCGCTGATCGCACGGATACCTGGATCAATCAGGAACTTCGCACCCTTTACCATAAGCTGAACCAATCCGGTCACGCCCATTCACTGGAAATCTGGGACGGTCGGAATTTGGTTGGGGGCGTTTATGGCGTTACTCTTGGCGCTGCCTTCTTTGGCGAAAGCATGTTTTCCCGACGCAAGGATGCCTCAAAAATTGCACTGGCATATCTGGTCGACCGATTGCGGTCCTGCGGGTTCAAATTGTTCGATACGCAGTTTTTAACCGCGCATCTCGCCTCGCTCGGCGCGATCGAGGTGCCGCGGGCACAGTATCGGAACGCGCTGGAAGAGGCAGTGACTATTGCAGCAGATTTCTCTGCTGATCTCGATCAATCGCCGGATGGCGTGATACAGCGGATCACCCAGACGTCATAGCGCGAATGATCAAGCGCATTCAGGGCTGGCGATGTGGCAATCATCCACCCGTCAAACAGCTGATCCGTTCCGCCTTGTTCCCAAATGGTCAGGTAGGCAAACGCGTCCCCTGTTGGGTTATCTGCAGGATAGCGGCAATCACCCAGCGCGACATCCAGCCCAAAGACGGTCTTGGATTGGCCGTTTTGCAGTTCGACATCAACGGTCTGTCCATTGACCTTATCCAGCCCTCTGAGCATTGCACCCGGTCCGGATTGAACCTTTTGCTGTGCCGCTACCCCAGAGGCTGCCAGTATTGCCGCGATCAGAGCATATCGCTTCATTCGCCGCCATCTCCGGCGACGAACTTAACCAAAAGCGAAATCAGGCTGACTGCGCCCTGTGTATCCTCGACCTGATCGCCCGGTTCAAAGTTAAAGGGCGATCCGCCTGGCATGACTTCTACAAAGTTACCACCCAGCAACCCTTCGGATGAGATCACGATAGCACTGTCATCGGGGACCAAAATTCCATCAGAAATCGCAAAAGTCGTGTCCGCCCGGTAGGTTTCCGGGTTCAGGGTCACCCCTGTCACGGTGCCGATTTTGACCCCTGCAAGCCGCACGTCCGTTCCGACGCCGACGCCTTCGAGCGAGCGGAAAGAGGCGTTAAGCTCATAACCAGAACCGCCCTGGGACAGGCCTGTCGACTGGCTCGCATAGACGCCAAACGCTATTGCCCCGGCCAGGACGGCGCCTCCGACCAAAACTTCTGAAACTTTGTAAGATGACATTGCTCGCCTCGTCTTATTCCGGGTTCCAGGCCTCATAATCCGAACGCTCGACCGGATCCGGGCGGCGCAAAGACCCCGCCGGTGCATAAGCAAGCGCGGTTCCTGTCAGGTTTTCCTGATGCGGTTTTTCCCAGGATTTATGTGCCAGAGGTTTGTCGGTTGGCGGTTCGTCCCAGGTGCGGTGCAACCAACCGTGCCAATCGGGATCAACCCTGCTGGCCTCGGCCTCGCCGTTGAAGATCACCCAACGCCTGCTGTCATCCGCGGTACGATAAAATATATTGCCTTCATTATCTTCACCGACTTTCACGCCTTTGCGCGCGGTGTAAATCTGGGTGTTCAGGGTGGCCCCGTTCCACCAGGTCACGGCGCGCAAAAGACTGTTCAGGATTCCCATCGGCTGCCTCCGGCATTTTTGTCTCTGCAGATATGGACCAAAGGTCCGCCAAGGTCCAGTGCTAGGGTAACGTTGCGCATTAATCCGGCAAAACTGCGGTCACTTCAATCTCGATGCGGTCCTCTGGCGTGATCAGGTTGCATTCGGTCACTGTCGCCGCCGGCGGGTTTTCACCAAATGCCTCAACCAGCAAGGGCCAGCACAGTTCAAATTCCGACATGTCCGGAAGGTAGTAGTTTACCCGAACCACATGCGCCAAATTTGATCCAGCCTCATCCAAGGCCTTTTCAATCGCCTGCAGCGCGGATTTGCACTGTCCGACGATATCTTTGGGAATGATTTCGCCTTGTGCGCAGGTTCCGGCAACAAAAACAAAACCGTTTGCAACCACTGCCCGGCAATAGCCGACTTTGGCCTCATATTGACCGCCCGAGGAAATTCGCCTTATCGTCATCCTGCCCTCCCAAACACAAAATGGCGCGGGATCACCGCGCCATCTGTTGTAATTCAAATTCAGTGATTACCCGGCCGAAGCTGATTCCGCCGCATCCGCATAGATGATCAGCGGCTGCTTGTCCGAGGATACAGCCTCTTCGTTAACGACAACTTCGGTCACGTTCTTCATGCCAGGCAATTCGAACATCGTGTCCAGAAGGATGTCTTCAAGGATCGAGCGCAGCCCGCGTGCACCGGTCTTCCGTTCAATGGCGCGTTTGGCGATAGCCTTGAGCGCATCGTCGGTAAAGCCCAGCTCGGCATCTTCCAGTTCGAACAGACGCTGATACTGTTTGACCAGCGCGTTCTTGGGTTTGGTCAGAATGGTGACCAGCGCATCCTCGTCGAGATCTTCAAGCGTGGCCAGAACTGGCAGACGTCCGACAAATTCCGGGATCAGACCGAATTTCAGCAGGTCTTCAGGCTCCAGCTCTTTGAAAATCTCACCCACGCCGCGGTCATCATTGTCCCGCACATCGGCACCAAAGCCCATGGCCGAGCCTTTGCCGCGCTGTGCGATAATTCTATCCAGACCCGCAAAGGCACCACCGCAGATGAACAGGATATTCGTCGTGTCCACTTGCAGGAATTCCTGCTGCGGATGCTTGCGTCCACCTTGCGGCGGAACACTGGCGACGGTGCCTTCCATCAGCTTCAGCAGCGCCTGCTGCACGCCCTCGCCCGACACGTCGCGCGTAATCGAGGGATTCTCGGATTTGCGCGTGATCTTGTCGACCTCATCGATGTAAACGATGCCGCGCTGCGCGCGTTCGACATTGTATTCGCTGGCCTGCAACAGTTTGAGGATGATATTTTCGACATCCTCGCCCACATAACCGGCTTCGGTCAGCGTGGTCGCATCGGCCATGGTAAAGGGCACATCCAGAATGCGCGCCAGAGTTTGCGCCAACAACGTCTTGCCGCAGCCTGTCGGGCCGATCAACAGGATGTTGGATTTGGCCAGCTCGATATCGCTGCCGGCCTTCTGAGCGTGATTCAATCGTTTATAGTGGTTGTGAACCGCTACTGACAGAACCCGCTTGGCCGTAGCCTGACCGATCACATAATCGTCCAGAACTTCGCAGATGTCTTTCGGCGTCGGCACTCCGTCAGAAGATTTCAGCCCGTTGGCTTTCGTCTCTTCGCGGATGATGTCCATACACAGCTCGACGCATTCATCACAGATGAACACGGTCGGACCTGCAATCAGCTTACGCACCTCATGCTGGCTTTTGCCACAGAAGCTGCAGTAGAGCGTGTTTTTGCCGTCACCGCCTGAATTCGTCGCCATGATCTACCTTTCGGGCTCCATCCTATGCCCCTTGCGGGGCCGCGCTTGCGCCTGTTCGTGCAGCTTAGGCCAGCACTGTGGCGGCTACAATCTCAAAATACCCCCCGTATCGGCGACACGAGGGGTCTGGGCTTAGCCCTCTTCGCCGCTCATCTTGGCGCGGTTTTCAACGATCTCGTCTATGTGACCCCATTCCTTAGCCTCTTCCGGGCTCATGAAGTTGTCACGGTCCAGCGCCTTTTCAACAGCCTTTTTGGTCTGTCCAGTATGGCGTACATAGATATCATACAGGCGATCCTTCAGCTTTTGCGTCTCAGCTGCGTGGATCATGATATCGCTTGCCTGCCCCTGATATCCGCCACTGGGCTGGTGCACCATGATGCGGCTGTTCGGCAGGGAAAAGCGCATGCCCTTCTCACCACCGGCCAGCAGAACCGACCCCATCGAGGCCGCTTGACCGATCACCAATGTGGAACATTTCGGTTTGATATACTGCATTGTGTCGTAAATCGACAAACCGCTGGTGACCACGCCACCCGGCGAGTTGATGTAGATCGAGATTTCCTTGTTCGGGTTCTCCGCCTCAAGGTGCAGCAGCTGAGCAACCACAAGATGGCTCATCCCGTCGTGGATCGGGCCGTTGATAAAGATGATCCGCTCTTTCAGAAGGCGCGAGAAGATATCATATGCGCGCTCACCCCTGCTGGTCTGCTCAACGACCATTGGGACAAGCGTGTTCATGTATGTGTCAACGGGATCGAACATAAGAAACCTGCCTGCTTTGCTATGGATCGGGACACTACCCGAAAATCTGTTACCTGAGTCTTAGTATCGCCACAGTGGGGCTGCAAGGGGTGCAGGAAACTTCATGCCCTGCAAATGCAAATTGATATTCAGCGGTGACTAAAGCGATACGCTCTTCAAAGTCGAAATCTGCGTCGAACTCTCACAAGTTCCCCTTTTCCCCTCACCTCATTTTGGTTCATGCATATGAGAGTAAATGTTCATAACTAGCTGACTTGCGACCTTCTCCAGGCAGCAACACAAACAGGCGCCCAAAGTGTGGGCTGGTAAGGAAACAGAGGATGGCCCTTCCACAACTTTCACAGGAAACATCTCCGGAAAATTTCGACAAAATGGTTGAGAACGCAACGCATGCTGCAAATTTTCTCAAGGCCATCAGCCACGAAGGGCGTCTCATGATCCTGTGCCACCTGGTATCGGGAGAAAAGTCAGTAACAGAACTGGAAGAGCTGCTTTCGGCGCGGCAAGCCGCTGTTTCGCAACAACTGTCGCGGTTGCGACTTGAAGGGTTGGTGACGCCTCGCCGCGAAGGCAAGGCGATCTTTTATAGACTGGCCGATGAACGGCCACGCCGGATGTTAGAGGTTGTCTACGAACTCTTTTGCAACGAAGAATAAGAGCAATCCGCTATGCCAGCTACTTACGACTTACTTTTGGAACAGTCTTGATAGCCGGCGGACATGGCCATTAGCAAACTATCATAGTGCGAAATTCCCGTGTCAAAACTAACGCCTACGGGATCCAATTCAAAGATCGTGGCCCCGGTTCCTTCGATCGCTGTCCGCACCAGCCTTGTGTCAAATTGCGGCTCGGAAAAGGCACAAACAATTCCTTCATGCTCAACCTTTTCACGCAAAGCCGCCAATCGCGCCGGCCCGGGAGAGGACGCATCGCCAAGACTGACTGCGCCGGATGACTCCAGCCCAAATCGCTTTTCGAAATACTGATAGGCATCATGAAACGTTATGAATGACAGCGTCTGCATATCTGTCAGATCTGTAATAATTTTTTCTTTCAGTTCAACCAGTTCCCGATCTGCGGTCGCCGCGTTCTGCTGATAAACATCGGCGTTTTCAGGGTCCGCCTCTGAGAGCGTTGCGGCAATTACCTGAACCCAGATACGTGCATTTTCGGGATCCAGCCAGGCGTGGGGGTCAACCCCTTCGTGATCATGGCCATGGTCGTCTGCATGGCCCGCATGGTCGTCGTGATCGTCATGACCCGCATGATCGTCGTAATCCGCGTGATCGTCGTGGCCATCATGATCCGCATGGTCATCATGGTCATCATGGTCATCATGATCGGTCGCATCCCGGAATTCATAGAGAATTGTTCCATCGGCATCCAACAAAGAGACGTGCAGTGCATCCGGCGACAGCGCACCCAAGGGTTTAGCCAGCCAAGGGGTCAGCTCTTCTCCAGTCCAGAATACGATCTCGGCGGACTGTAAAGACCGCGCCTCAGAAGGCCGCATAGCGTGATCATGAGGTGACGCCCCGGGCGGAATGATCAGACTGGGCTCACCCACGCCATCCATCACACGGGCGACCAGCGAATGAACAGGCGCAATATCGACGGCCACGCTTGGCGCTTCAGCAATAGCTTGGCCTGCAAACGCGATTGAGAACAAATACAGTGTGGGTCGGAACATATTCCCTCCGAAATGATATGTTATTACATTCGTTGTACGCTTGTTAATCCGGACGTTATTACATATCAAGTCGAAAATCATTGGAGTCCCGCCATGAGCACTGTTGGATTCAGACAACACGATCACGCCCACTGCGTTCACACTGCGCTGTCTCAGGCCGAAAACAAGTGCAGAACAAAGCGCCTGCAATTCACCACTGTCCGACGCCGTGTTCTTGAGATCCTGTTGGAAAAGCACCGGGCAATGGGCGCATATGACATTCTGGCTGTGCTAGCTGCAGAAGGGCTCGGGTCGCAACCTCCGGTCGCGTATCGTGCACTGGATTTCCTTGTGCAAAACGGGTTCGTGCATCGTATCGAGCAACTGAATGCCTATACAGCCTGCGCCCACCCGACCCATGACCATGTCCCCGCGTTTCTGATCTGCAGGTCCTGCAAAGCAGTGGCTGAAACGGAAACCGAGCTGACACAGGGTCGATTGGGCGCTGCGGCGAACACCTCGGGGTTTCAAATCGAACGAGTAGTGGTCGAGGCCGAGGGCCTATGTCCCGAATGTGTAGGGTCGGCGGCATGAATACCCCTCTTATTTCATTGAAAAACATGTCCATTCGGATCGACGGCCGCACGATCCTTGAACATGTGAATGCGGCAGTTTCCGAAGCAGAGATCGTGACCATTGTGGGGCCCAACGGATCTGGTAAGTCGACTCTTTTACGGGCGATCATTGGGGCCATTACCCCATCAGAAGGCCAGGTAAGCCGCGCGCCCGGCCTGCGCATCGGTTATGTCCCGCAAAAACTGGCTTTGGACGCCGCTTTTCCGATGACCGTGCAACGTTTCCTGGGCTTACCCAAACGGATCTCGGCCCGCAAAGCGCTGGATGCACTAGAACGAGCGGGCGTCCCGGATCTGCGCAACCGGCAAATGACCCAGCTTTCGGGCGGTCAATTTCAACGAGTTCTGCTGGCGCGCGCACTCCTTGATGATCCTCAGGTCTTGCTTTTGGATGAAGCAACGCAAGGCCTGGATCAACCGGGTGCAGCTGCCTTCTATCAACGCATTGAGCAGGTCAGACACGACCTTGGTTGCGCGATCGTGATGGTCAGTCACGATCTGCACGTTGTCATGGCGGCCTCAGACCGTGTGCTATGTCTGAACGGACATATATGCTGCGAGGGGTCGCCTCATACCGTCGCGGACGCACCTGAATACCGGGCCTTATTTGGCAGCGGAACCAAGGGCATGATGGCCCTTTACCAACATCAACACAGCCATTCGCACGACCATGACCACCACCACGACCAGGAAACAACCAACTGATGTTAGACGATTTTATGGTTCGTGCGGCGCTGGCGGGTATTGGCGTTGCACTCGCGGCGGCCCCTTTGGGGTGCTTTGTGGTATGGCGCCGGATGGCCTATCTGGGCGAGGCCACAGCGCACGCGGCTGTTCTGGGTGTGGCACTGTCTCTGGCATTTTCGCTTCCGATGCTGCCGTCGATTGTGGCGTCAGCGCTTGCCATGGGGCTTACCGTCACGCTTTTGCGTGGCAAGGGGTTGGCGATGGATACATTACTAGGCGTAATAGCGCATACAGCCCTGGCCGCAGGGCTAGTCACCGTCGCCTTGCTGTCCGACGTCCGGCTGGATTTAAATGCCTTTCTGTTTGGTGATATCCTGGCTGTCACCAAAGGCGATTTGGCAACCATTTGGGGCGGCGGCGCGTTGATCCTGGCAGTCATGATCTGGCGCTGGTCAGCCCTACTTGTCGCCACGCTGAACCCGGACATGGCCTATGCATCCGGCATTGACCCTAAGCGCGAGGAGGTGTGGTTGACGCTGACCATGGCGCTGGCCGTTGCCGTGGCAATCAAAGTGGTAGGGGTTCTGTTGATTGCCGCCCTGCTCGTCATCCCGGCAGCCGGTGCACGATCTTTGGTGAAAACACCTGAAAATATGGCATTCGGGGCCGCAATCATCGGATCAGCTGCCGCCCTTGTCGGGCTGTGCGGTGCGTATCTTGCCGACACTCCGGCCGGGCCCAGCATCGTCTGCGCCGCAGCTGTGATCTTTCTGGTGACAGCAGCCATCGGGCCACTTTTTCGTAAAGAATAGAATGCCGGTTCAAAACTCTGGTTCACCATTAGCAAAACTGCTACGAAAATCGGGACTTATACAAAAGGAGAGACCTATGATCCGAGCCGCACTTATTGGACTGGCCCTTTGCACACTCGCCGCATGTGAAACCGCTAAAGGCGCCGGTAAAGATATTGAAAAAGCAGGTGACGCAATTCAGGGCGCAGCCACCGAGGTTCAGGAAAACATCTGATTCCATTCGGAATGTAGCGATCAAGATCGGGCGACATACAAGATATAGTTGCTCTCTGCACCCGGACCCGCTATCCTTGCGGACACAGGTGCATAGACGCGGCATTGCATTTCTGACACGATCACGGGGTTCTTGCTTAAACGCAAGAACCCCGTTCCCGTTTTAGGGGGAATTAAATCGCTGCCTGTATGAATCCGGGGCCCGGAAAAAGGAAAAGGCGTCAGGTGCGCAGACGCGGTCTTTGCATGTGCCCATAGGGCACCCCTGACGCCTTACCGGTTCGACACGCCCGAGGGACGCCCCGATCCAGTTGCTTTGTCCCCCTAAGGGGCCACAGCCGCTGAACAGAGCCCGAGGGCCCCGCACAGCACGCATTAACCTTCTGAGAGCTTGATCACCTGTTTCAAACTTGACGCCCAAATCAGCGGATCACGCACCGGTAAGTCTTTGCAGTAGAACAAAATCCTAAGATTTCCCTTCACCGCAGCGACCCCCTTGGCCTTTGCGTCCCACCCAGGATCCTAAGAACCTCTGCGGTAACCTGACTGTTACATCGCGGTCATAAACGGGCAAGAAAATAGCACTGCAGCATAAAAAATAGTCGGGGATAAACTGTTGATATCTCGCTGGAGAGTAATGTGGATAACTCTAGATTTTACGTTCCTGCGCAGAGTTGCGATTGGACAAGTGAAATTGCGTGCTTGGCCCGGGATTTTGGACTCTTTCTGCAGGCGCAAACGGGCTGCACGACCCTTCTGGGGGTTTTGGTGAGCGATTGCGCCGATCCGATCCCTGATATTTCGAATCAAACCCGCCGTGAACGGGTCGCTCTTTGGCCACGGCCTCCGAGGACCGAGGCATTTTCTGACCAATCAGGGCCACCTGCTCGCATTTTGCGCTGAAAGCCTGTTCTGAATTTGAGAAGCGCTCCGACCCGGTTGGGTTACCTACTAAGCGCTGCGGCAATTCGCAGCCAGTACCCCCTAAATTCCAACCGGACCAGAGACGCTTCAGTTCACCTGGAGACCAGAGACGAGCCCGGAACTCGTTCGATCGCGCAGGCTACGCAAATTCAAGATTACATACAGCCCAAGGATCTTGCGCCAGCCCACGCAGCCAACCTAAATGAAGGGGCATTTACCGCTTCGATAGTTGAATTTGCTGTCACTGGCTCACCTCCTGTACTGGGCCTTTCGCTGGCCTTTTACACAGATTGGGTGGCTGAGGGCCGGTTGCAACTTACCTAAAGGAAGCTTCATGAAGGCTTTAAAAAAGCCTAACCAGTTTGTCGCGCTTAGGCCCAGGCCAGCGCGGTGCCGATCACGACCAGGGAAATGCCAAACACTTCGCGATGCGAGAAGTTTTCGCCAAACAGAAAGAATGAGGCGATGGCGATCAGAACGACCTCGGCCCCCAGAATTCCGGTATAGATTATGCCCAACCGTTCGTTGCGCAGGGCGGCGAGTTCGAGCGTCGCCCCGGCCAACAGGGTCGCGACGATCAGCAGGCCAAGCCCCAGGCCGGGGATTTTCCACCAGAACTTCATCGCGACCATGGCAACGGAATAGAGACCCGCTGACCCGAGGGCAATGAAGGGGATCATGGATGTGGACATCTGCGCCTCCTGCTAGGGTTCCGCGACGTAAACTCTAGCAGGCCAGCCGGGATGCGGCTGTGAGGTTGGTCACAATGGGCCGAACAGGCCTTATCCCGCGATCTTTCGGGTCACCAGATACGAAACCGGAAACGCCGCAATAAAGCCAGCTCCGGCAGCGATCAGGATAGGGTATAGCGTCGTATACCCCATCGACAGAACCGCAATCACAGCGGACCCGGCAAAGGTAGAGCCAAGGAAGATATGTACGATCAACATCAGGGGAAGCATGGGGGCCTCATATCAGGGATTCAACTTCCGCGGATCCTAGGATCGGGCGCACTTGCGGTCTTTGATCTGGGTCAGAGTGAGCAGTGTCTTGGGACGCAAACGCGCTTGCAACGGTCGATTAGCAGAACGGAGGGCAGCGCCGACCCGAGGGGTGGCGCAAACGCGCCGCCCCATGGGGGCGGGTCGGCGCGGCCCGGCGGTGCCACCGGGCGGGTGGTTTGAGTTCGCAAGAAAGTATTGAATTCGTTTGCTCAACGAAGTCTCAAAATAATTCTTATTCAATATCTTGAACGTTACAAGCTGATACCCAAATTGCATTTACGCGCGCAATTTTAAGGAGACTGCATGGAGTACACAGAAGCCCAAATACGACGCGAAGTACTATTTGAACTCGCGTCTTCAAAAACCGGAACCCTGTCCATTACAGATTTGATTGACTTACTAGAAGCACGACTGAAGCCGACTGGCCACGATGCGGACATTATTGATAATCGATCAGATACATTTTTCTCGCAGAAGGTGCGGAACACGGTCAGCCACCGAGACAACGGAACTGGCTTACAAGCGAATGGTCTTGCAAACTACAGCTCTGATTTTGAAAGCTGGACAATCACTGACAAAGGCCGCTCTGCAGTTAACAAGTAAACCAGTGCTACCTTTGCTTGTATCCAACGGGCAACCAATTCAATTGTGTGGGGCCACAATATTGTTTGTCCCACACAAACCAAGCATATGCGGTAGTACCGCTGCCCTTTCTTACCGCGCCTTTCGGGTAAAATGTAATTCGTTCGCTGAACACCCAAACTGTACTTGGCGGATGTACAGAAAAGATCGTTTTTTGACGCCCTGCACTCTCTAAGAAAGCAAGACGCAGAAGAAGCGCGAATTTACGTCGGCATTGAGAAAGGCCTGCGTGCACAAAGTCTTCTGCACTATGAAAAGGCGGATTTGTAACGATATTGTCTTCCAAGCGATTTTCACACGTGAAATCGATCCCAGCCTCTCCGTAGTCCCTGTCGTACAAGTCGGACGAAATTACCTCGAATCCGTTTTCGACAAACACTTCAGACATAGCCCCGTCACCGCAAGCTGGTTCCCAGATCTTTCCAGAGAACTGCTCGCAATCAATCAATACCTGTGTCGCCCAACTCGGTGTCGGGTAAAAATCAGGTCCGTCTAAATCGGCGATACGTTTAAGGGTTGGCTGAGGAGCCAACACGAATTGGTCTTTCATTGATTTGCTCGCTTTTTTCTCACTGTATCAGATCAACGAAGCCTAGCAATCGACCTGTGAATCGCGTTTGTTTTCTGTGAGTTAAGCCATGCTGGGCTTTATGGAGCTATCCTCTCCCATTCCGCCGTGTGGGCACGCAGTTGGCTACGCCAACCGCTTTCGCCCACCGTCACTTAAAATTGTCAGCCTCAGCTGTCCATTTTAAGTGCGGAAATGAACGCCTCCTGCGGGATATCCACCTTCCCGAACTGACGCATCTTCTTCTTACCCGCCTTCTGCTTGTCCAGCAGTTTGCGTTTCCGCGTGGCGTCGCCTCCGTAGCATTTGGCGGTCACGTCCTTGCGCAGCGCCGAGAGGGTCTCGCGGGCGATGACCTTGCCTCCGATGGCGGCCTGGATCGGGATTTTGAACATGTGGCGCGGGATCAGGTCCTTGAGCTTTTCGCACATCGCCCGGCCCCGCATCTCGGCCCGGTCGCGGTGAACCATGGTCGACAGCGCATCGACCGGCTCGTCATTCACCAGCACCGACATCTTGACCAGCGCGTCCTCGGTATAGCCGGTCATCTGATAGTCAAACGAGGCATAGCCCTTGGTCACCGATTTCAGCCGGTCGTAGAAGTCAAAGACGACCTCATTCAGTGGCAGGTCATAGACGACCATGGCGCGGCTGCCCGCATAGGTCAGGTCCATCTGGATGCCGCGGCGGTCCTGACACAGTTTCAGCACGTCGCCCAGGAATTCGTCCGGCACAAGGATGGTCGCCTTGATGCGTGGTTCCTCGATATGGTCGACCTTTGACGGGTCGGGCATGTCGGCGGGGTTGTGCAGTTCGATCATCTCGCCGTCTTTCATGAAGACGTGATAGATCACCGAAGGCGCGGTGGTGATCAGCTCGATATCATACTCGCGCTCAATCCGGTCGCGAATGACCTCAAGGTGCAGCAGGCCAAGGAAGCCGCAACGGAAGCCAAAGCCCAAAGCGGCCGAGGTTTCCATCTCAAAGCTGAAGCTGGCGTCGTTCAGCGCCAGTTTGTCGATCGCATCGCGCAGGTCTTCGAATTCGGAACTGTCGACGGGGAAGAGGCCACAGAACACCACCGGTTGCGCGGGTTTAAAGCCGTCCAGCGCGATTTCTGCGCCATTGCGGTCATTGGTGATCGTGTCACCAACGCGGGTGTCGCGGACCTGTTTGATCGAGGCGGTGAGAAAGCCGATTTCGCCGGGACCGAGGCTGTCGACCATCTCCATCTCAGGCCGGAAGACGCCGACGCGGTCGACATGGTGCAGGGTGTTGTTCGACATGAACTTGACGCGCATGCCCTTTTTCAGGGTGCCGTCCATGATGCGGACCAGAACGATGACGCCGAGATAGGCGTCGTACCAGCTATCGACCAGCATCGCCTTGAGCGGTGCATCCAGATTACCCTTGGGGGCCGGCAGATGGGTGACGATGGCCTCCAACGTCTCATGGATGCCCTGCCCGGTCTTGGCGCTGACCTGAATCGCCTCAGACGCGTCGATGCCGATCACATCCTCGATCTGTTCGGCCACGCGGTCACAATCGGACGCAGGCAGGTCGATCTTGTTCAGCACCGGTACGATGTCATGATCGGCGTCGATGGCTTGATACACATTGGCCAGCGTCTGCGCCTCGACCCCTTGGGTCGAGTCCACAACCAGCAGAGAGCCTTCGACCGCACGCATCGACCGCGAGACCTCATAGGCAAAGTCCACGTGGCCGGGGGTGTCGATCAGGTTCAGCACGTATTTCTCGCCATTGTCGGCGGTATAGTCGATGCGGACCGTGTTGGCCTTGATGGTGATGCCGCGCTCGCGCTCGATATCCATGCTGTCGAGCAGCTGTTCCTTCATGTCACGATCCTTGACTGTCCCGGTCTCTTGGATGAGCCGGTCAGCAAGGGTGGATTTGCCATGGTCGATATGCGCGACGATGGAGAAATTGCGGATGTGAGCGAGGTCTGTCATGGGTTGGGGATATGCGTCGGAAATGAGCTGCGGTCAAGGTAGGACGAGACCCGACGAAACCCTTTAGTTGCTAGGCTTCGATCCGATCAGACCAGCCCATTTCTAACCAGTTCAGCATTCATCCAATGCGTCTCACTTTGCACATGACCTTCACGTACGTACTTCGCGAGATGAGTGGGCATGTTTTCTTCCTCGAATGCTGCTGTTGTGCGAACGACAAACCCCTCTTGTGTGTCTAGATCTAGGGCTGCAATTACATCAGCGACGACCTGAGCTGAGAGCCGTCCCCGATACAGTTCGGAAACAGGGCTGATTCCAAGTTTTGTAAAGCGTGACAGCGTCGCATCCCATGGCTGAACGACGCCAGCTTTGATCCACGCGAATCCCAAAAAATAAGTCGGCAATTCCAAATACGCGATGGAATGACGTGCGAATAGATATTCGCCAACAATGCGCTCATCCTAAGTAAGTTGCGGTGCGATACCAGCTGCGAAAGCCTTCACCCAGTCTCGCGACGGGTGATATCTTGCGTCGATGCTGCGAGGGTGGCAGCCTTGGCTGTGAATTGTCGTATTCTCGCCGTCCATCTTTTCGGTAAAGACGACTTCGTCCGCTGATGCCAACTCATCAACACTCGACATGATCTTGTCATCGCTTGTAGCACCGGGAGATTGCGGCAAGTGGAATGTACGCCCGTATTTCTTTAGCATTTTGGTCTCACGATATAGTTCTAAGCGAAGTCAGGCCAGAAAACGCGACATCAATTATGTGCGCAATCACTTTTTCGCAGCACATGATTGATCCGAAATCCACTTTGATTCATACTCCGCCACAGACCGAGAGGGGCATCAGACCCGTCCGGGCAGGCAAAAACGAGGCAAGAGCATGAAACAGTTCCTCTTAATCGCATTTTGTGCGGCATCGCTGACGGCGATGGCTCCGGCACCGAGCGAGGCTGCGCAGATCAAACGGGCGTGTCTGGCGTCGGACCGGTCGGCGGCAACGCGGGCGCGGTGCAGCTGCATTCAGCGCGTCGCGGATCAGGCGTTGACGCGTGGTGATCAGAAGACCGTCGCCAAGTGGTTCACCGACCCCCATCAGGCGCAGGAGTTGAAGATGTCGCAGACTTCGCGCGATGATGCGCTGTGGGATCGGTATAAGAACTTTGGCCAGATGGCGCAGGCAATCTGCAACTAAGCCGGTCACGCTGCTTGACCTGATGCGCACTGCACCTCAGATATGGCGCAGCGAAAGGTGTATCAGATGGTAATGAAAGGGCTGACCCTGCGGGGCCTTGAGGTGTTCGAGGCTTTGGCGCGGACAGGATCGGTGGCACTGGCCGCCGAGATCACGGGGCTCAGCCAGCCTTCGGTTTCTCAGCAGTTGCGCAATCTGGAAAAGGCATTGGGCACTGATCTGGTCGATCACGGGCGACGACCAATGCGTTTAACGCAAGCCGGCCGCAGCTTTCTGGCGCGGGCCGAGGTCGTGCTGGCCGAACTGCAAATGGCCCAAAGCGAACTGACCGTGATGGATCTGGGGCATCTGACCACCCTCTCCATCGGTTTGATTGACGATTTCGACAACGATCTGACCCCGCGGCTGGCGACTTTGCTCGCCGACAGCCTAACCCGGTCGAAATTCAAACTGATCACGTTGCCCAGCCTAAACCTGTTCGCCGAGCTGGAGGCGCAGAGGCTGCATATGGCTGTATCCGCGCATTCCGGAGAGGTCCTAAAGGGTGTGATTGAATACCCTCTGGTTCAGGACCCTTTCATTCTGGTGACCCCAAAGGGTAAGGGGAATTCAATACAGGACCTGCCCTTTCTGCGATACGCCCGAGATCAGCTGATCAGTCGCCAGATCGAGGCGCATCTGGCGCGCCAGCAAATGGAGTTCGAGGAACGGTTTGAAATCGGCTCGCACCTGGCGCTGATGGCAATGGTCGCACAGGGGCTTGGCTGGGCGATCACAACACCACTGGGATATATGCGTGCGACGCGGTTTCATGACGGGATGGAGGCGCATCCGGTCCCGTTCGGTGACTTCGCCCGCACAATTTCGCTGTTCACCCGCTCTGACTGGTCGGACCAAGTACCCAAAGAGGTTGCAGACATGATCCGACGGCTGATGCGGAGCCAGATTGTTGATCCGGCAGTCGCGCAGGTGCCGTGGCTGGGCGGGCAGTTGAAGGTGATGAGTTAGTGTAGGGTACCGCAGATATTGGAAGCATATTTACCAACGCGCCGTGTGTTTCTGCCACCATCTTCATACAGAACTGAACTAGGGTTAGCTTTGCGAACCGAAGCAACCGCTCGACGAATCTCTGCTACAGCAGTCGCAAACCTGTGATAGCAAATTGGAATGGCAACGATATCAACACAGACCAGACCAACTATTCCCTATCCGATTGCGGTTGCCGGCGTTCTTTTCGCCTCAATTTGTTTCGGGCTGGTTCCTTATTTTAGCCGAGGGCTGACCGAGCAAGGCGTCGCGCCTTATGCCGTCGCGTTCTATCGCTACATCGTTACGGCAATTCTGCTGCTGCCTGTTCTTATAATACACCGAAACGCTTGGCGCGAGATTGCTTGGGGGCTTTCGGCAGGCGCGGTAATGGGCCTTGGATGGATTGGATATGTGACGGCGCTGGAGACATTACCCGCATCGACTGTGGGCGTTCTCTATATGACCTATCCGGTTTTCACGCTGATCATTGCCTGGACTTTGTTCGCCGATACACCCACAAGGCGCGCATTGTTCGCCTCGGGCCTCATTACGTTGGCGGCACTCATTGCAGGATCGCCCGCATCCGTTCCTATTCAGCACATACCAACGCTTCTGATGTCGCTAGCAGCCCCAATCGGGTTCGGCTTCGGAATATGTGTTTTGGTTCACAGGTTGTCCCGCATCGCACCGCTTGCGCGCATTGCTTCGGTTTCCTTGGGATCGGTTCTCGGGCTGTTGCCGCTGATGTTGAACGCCGATGTTGCCAAGTTGCTCCCGCAGGGGCAATCCGACTGGATTTTGATCGTCGGAATTGGCCTGGTCACAGCGCTTGTGCCACAGCTCATTTATACGATCTGCTCGCCGTTGATCGGCGCTTCTCAAACTGCGGTCGTCGGCAGCATTGAATTGCCGACGATGTTTGCTGTGGGCTTTCTTGCCTTTGGCGAAGCAATCACAACACCACATGCCGTAGCCTGCGCTTTGGTTTTGGGTGCGATTGCAATCACCAGAAGCCGGACGACACGCACCTTATCCACTGTGATTGCGAAAGAACCAAACAGGTGAGCTTAGCCCCGATGCAGGCGTCGATTGATTTTACACCTGAATGTCGAAGACATCAAAGCATCTACAACTAAGCCCTCAGATGTGCGTCAAGACCTGCGACGGCCTTTTCGATCAAATCCAGCGTGCCCTCGAAATCACGGGTGTAATACGGATCGGGCACATGATCCGCGCCTGTCTCAGTAGCGAAATCAGTCAGCAAGCGAACCGGAGTTTTGTTGCCACGGGGACGCAAGTTTTCGATATTGGTAAGGTTCTCTGCATCCATTCCGATGATCAGGTCAAAGCGGTCAAAATCTTCGGCCACGAATTTGCGCGCGCGCAGATCGCTGATGTCGATACTACGGGCATGAGCAGCCTGCTGCATTGGGCCATAAGGCGGGTCTCCGATGTGCCAGCCAGAGGTTCCGGCGCTGTCGGTGGCATGATGCGGCGCACGGGCGCGAAAGGCACCTTCGGCGGCCGGAGACCGGCAGATATTGCCCAAACAGACGAAAAGGATACGGTGTGTCATACAACCGGGTGTAACGCGTGAGGCGGAAATGGAAAAGATCGTCATTCTGACCGGTGCCGGGATTTCCGCCGAAAGCGGGCTGGGCACATTCCGCGACGAAGGAGGTCTGTGGGCGCAGCACAGGATCGAGGATGTCGCCACGCCCGAAGGCTTTGCCCGCAATCCGGCGGTGGTGCACAAGTTCTACAACGCGCGCCGAGTGCAGGCTGCACAGGCGCAACCCAATCCGGCCCATACCGCGCTGACCCATCTGCAACGCAACTGGCCCGGCGAGGTTATCATCGTGACACAGAATGTCGACGGCCTCCACGAAGCTGCAGGATCCGAGAATGTGATCCATATGCACGGCACCCTCGCTGGGGCCTTATGCACCGCCTGCGATCACCGCTGGGTCGCCCCGCCCGAGATGTCGGTGGGTGAACCCTGCCCCGCCTGCGGTGGCCCAACCGCCCGACCCGATGTTGTATGGTTCGGTGAGATGCCCTATTTTATGGACCTGATCTACGATCACCTGGCCAATGCTGCAATCTTCGCTTCAATCGGCACCTCGGGTCAGGTCTACCCCGCCGCAGCATTTGTGCACGAGGCGACAATGTCAGGCGCACGAACCGTCGAGTTGAACCTAGATCCGTCATCCGGCGCCTCGAGTTTCGATCAGGTGATACTTGGCCCTGCATCCGAAACCGTGCCACGCTGGGTTCAAAAGCTGCTGCGCGAATCTTAGCCCGCCAGACCGGCACCAAAATTATTGATACGACAATCGAAATAAGAGGCTCCCATGACCGACCCCCACCACACGCGCGAAGAAATCATGGACGATTCCAGTATGGAGGGCCGCGATACATTTGGCGACCAACTGGCAAATCTGTGGTGGACCTTCCTGTTGCGCGGATGTCTGGCCGGAGCATTGGGGATCGCCGCGCTGTTTTGGCCAACGGGCAGTATCTCTTTGCTGTTGCGACTGGTCGGCCTGCTTTTGGTTCTAGATGGCGGCCTGACCCTACTGGGCTTTGGACGGCGCGGATTGATCGGCGGCGTCGGCATCGGGGCACTGTTGATCGGTCTTGTCCTGCTGATCTGGCCCGAGGGTGTTGCGCGGCTGACATTTTTCCTGCTGGGTGCTTGGGCGCTGATCGTCGGCATCGGTTCGTTGCTGGCATGGCGGCAAATACCCAGCAACAACCCGGATGCCGTGATGGTGCGAAACTCGGGGATCATTGCGCTGATCATTGGGTTGGTGCTGTTGTTCTGGCCCGGCAGTGGCATGGTCGCACTGGGGTGGGCCATTGCCTTTTCCGCTCTGGCTTTCGCCGCCGTGATGTTCTTTCTGGCAATGCGCTTCAAACGGGCGCATGACCGCGTTTCGATGCGGGTTGTTAACCGTTGAAGCGATAGGCAAACAGGCCGGGCAAAGCCCGGCCTGACGCGTGGATGACGGCCGCATAGCGGCTTGAAGGTTGACGTGACCTTAGTTCGAGTGGGCGCCCATGTCTTTTCGTTCCAGATCAACCGGCACGTCGATCTCAACCTCACCGGCTTTTTCAAAAACCAGCGTTACAGGCACAGTTGCACCATGTTCAAACGGGGCAACCAATCCCATGAACATCACGTGATCGCCCCCGCGCTTGAGCGCATGCGCACCACCGGCTGGGATGACGAATCCCTCTTCGACATGGGTCATCTGCGCCACGCCGTTGGCATCGATCAGATGCGTGTGCAGCTCAACCCGTGCAGCCGCCTCCGATTCCGCACGAACAAGACGGTCATCCGCCTCGCCCGTGTTCTGAATCACCATAAAGGCCGCGCCCGCTTTCGCCGTTTTGCCGGCGGAGCGCGCATAGGCATCTTCTAGTGTGATGGTTTCCTGCGCCATTGCAGTGGTGGCAAATGCGGCCGCAGCCAGGGTTGCCAAAAGTTTGGAAGTGAGGGACATTGCGCCTCTCCTATGTCAAGTGTCTGAAAAAGTTAAATTTAATCAGGCTCTTGCAGGTGGCGCGCGGGCGGGCTGAAACGGAACGGGCGCTGCTATTAGGCTCCTGTCGCCGCACTCTAAAAATGGCCCGGCATAACTTGGTGCATCGGGCAGCACATGTGAAACGACAGCAATAGCACCCAGCAACGTCAGCGCATAGTCGGGGCAGAAATGCGGGGGCTTTGCCGGTTGCCCCTCGGCATCCATATAGATCACAACAGGACCAACACCAGTACACAGCACCATCTGCCCGACTGCGGTATCAACGCCACGCGACGCAGCCACCCCTTGACCGGTCAGAATGACCAGCAGCGACAGGGCAAATGATAGAAATCTGTTCCGAAAGTGTTTCATCCTGCCTTCGGTATACGCCCGAGACAAAAAGGGCTTCAAGCACAATCGAATGCGCCAGAAGCCCTCGGGTCATTTTGGTCAGTACGAGGTCAGTTGTCCAATCCAGGACGTTTGACAGACCCTTTGGTCAGGCTGGTATGCAACCTGTTCACCTGACGCTGCATCCGCACACATGTCCCAAACGTCTTGCCAAAAAAGGCCGCCAACAGGGAGAGGGAATCAAAGGATTTGAAAGACATGAGATCGAACTCCGCCAATAGAATATGAACAAACATATTCAAACATCAGAACACTGTATGTGAACAAGATCACGCTCTGACGGCGAAATCGTCTAAACTCAATCAGACAAAAGAAAAGACCCTGCACCGTTCGGGTACAGGGTCGAAATCTTTGGTGAAAAAGAACGCTTAGACCGCAGCTTGAGCCTTGGCGATTTCTTTTTTCACTTTCAGTGCGTTGGTGGACAGCTCGTCATCCTTGGCTTTGGCCAGGAACGCATCCAGACCACCACGGTGGTCAACTGAACGCAGGGCAGCGGCTGAGATACGCAGCTTGACGCCACGACCCAGGGTTTCCGACTGCAGGGTTACGTCGTTCAGGTTGGGCAGAAAACGACGACGAGTTCTGTTTTTGGCGTGGCTGACATTGTTGCCAGTCATCGGGCCTTTTCCGGTCAGTTCGCAACGGCGCGACATGGTTTCTTCCTTTGTATCTGCGGGCTGGGTACAGGACCCGTGGCCAAATCACAAGGGGCGCAACCCGAAGTCGCGCCCGAAAACTGGTTGGATGCGTTTAGTGGGAATCACAGGAAGGGTCAAGACGGGCCGTGCGAAATCTTTGCACCCATCTTAAACTCTATAAGACCTAGGCGCCATTGCGTTGAAGCAAGGGTTTGTTGTTCTTCAAATGCCGCTGGATCAGGTGGGACTGTTGGCGTCCACATGGTATGAACCGGGCCGGGTTTTCACCATGATTTTCGATCAGTTCCGGAAAGATTTCGAAAATTTCTTGCCGCGCCTCCGATCCGAGGGATTTCAGGGCCTCGACTCCGGTGAACAGGCTTTCGGTTGGGGCATCTTCGGCAAAGATGACATGATGGCGATCAAATAGCAGGTGAAAATACTCAACCGATTGCACGGCCTCATCGATATAGATTCCCGGCAGTGCGGTCAGTTTGATCGCCGGAATCAGAACTTCGGTGGTGCCGAACATGCGTTCCGCGATTCTGGACTGCACCAGCATCCTGTGCTGGCGTGAGACCAGAAGATCGCGATGCGGCAAACCCTCGCCCAGCGCACCTGCAAGGATTCGTACCGGCAAGAGCCGGGGATTTTCCAGCAAGGCGGCGCGGTCAAACTGTCGACGACCGATCCAGCGTATAGGCTGAGGGTCGCACCCCATGGTCGGGACCATGTCCCCGATCCGCAGCGCTTGGATTGCTTTCATGCCGTCCTGTGTCAGGATGTGCGTATCACGGGTAAAACAAGGAACGCCACTTCCGTTCTCAAAGGCAGAATATGTGACCGTGATACCGGATGGTAGGGTGAATGTCCCGCTGGACAGGGTATAGCCTACGCCATCTACGACGTTAATGACGCCAAAATTGGTATCGGTGATGACGGTACCCACCGGCAAGTTCAACGTGTCGGTCCCGCCACCACCCCGCAAATCGCCACTAACGCTGGTGCTGGTGAAATTCAGGGTATCGTTGCCGCTCCCCAGCCGGATGTTTCCAACACTCGAGCCACTGATATCGACAGTGTCGTCATCCGACCCGCTGGCAATCCTGCCACCAATGGTGCTACTGGTGACGGTGATCGTGTCGGAGCCGGCATTGCCGATGACATTCCCGGTAATCGTGCTGTTATTGATGTCGACGTCGTCGTCGCCACCCCGGCCGCGGATATTATCAATCGGAGTTCCAGCCGGTGAACCGTTCAGAGTCCCCGTGTCATTGTTAACGTCGATATCGTCGTTGCCGTTGGTCCCAGTAATATCGGGCATAGCTGACGGTTCCCGCATATCCGGCCTGGCGACAGATGCACGGCCTTAACCCGAGTTTGCATCAAGTTTGGGTCAACTTGCAACCTATGGGCGATATTCCACCGATCCGAAATCAGAAAGAGAATGAGATCAAAGGCTTGAATAAGGCCTTAGCCAGCGACTAAAGCAGACAACATATGTTCCGCCGCAACCGACGGACTGAGCTGACCAGTGCTGACCTGCGAGCCCAGACGCTCCATTTCCGAGCGCGCTTGTGGAGTCGCCAGACGCGCCAGAAGGGCAGACCGAACCTCTTGTTCGAACCAATATTGTGCTTGCGTGGCGCGGTTGACCTCCCAGTGGCCATTTTCACGGCGCCATTTGCTGAGGGACTGCATCTCCTCCCAGGCTTGAGCCAGCCCATGTTCCTCGACCGCTGAGACAGTCATCGCCTTGGGAAACCCTTCCGGGTCCTGGGGTCGTTTACGCAACAGACGCAGCGCCCCGGAATAGTCGGCGCAGGTGCGAGTGGCGGCAGATTTCAGGTCACCATCCGCCTTGTTGACCAAGATCATGTCGGCCATTTCCATGATACCGCGCTTGACGCCTTGCAGTTCGTCACCGCCCGCCGGGGCAAGCAACAGCATAAACAGATCCGACAACTCGGAGACAACCGTCTCCGATTGCCCGACACCAACCGTTTCGATCAAAACAACATCGAACCCAGCGGCCTCACATAAAGCGATGGCCTCACGTGTGCGGCGGGCAACGCCGCCCAGATGCGACTGGCTGGGTGATGGACGGATAAAGGCGTTTTTCTCGCGGCTCAGGCGTTCCATCCGGGTCTTGTCCCCCAGAATGGACCCGCCCGACCGAGTCGAACTGGGATCAACTGCAAGAACCGCAACGCGCAGCCCCTGCCCTGTCAGCATCATGCCAAAGCTTTCGATGAACGTGGACTTGCCGACGCCGGGCGTCCCTGACAATCCGATCCGCAGGGCCTGGCGGCCTTCTTTGGTCAATCTGGTCAGCAGTTCCGTCGCCTGCGCACGATGATCGGCGCGACCGCTTTCCACCAGCGTGATACCACGGGCCAGCGCGCGCCGGTCTCCGTTCAAAATCCTGTCACTCAGGCTGTCCAGTTCCATTTCGCCCCCAATCAGTTGCGGCAGTTCTAGTTGCCGTCCCAATGAGGGGTTTGTCCAGACCAGAGGGTACAAGAATTTACCTCTGGGATATGCGCTCTCCGGGTATAAGAGACGGAACTGGACCTTGTCGTACCGTTGGCGGATAAAGCCCGCATGATACGCCTGCCCATCGACGACGCCATTCCTGACCTTCTTGCCGCCCTAAAGGCTTCGGGCCGCGCAGTGCTGCAGGCGCCTCCGGGCGCGGGGAAAACAACACGAGTGCCGCTGGCGATACTCGAGGCGGGGCTATGCGATGGCAAGATCGTGATGCTGGAACCCCGCCGCTTGGCGGCCCGGGCTGCTGCTGAGCGCATGGCCGATACGCTGGGACAGCGCGTGGGCGACACAGTTGGTTATCGCGTGCGAGGCGAGGCGAAGGTATCGAAATCGACCCGGATCGAGGTCGTCACCGAAGGTATCCTGACCCGGATGCTGCAAGTCAAACCCGATCTGCCCGGCATTAGTGCGGTGATTTTCGATGAATTCCATGAACGTTCCCTGAACGCGGATCTCGGCCTGGCCTTGTGCCTTGAGGTCGCCGGGGCATTGCGGGACGATCTGATCCTGCTGGCAATGTCGGCAACGCTAGACGCTGAGCCTGTGGGACGGTTGATGGAGGCCCCCGTTGTTACGTCCCAAGGGCGCAGCTACCCGGTCGAAACACGTTGGCTGGACCGACCGCTAGGACATCAGGCGCGAAAGCTGGACGCATTGGTCGATCTTGTGGTTCAGGCCGAGCGCGAAACAGAAGGTGGGATGTTGGTGTTCCTGCCCGGAGAAGGCGAAATCCGCCGGGCAGAGGCCGCCTTGGCTGGCCGGTTATCCAGCAAAGCTACGGTGCGACCACTATTCGGCGCGATGCCTTTTGCTGCCCAGCGCCAAGCGATTGCACCGGTCGAAACCGGTCGCAAAGTGGTTTTGGCTACGTCCATTGCCGAAACCTCGTTGACCATTCCAGACATTCGCGTGGTCTTGGACATGGGACAGGCTCGGCGGGCGCGTTTCGATCCGGGTTCGGGTATGTCCAGACTAGTGACCGAGCGGGTGACGCGCGCCGAGGCAACGCAGCGCGCTGGCCGCGCTGGTCGTGTCGCCGAAGGCAAGTGCTATCGCTTATGGTCGAAGGGCGAAGAAGGCGCGCTGGCCGCCTATCCCCCGGCCGAGATCGAGGCAACCGACCTGACCGGCCTGGCGCTGGAACTGGCACTTTGGGGGGCGGACCCCGAAGAACTGTCTTTCCTGACCCCTCCACCCGAGGGCACGATGGCAGAGGCCCGCACGTTGCTGACAATGCTGGGCGCGCTGGATGGAAAGGGGCGGATCACCGACCACGGGCGGTCACTGGCTGCGTTACCTCTGCACCCGCGACTGGGGCATATGCTGGAACAGGCAGGCCCCGGCGCTGCGCCCTTGGCCGCCCTGATGGCCGAACGCGACCCTCTGCGCGGTGCGCCGGTGGATATGCTGCTCCGGCTCGAAGCCATACGGGATGTGCGCGCCTTTCAGTGTAACCGTGTCTGGCAGGTCAACATTGGTGCGTTGGAACGGATAAAGACCGAGGCCAAGCGACTGCGATCCAAAGGCACCCCATCCGACTTCAGCCCAGCGGCAACAGCCGCACTCGCCTATCCCGATCGCATTGGACAACGGCGCAAAGGGGATGAGCCGCGTTATGTGTTGTCAGGAGGGAAGGGTGTTGTGCTGGATGGCAGCGATACGCTGGCTGCCGCGCCTTACCTGGTTGTGACCGATACCGATGGCAACCCCCGCGAAGCAAAGGTGCGCATGGCCGCACAGATCTCGGAAAAGGAAATTCGTGACTTGTTCGAGGATCAGATCACCTGGATCGAGGTCTGCGACTGGTCAAAACGTGACCGCCGTGTCGTTGCGCGCAAACAAGAACGGCTCGGCGCAATCACGTTGAGTGATCGTGTTTGGAAAGAGGTTCCGGACGAAGCAGTTGCATTGGCGATGCTGGATGGCGTCCGTGATCTTGGCCTGCGATTGAACGGGGCCGCTGCGCGATTGGCGGCACGGGTGGAACTGGTCCGGACCGAAGGCGCAGAGCTGCCTGATTTCTCGATCGAGGGGTTGACCGACACGCTGCAAGACTGGCTGTTGCCGATGCTTTCCGGCGTCCGCAATGCTGAAGACTGGAAACGGTTCGACCTGTTGCCAGCGTTGCGCGCCCGACTGGACTGGGCCCAGACGCAGGAACTGGACCGGCGCGCTCCAGGGTCGTTTGAAACTCCTCTGGGGCGAAAGGTGCCGATAGATTATGGCGGTGCAGTACCGGAAATCTCGGTGCGGCTGCAGGAACTGTTTGGCGTCACGCGCCATCCGGTCATTGGCGGTGAGGCCCTCAAGATCACGCTTCTTTCACCGGCCCAACGACCCATCCAGATCACGCGCGACTTGCCCGGTTTCTGGGCTGGGTCATACGCGGATGTGCGCAAAGACATGCGCGCGCAATATCCCAGACACCCTTGGCCCGAAGATCCGACCAAGGCCGACCCCACCTTGCGCGCAAAACGTCGAAATTAGGCAGCCGTCGGGAATTTTCGTCGAAAATTCTTGGCATGAAGATGCGGAAAGCACGGAGATTCCGGGCGTTCATTGAAGATTATCTGTTTCATTGCTATGTGGGCTGCTCAGGTAAAACCCGGGTTCGCGAACGACAAACATGACAAAATGGCTGCGAAATATTTGGGAAGAGGTCGCCCGGCCTCTGTTCCTGCGCCCCCATCGGGTGCAGTTTGGCGCCTTGTGCACCCGCGAAACACAGGACGGGTTGCAGGTTCTTTTGATCACCAGCCGGGACACCGGACGCTGGATCATCCCCAAAGGTTGGCCGATTGATGGCCTGGATGGCGCCGAGGCTGCCCGGCAAGAGGCCTGGGAAGAAGCCGGCGTGCGCGCCCAATCCCTATCCAAAGACCCTGTTGGGCAATATACTTATGACAAGATCCTGAAAGACGGGGCCAGCCAGACTGTGGTGACCAATGTCTATCGGATCGAAGTGCAGGAACTGGCCGATATCTACCCCGAGGCCGAGGAAAGGACCCGCGAGTGGGTTTCGCCCGTGATAGCGGCCAAACGTGTTCAGGAACCCGAACTGCGCGCTTTGCTGCTGCAGCTGTGACACCTCCACAAAAAGTGATGACGCCACGGTTGCCCGTCTGAGCGAAACCGTATAGCCGCGGGTGTTCTTTTGGAAGCCGCCCGCAATAGCCTGATGTCGAACCCAAGCTCCAAACCCCGTTGGCAATCGCTGGACAGCGATCTGGCGCGCATCTCGCGCGTTGAGTATGCCAATGCCCATGTGGCACGCCCCATGCTGGCGCCGGGTATCGCCTTCGCCTTTATTGCGCTGGCCGGGCTGACGGCCGCAGTGGTTTTTGGGCGGGCTGATGGCGGGTTGATCGTTGTCGCGGCAGCGGGTTTTGGGGCCTATATGGCCATCAATATCGGCGCAAATGACGTTGCCAATAACATGGGCCCCGCTGTCGGGGCCAACGCGCTGACCATGACCGGCGCAATCGTCATCGCCGCCATCGCAGAAAGCGCGGGGGCCTTGCTGGCAGGTGGGGATGTCGTGTCGACGATTTCGAAAGGGATTATAGACCCGGCATCGGTTCACGATAGCACCGTCTTTATCTGGGCGATGATGGCGGCCCTGATTTCTTCGGCCATGTGGGTCAACTTGGCCACCTGGGTCGGCGCGCCGGTGTCGACCACACACTCTGTCGTGGGGGGCGTCATGGGTGCGGGCGTCGCAGCAGCTGGCCTAAGCGCGGTCAGTTGGACCACGATGAGCGCCATTGCCGCCAGTTGGATCATCTCTCCTGTGTTAGGTGGAACTATTGCCGCTGGCTTTCTGGCTTTGATCAATGCCAAAATTCAGTATCAGGAAGACAAGATCGCCGCTGCCCGCCGTTGGGTGCCGATACTCGTTGCTGTCATGGCTGGTGCCTTTACCACCTATTTGGCCGTCAAAGGCCTGAACAAGCTGGTCAAAGTTGAGCTTGAAGTCGCTTTGCTGTTCGGTCTGGCCACCGGATTTCTGACATGGCTGGTGACAGTCCCTTGGGTGCATCGCAGATCAGAAGGACTAGAAAACAGAACGAAGTCTCTGAAAACGCTGTTTGGGCTACCACTTATTATTTCAGCAACATTTCTTAGCTTTGCCCACGGCGCCAATGACGTGGCAAATGCGGTTGGTCCGTTGGCGGCAATCGTGCATACGGCGCAGTTCGGGGATTTCGCTGCACAAGTCGCAATTCCAACCTGGGTGATGGTGATCGGAGCGCTGGGAATTTCCTTTGGGCTGTTCCTGTTTGGCCCAAAATTGATCAGGATGGTCGGCAGTCAGATCACCAAGCTCAACCCAATGCGCGCATTCTGTGTCGCCCTTTCTGCGGCGATCACTGTGATCCTGGCCAGTTGGCTGGGCCTGCCCGTCAGTTCCACCCATATCGCAGTGGGAGCGGTCTTCGGAGTGGGCTTCTATCGCGAATGGCATGCCGAGCGGCGCAGAAAGAACGCGAACCACCAACGCCTGCCCGAACGGCGCCAGGCACAGGAAGAGAAAAAACGCCGGAAACTCGTCCGTCGCTCGCATTTCATGACGATCGTGGCTGCCTGGATCATAACGGTCCCCGCTACCGCAGTGTTATCAGCCGCTATCTTCTGGACACTGACGGCTTTTCTCTAGCCCATCAGATTCGGATTTGCTCGGGAGTAAGCGGGGATTTTGGGTTCTGTGCAATCTTTTCGCGAACCTGCGCGCAGATTGGGGTCGCAATGCCGTGCCGCTCGCCCAAACGGATGATCTCGCCTTGCAGACTGTCGATTTCCGTTGGGCGCCCTGCCATCAAGTCATAGGCCATAGAGGTGCGCGCCGAGGAGTCAATGGTCAGCATCCGGGAGGCAACCCGCGAAAACAAGGGCGTCGGCAGGCGCAGGATATACGGTGTCATCCATGCAGGCAGCGGCGTCATTGACACAATCGGTTGGCCGGCGAAGTGCAGCACGGTCAGAGCCTCGGACATCTGATCTGCCATCAGTTGGCGCCAGTTGCGGTCCAGCAACTGCTGTTTCAACGTCAACCCGGACAGCGCATTCAGCGCGTTATTGAGATTGATCACCAGCTTGCCCCATTGGACGGCTTCGATCTGGTCACTCTCTGACACCGGTAGGTCGGGGCCAGTCAGCTTTGCGCCCAAATCGCCGAGGCCGGATTGGATAACGATTTCACCAGAAGTCGCGCGATGAAATCCGCCAGTATCTGTTGGTACGACGTTGAACGGCACCATACCGGCGCGGACATCGTGGTGCGGAAGCATCGTATGTAAGGTGCCTGCATTTTCCAACCCGTTCTGCCAGGAAAGGATCACAGCCTTTGGTGCATATTTTCCGATTTGCTTCGCCATCTCTTCCGTCGCGCCGGTCTTTACCGTGACAATGACTATTTCAGCATCACTCAGTTCCGCCGGATCTTCGGTCAGGGACAGGTTGGTCACATGACACCGCAGGCCTGAAAAATCTGTGACCATCAGCCCCTTATCCCGGATCGGGTCGAGAATTCGTGCCCGCCCCAACAGGGTGACATCGTGACCGGATCGGGCCAGCAAAGCCCCGCAGTAACATCCAATGCTGCCCGCCCCCGCGATTGCGATCCTCATGACGCCCCTCCCCTTCGGTCAAAGATTGCCGCGATCCGCCTGTCAGACAAGGCCAACTGACGCCAGGTCAGCGCGCGCGCCTCGGACGGGTGCGTTCAAGGTCTTCTGAAATCGGGATGAAGTCTTGATCGTCCCCCGGAGGCAGTTGAAAAGCCCCTTTGGCCCAGTCCGCCGTTTTCCATTCGCGGGTGGCTGCTTCTATCTTTTCCTTTGAGGACGACACGAAGTTCCACCAGATATAACGATCCTCATTCAACGTCGCACCTCCAAGCAACATTAGCCGCGCACCCTGCGGCCCTGCCTGAACGGAAAGGCGATCCCTTGGCCGAAACACCATCATACGACCTTGGGTGAACTGATCGCCGGCGATCTCAACCGTTCCTTCCGTCACATAAACACCGCGGTCTTCTTGATCATCAGGCAAAGGAAAAGAGGCCCCGGGGGCAAGCTGCACGTCCAGATAGAAGGTTTCAGACAGTGTCGTGACCGGGCTGCTTTCACCATAAGCCGAGCCAAGGATGAGACGAGCGCTGACCCCAGCATCCTGAATATGGGGCAGCGCAGATTGTTTATGATGTTCGAAATCCGGTGCAATATCTTCCTGTTCCTCTGGCAGCGCGATCCAGGTCTGAATGCCAAAAAGACTGTGTCTTTTGCTGCGCGTTTCCTTGCTGGTGCGTTCAGAATGGGTTACGCCACGTCCTGCAATCATCCAGTTGACCTCACCGGGATAGATCATCTGATGGGTGCCCAAGCTATCACGATGCTCAAATTCCCCTTTATACAGGTAGGTGACCGTGCCCAACCCGATATGAGGGTGTGGCCGAACGTCTATACCGCCTTCTGTGATGAATTCTGCAGGGCCGACCTGGTCAAAGAAAATGAACGGGCCAACAAGCTGTCGTTTGACCGAGGGTAGCGCGCGGCGCACCTCGAACCCACCCAGATCACGTGCACGAGGAATGATCAGTGCCTCTAAAGACGGGTTCTCAGTCAAACGATCGGGGTTGTGAGACGGGTTCCAGCTCATTCCAGTTTCTCCCTTTTTCGGCAGGCAACGGTTCGCCCCTGCAAGATGCAGGCCGCTGCACCTGAAAGAAACCTCAATAATTGCACAACTCCGGTGGATTTTTGTCCGTTATGACATATCATTAATGTTATTACATAACAATTCTAACAGAAATTCCACCTGAGAAAAGAACCATCCAGACAGCTCGCTATCCGATCACCTGTTTGACGGGGAATGCAGGGCATTTTTGCTGCCCTGCAAAGGAATGTTGCTTGCGGCCAAAGAAGGTGTCAGTCGCCGTGCTTCAGATAGACAAATTGCCAAACACAATCACGCCAGGCGTTTGGCATAAGACGCACGGTTCAGTTCGACCTCTTGCACCGTGATGCTGCCAACCTCGGGCATGGCAACAGTCAGAACATCCAAAACGGTAGCGTTCAGTTCAGCTCGCGTGGCCTCATCCCGGCCCTGCATCAATAAAAGCGTCGCATGGACAAAGGTCTGCGGTTCGGTCCCGATCCGAAAATAGGTGACCGGGTTGGCACGGATCTTAAGGGCCGGTGCATCAAACTCAGCATGTTCAGAAAGCACCTCAAACAACTTCTCGCAGACCGTATGGAAATCATGTTTCTCTTCAAGGCCCTGAGAGAATTCGAGGACTATATGGGGCATTGTGCACTCCGGAAATCATGAGAGAGCACGCGGCTCTCTTTTGCCATTTTCATGTGTTCAAACATCCAGACACCAACGCATAACGGCCTTCTGGGCGTGCAGACGGTTTTCGGCCTCATCAAAAATGACCGAGTTCGGCCCATCCATGACATCGGATGTCGCTTCTTCTTCGCGGTGCGCGGGAAGGCAATGCATGAACAGCGCATCGGGTTTGGCATGAGCCATCAATTCGGCGTTTACCTGATAAGGACGCAGCAGGTTGTGGCGCCGTTCTTTCGCGGATTGAGAGTCGTGCATCGAAACCCAGGTATCTGCGACAACCAGATCGGCCCCATCTACAGCCTTGTAGGGGTCCCGTTCCACAACAATCTTGGACCCTTTTTGACGGGCAAAACCCATGAAATCCTCTTCGGGGTCGAATTGCGCCGGGCCCGTAAAAGTCAGATCAAACCCGAACTGGCCCGCCGCGTGAAGGAACGAGGCACACACATTGTTACCATCGCCAGTCCAAACGACTTTCTTCCCGGCGATCGGGCCACGGTGCTCTTCGAACGTCAGAACATCGGCCATGATTTGGCAAGGATGGGTGCGATCGGTCAGGCCGTTGATCACCGGCACGTCCGAGTATTCCGCCATTTCGGTTAGGATGGTTTCGTCAAATGTCCGGATCATGATCATATCGACATAGCGCGACAGCACGCGGGCGGTGTCTGCGATGGTTTCGCCGTGGCCCAACTGCATGTCCTTGCCCGAAAGGACCATCGTCTGACCACCCATCTGGCGCACGCCCACATCAAAAGACACGCGCGTCCGGGTTGACGGTTTTTCAAAGATCAGGGCGACCATGCGGTCTTTGAGTGCCAATTCGTCATCCGGTGCCGCCTTTGGCTGCCCCAGACGCGCCTGCTTCATGGCAGCAGCCTGGTCGATCATGCCCCGCAAAGCGGCGGCATTGGTTTTGTGAATGTCGAGGAAGTGCTTCATGTCGTTTCGCTTTTCTAATCGGGTGGGCTCAGGCAGACGCCAGATTGCTTTCGACCTGCGCGGCCGTTTTCTCCAGACGAATAACCGCCTGTGCAATGTCGTCCTCTGTCAGGGTCAAAGGCGGCAATAGGCGGATCACATTGTCAGCGGCGGGAACGGTGATGAGGCCGTTATCATATCCCGCATTCACCACGTCCAAGTTGGTCGCCTTGCATTTCAGACCCAGCATGAGCCCTGCGCCGCGCACCTCTTCGAACACCTCCGGATGATTTGCAATCAATCCTTCGAGCTTCTGGCGCAACATGCCCGCCTTACGATTGACGCCGTCCAGAAAGGCGTGGGTTGCAACCTGGTCGATCACCGCGCAGCCCACCGCGCAACCGAGAGGGTTGCCGCCATAGGTCGACCCGTGCGTACCTGCCGTCATGCCGCTGGCCGCGTCTTCGGTGGCCAGCACCGCACCCAGAGGGAACCCTCCACCGATGCCCTTGGCGACCATCATGATGTCAGGCGTGATGCCCGCCCATTCATGGGCAAAAAGTTTACCGGTACGCCCAACGCCGCATTGGACCTCGTCGAGGATCAGCAACAGGCCATTGTCGTCGCAGATCTGACGCAGCGCTTTGAGCTCGGCATCGGGGACGGGGCGAATACCGCCCTCGCCCTGAATGGGTTCGATCAAGATCGCCGCGGTCTTGTCCGAGATCGCATTGGTGACTCCGTCAAGATCACCAAATGTCAGGTGTACAAAGCCGGGCAGCAGCGGGCCAAAGCCTTTGGTCATCTTCTCTGACCCCGCAGCGGCGATGCCTGCCGAGGACCGACCGTGAAACGAACCGTCAAAGGTGATGATGTCGACCCGTTCGGGCTGATCTTTATCGTAGAAATATTTGCGTGCCATTTTCACAGCCAGCTCGCAGGCTTCCGTGCCTGAATTGGTAAAGAACACCGTGTCGGCAAAGGTATGTTCAACCAGCTTATCAGCCAGCGCCTGCTGCTGAGGGATGTTATAAAGGTTCGAGACATGCCACAGAGCGTGGGCCTGTTCCGTCAGCGCGTTCACCAGCGCCGGATGCGCATGGCCCAGTGCATTCACAGCAATCCCCGCGCCCATATCCAGAAAACGTCGGCCATCCGCCTCGGTCAGCCAAGCGCCTTCGCCCTTCACAAAGGTCAGGGGCGCACGATTATAGGTCGGCAGAACGGACGGGATCATCGGATCATCCTTTTCGATATGTTGAGCCCCGTGAGTGATACACGAGGGCTATGTTCGTCAACTGATTTGGTGGGAGATGCGCCGATTTGGGCAGCGCAAAAGGATCAAACGGGCCGGTTACGCGGCAAAGCGTCGGCGTCGAAGTCGCAGGATATCAGCGTGTTTGATCATGGATGCCGTATAGCGCCGAAGATTTGCGATGAAAAGGGCTTTGTTGCTGCAACGCTGCAACCCCCGTATCAGCCTTCGCTCCAGCGGTCTAATCGACCCATACCGCGCGTAAAAGCCCAGGCCAGAATGCGGGGCATGCCCTTGTTCACCAGCGCATCCAGACAATGGGACTGAAATTCCTCGAACGAGGCATCGGGATGTCGAAACGCACCGTCAGCGTAACAGAGTGAACAATACCGTGTGCTGCGGGTTCCGTCCGCTTCGCTGCCTCCCCCTTCGGTATCCTTGCTAAGAGGCATGCCGCAGCTTTGACATTTGGATCCCATCATCTTTCCCCTTGCAGGCTTTGACCACGGGCCATAAGATCAAAACCATAGAGTATAGTCAATGGTTTTACAGATGCGTATCGGAGAACTGTCCCGCCGAAGCGGGCTGCCCCGCGACACATTGCGGTTTTACGAACGGCACGGATTGATTGCCTCGCGCCCCGGGCCAGAAGCGACAAACAGCTATCGCGACTACCCGGATGACACGCTGATCACGCTGGAACAGATCGGCGATGCACAGGCGGCGGGGATCAGTATCGCCCAACTTGCAACTCTGCTGGGGCAACTTGGTGCGGCTGATCCCGAAACCTTTGACGGCGTAGCATTTCTTCAGGAACGGATCGAAGAGGTTGAGGCGCGGATCGGGCGCGCAAATCGTTTTCTGGACAGCTTGCGACAGGCCAAACAGGCTCTTGCAACACCGTCGGGACAGCCCTGACCGTTTTACCCCTTGCCTTTCGTCCACCCGTACATCACCGCTTACGCATGTTCGTTCCCAAAGCGCATAACCCGCCCCTTGCGGCACTGTTGATTTTTGTCGCCAGTGCATTCCTTGCGGCAACCACCCTGCTGGCCAAAGCTTTGGGGACAGATACGCTAGGTGCTCCTTTGCACCCAATGCAGATCAGCCACGGGCGGTTTCTATTCGCCTTCCTGGTCATCGTTTCAGCAGTGGGCATCATGCGCCCTACCCTGCGGCGGCCCCATTGGGGGCTGCATATCGGTAGGACAAGCTTTGGCTGGCTGGGAATCACGCTGATGTTTGCATCGGTCGCGTTCATACCGATGGCGGATGCGACGGCGATTTCGTTCTTGAACCCGGTCTTTGCGATGGTTCTGGCCATTCCCTTGCTGAAAGAAGGCGTCGGCCCCTGGCGCTGGCTGGCGGCGGCGGTGGCCCTGATCGGGGCAATGGTTCTGCTGCGCCCGACACCTGCGAGCTTCCAACCTGCGGCGTTACTGGCGCTGGCGGCGGCGGTCGTCATCGGGATGGAGCTGATCTTTATCAAAAAGCTGTCAGGGCGAGAGAGCCCGATCCAAATTCTATTGGTGAACAACGCTATGGGCCTGACTATCGCGTCGGTCGCGGTGAGTTTCGTGTTTCAGATGCCCAGCCCGGCGCAATGGGCGGCCCTTGCGGGGATCGGCGCATTGATGGCTTGCGCACAGGCCTGTTTCGTTAACGGCATGGCGCGGGCAGATGCGTCTTTCGTAGCGCCGATAAGCTATGCGACACTGCTGTTCGCTGCGCTATATGATTTTGCGATATTCGATGTGGTCCCCGACGCGGTCAGCCTGATTGGATCTGCCATCATCTTGGCCGGAGGGCTGATTCTTGTGTGGCGCGAGGCGCGGCACCGTCAGGCCTTGAGCCGATAGCCCGTTCGCAGCATCTGCCAGGTCAGTGCACCGACCACCAGTGTTGCAGCCGTGCAGATCAACATCCCAAGGTAGGGCGAGCTGTCCGAAACCCCAATCATACCGTAGCGCAGCCCGTCGATCAGATAGAAAACCGGGTTGGCGTGGCTTAGCCGGTACAAAACCGGCGGCAATGCCTCGACCGAGTAAAAGGTGCCAGAAAGAAACGCCAAAGGCGTGACGATGAAGTTGGTAATCGCAGCCATCTGGTCGAACTTATTGGCGAATATCCCGGCAAAAAGGCCCAGCGCGCCCATAAAGGCCCCTCCCAGCACTACAAAGATCATGGCGATCAGTGGGTTCTGCGGGACAATACCCAGCACCAGCGCCAGCGCGGTTGCAACGACAACAGCGATCAGAAAGCCACGGGCAATGCCGCCCGCAAGGTATCCCAGCAGAATCTCTAACGGCGAAAGCGGCGGCATAAGGGTATCGACGATGTTGCCCTGTACTTTCGAGATCACCATCGAGGACGAAGTATTGGCAAACGCATTCTGGATCACCGTCATCATCATGATGCCCGGCGCCAGAAAGGTCAAAAATGGCACGCCCATCACATCAGACCGGCTGGGCCCGATAGCGATGTTGAAGATCAGCAGAAACAGCCCCGCAGTCACCAGCGGTGCCAAAAGTGTCTGCGTCCACACCGCCATAAACCGCAAAGTTTCCCGCCGGGCCAGCGTATAGAGACCCATCCAGTTCACCGCACCAAAGCGGCGTGCCTCCTGATCCATGAGATTCTGCATGATCTGCCCTCTACCTGATTCGAAGACCGCTTGTAACTCGGACCGCAGTGTTTAAAATAGGGGGCTGAGACGAATTCCCAAGGCGGCCCGAATCCGGGGCCGCTTTCCGCTTTTGAAAGGCAAATGATGTCCTGGACTGACGAGCGTGTAGAGCTGCTTAAAAAGATGTGGGGCGAGGGCCAGTCGGCCAGCCAGATCGCCAAGGAACTGGGCGGTGTGACCCGCAATGCGGTTATCGGCAAAGTCCACCGGCTGGGCCTGTCGAATCGCGCAACCGGCGCGACCCCCGCCAAGGCTGAGCCAAAGGAAAAACCATCGCCCGCGCCCAAGGCCGAGGCCAAGCCCAAACCCACGCCCAAGACGGAACCGGCACGTCCAACCGCAGCGCCGGCAGCCGAGGCCAAGCCCGCTGTTCCGGCCCGCCGTCAGATCATCCCGGCCGGTCAACCGCTGCCGCCGCAACCTTCAGCGAACGAGATCAGCCCCGAGGCGCTGGCCAAGGTCAACGAGGTTGAGAAGAAAGCCAAAAAGCTGACGCTGATGGAACTGACCGAGAAGACCTGCAAATGGCCCGTCGGCGACCCCGCGACCGAGGATTTCTGGTTTTGCGGTCTGCCCGTTGAGGCAGGCAAACCTTATTGCGAAGCGCATGTGGGTGTGGCGTTCCAGCCTATGAGCTCACGTCGCGACCGGCGGCGGTAAGGCTTTGACGACGGCAGGCACCTAGCAACAGAACGCGGTGCCCGCAGCAGGCCGGAATGTAGGCAATACACCTGTTTTGGCTCTGCGTCATCTAAGAGCGATCACACTGGAATAGAAGAAGAGTCGTAATCTGCCAAAAGCGGCCGCCGGTTCCGTGCATGCCGAGCGATCAATCGCTTTTGCCGCCCCCCCTCTGGGATTTTGTAGTTGGTCTTTTGCATCGGGGTTTCGACAAGATCGGGGAACAGCGTAAAAAGCTCTTCCATGGCTGCTGCCGGTAGAGATTTCAGTGCTTCATCGCCAAGCAAAAGGCTCTCGGTCGGGGCGCCATCTGCATAAATTACCTCATGTTCAGAAAACACCAGGTGGAAATAAGTAACTTCTGTAATTCTGTCGTCGACGTATATCCCCGGAAGCTCGACCAACTTTATAGCTGAGACCAGAACCTCGGGGCGCTCAAACATGCGCTTAACGATCGCCGAGGATATCAGCATCCGGTGCTGACGGGACACGAGCAGGTCGCGTCTGGGCAGGCCCTGCCCTAGCGCGCCAGCGCAAATGCGTACTGGGTAAAGCTTGGGATTGCGGCGCAAATCCCGCGCGCTGACATGTCGCCGAATGATTTGTGACAAAGGCTGCGTGCAACCATGATCCGTCAAGACACGATCACCTTGCTTCAAACTCTCGATCAGGACAGGGCCCTGATCGGTCGCAATCAACGTTCCTGCCGTAAGGCACGGTATGGTGCCCGGTGTCGGAGTGGTGTTCACCGTATAGGTTCCACCATTGTCGGTGGAAATAAGTGAATCTCCCGCCCCGGCCTCGCCGATAACCGTCGAGCTCATCCCATTGGCGGGGCCAGCTGTCGCCGTTATCGGGCCGGGGCTGGGGGGATCGCTGAAAGAGCTGAACTGATAAACCGTTGACCCGTCGGATAAAGAGATACCATTGGTTTTACCGAGCCCGGTAAAGGTGGCGGAACTGGCTGAGTCAATTACATAGACGTCCCGGCCTGCGACTGTCGTCGGGGTGATCCCATCAAGCGTGTTAGTGCTGCGGATAGATCCGTCAGAGTTGTAGATCGTAACAACAAGCCCAGAAACATCCGCACCCGCGTCAACAGCGACCTCGATAAAGTCCTGTGGTGGGCCTCCTAGGTACTTGAGTTCGGAAAAATATGGGTCTGCCATATGTCAATTCGCCTTTGTGTTCGGCGTGAGTATGATGATCCGATACTTGTTTCAATATATGAGTATTAGGGTCTCACTAACCAGTAAATGTTCCCAGTGATTTTTGTTCGCAGCTGGAACCGAATTACTGCGCTGGATGCGATGGCAAATCCAGCATTGGCACCCAACCGGGCAGTTCGTTTGGCGAAACCGAGACATGCAACCGCTCGGATCGGTCGCGGCCTACTTTGCGGTGCTTGCGCAGAAGGAAAATCTTACCCCAACCGCGCCATGTGCCGACCGAACGCGCATGAGGGTCGATCACAAAGCGGTCTCTCCATCCCTCCGGCAATGGCAGGCCGTGCAGCTCTGCCTTATCCAGCATCCAAACCAGCGAGATGTTGCTAAGAGGGCGGGCTTCTTCAAACCCGTTCAACTGGCCACCCACATCGCCATGGGTGCCTCGGAACCAGACTTGCTCGATATGGCCTTTAAAATCGGGAGTACATTTCCACAGGACCGGCTCGAATACCTCGCGCGTTTCATCCAGCGCCATCGCGTGGTAGCCGTGGCGCGTAGCGGGACCAAGCTGATGGTTGTGGAAGGCGTGGCGATCCTCGGCCCAACGCCAAAGCAGCGGTAGACGCAAGCCCAGCGCTTTTACTGTATCCCACACGCCGATCATTTCGATTGCAACATCTTCATGGCAGAACTGCCGGCGAAACGCAGCAGCAGCGCTACCATTGGCATTGCATTCATAGTGGCGGTAGGCCTGTTTGATATTCCTTACGGTCGCATGCTCGGCCTTGAGCAGGCCAATCATATCGATCACACCCGCAAGGCTGCGCACACCGTAGGCCCCACGTGAGTAGCCGATGAAATAGATACGGTCGCCGGGCTTATACCGCGAGGCCAGATAGCCATAGGCCCGGCGTATCTGGCGATTGATCCCCCGCCCCATCATCACATCCAACGAGGACTTCCAGCTTTCCCATTGCACGCCGGCCTCATAGAAGACGGATACCTTGCTTCCCATCTCGCAGCACAGCCGCAGCGCCTGCCCCGCATGAGTTTCATATCCGGGCTCAAGCGTCGACATGGTGCCGTCTAGAATGATGACATGGCTGACAGGTTCACGATGGCGCGTTTCGGCCGAATGCTCGGATCGCAGCGGCCGTCCAAGCCACCCCAGTACCTTTCTACTCAGCCGCGACAGTTGCATCGTTCAGCAGTTCCCATACTTTGTGCGGCGTAAAAGGCATATCGGCCTGCCGCACCCCGTGATCCCAGAGCGCATCTTGAACCGCATTTGCCACTGCAGCCAGCGCGCCCACGGTGCCGGCCTCTCCGCATCCTTTCATTCCCAACGGGTTAGAGGTTGACGGTACCGGCGCCGAGGTAAACTTAATCATGGGTATCTCGGCTGCGCGGGGCAAGGCGTAATCCATCAACGATGCCGTGAGCAGTTGCCCCTGCGCATCATGGACAACATGTTCGGACAGCGCCTGACCGATGCCTTGTGCGACACCGCCATGAACTTGCCCCTCGGCCAGCATCGGATTGATAAGATTACCGAAATCATCGACCACAGTATAGCGGTCTACCCATGTTTCGCCGGTACAAGGGTCAATCACGATTTCGGCAACATGTGCCCCGTTGGGATAGCTACGGTCGTCCAGCGTGATGCTTGACTGATGCTGCAACAAATCAACGCGCCCGTCGGCACGGGCCATATCCGCGGCCTCGGTCAAAGTGGGCGTCAGGTTTGATCCCGGCGCGCGGAAGGTTTCAAAATCAAAGCGCACGTCGCTTTCCTCCACCCCCATCTTATCTGCGAGATAGGGCGTGAATGCGGCAACCATGACGTCGATCGTGGCAAGCGTCGCTGTGCTTTGCACCGTAACTGATCGCGATCCCCCGGTTCCCCCACCATTCGGAAGCTGGTCGCTGTCACCTTGAACTACGGTGATGCAATCCAGGGGAACCCCGGTTTGGTCAGACAGGAACTGAGCATAGACCGTTTCGTGCCCCTGCCCGTTGGATTGGGTTCCCACAAAAAGTTTCAAGGTGCCATCCTCAACGAACTCTATCTTTGCGTTCTCGGAAGGGTCGCCCAAAATGCTTTCGATATAGTAACAAATCCCCTGCCCCCTGAACAAACCGCGTTCGGCATCGGCGCTCTTGCGGGCAGCAAAGCCGCCGGATTGCCTTTGGCCTTGGGACAGAACCATGTCGAAATCACCGACATCATATGTTTCGCCGGTCGCGGTCTTGTAAGGAAAGGCCTCGGGCCGGATGAAGTTCTTGCGCCTCAGATCCCAGGGATCGACGCCCAGCTCTCGGGCCGCGCGGTCGATGGCGCGTTCCAGGACATATATCGCCTCGGGCCGTCCTGCCCCGCGATAGGCGTCAACTTGCGTGGTATTGGTAAAGAACCCTTCGACCCGCAGATAGGTGGTTTGCACATCATAGGCGCCCATCAGCACTTTGCTGAAAAGGTTGGTCTGTATCGCCTGCCCGAAATGGCTGTTATAGGCGCCGAGATTCACCCTGCTGTGCACCCGATAGGCGATGATCCGGTGATCGCAGTCAAATGCCAGCTCGGCCAGCGAAGACAGGTCGCGGCCATGGTGATCGGACAACATTGCCTCAGAACGGTCAGACATCCAGTGAACAGGCTGGCCCAACTTCATCGCAGCTACGGCCACACAGAAATATTCGGGATAGGGCATGACCTTCATGCCAAACCCGCCGCCGACATCCGGGGTCGTGACGCGGATATCCTCGGGGTTGAGCATTAGCTTTTGCGCCAGCTGAACACGCATGGCCCAAACCCCCTGCCCGCCATAGGAAAAGTGCAACCGCCCATCAACCCAATGCGCCTGACAGCCCCGCGGTTCAATCGACGTGATGATAACTCGATTGTCGTCCACATTCAGTGCAACGGTATGAGCCGCCTGCTGAAACGCAGCAATAGTTGCCGCCTCATCGCCCAGCGCCCAGTCAAATGCCCGATTATCCGGAGTTTCCGCGTGCAGCGTTTCTCCGCCCACACACACGTCCAGTTTTACGGGCAAGTCAGAGGTTTCGACCCAGATCAGCTCGGCCGCATCGCGGGCCTGTAAGGCGGTGTCGGCAATGACTACAGCGACGGGTTCTCCGACAAACCGTATGCGATCCGCGGCCAGCATATGCCGGTCCGGCGCAGCGGCTTTCGAACCGTCTCGGTTATTCAGGATGGCCGCATTCATACACGTGTCGATCCCGGCGGC
Source organism: Ruegeria sp. YTSA219 (assembly GCF_059609985.1). NCBI lineage: Bacteria > Pseudomonadati > Pseudomonadota > Alphaproteobacteria > Rhodobacterales > Roseobacteraceae > Ruegeria > Ruegeria sp. YTSA219. The sequence continues at coordinate 55,667 of NZ_JBXWMT010000010.1, forward strand.
CTTCAGGTCGTCCAGCGTCATGATGAGCCGCACCCCTTGGGCCGCGCGCGCGTCATCCAGATCCAGCGCCCCAATCACCCCATGCGCCACCTGGGATCGCACGAATACCGCATGCAAAGCCCCGTGCGGCAGGACATCGTCCATATATTGCCCCTGCCCGGTCAGAAACCGCTGGTCCTCGATCCGTTTGACGGGCTGGCTTTTGCCAAACTTTTCCACCGCGCGCTCCTGTCTCTGCCTCTAGGCGACATTAGGCTGCGATGCATCATTGTCCATAGCCCCGGCGCTTGGCCCTTTCCCTTTTGCTATCCTTTCGATATTGCAAGCGCTAACCCGAATTTGTTGACGCAGGACGCATCCAATGGCGATGGAAAAGACATTCAACGCGGCCGAGGCCGAGGCCCGCATTTACGAGGCCTGGGAACAGGCCGGAGCCTTCAAGGCGGGCGCGAACAGATCGCGCGATGAAAGCTTTACCATCATGATCCCGCCACCCAACGTGACGGGGGCGCTGCATGTGGGACACGCGTTCAATAACACGCTGCAGGATATCCTGACCCGCTGGCACCGGATGCGCGGCTTCGACACGCTTTGGCAACCCGGTCAGGACCACGCGGGCATCGCCACGCAAATGCAGGTTGAAAAGATGTTGGCGGCGCAGGGCAACGAAGGGCGGCGTGAACTCGGGCGCGAGAAGTTCCTTGAGAAAGTCTGGGAATGGAAGGGTGAATACGGCGGCACGATCATTGAACAGCTCAAGCGTCTTGGCGCCAGCTGCGATTGGTCCCGCAACGCGTTTACCATGGCAGGTGCACCGGGTGACCCGCGCACAGGGCATGAGAATTCTGCAAATTTCCACGATGCCGTCATCAAGGTCTTCGTAGAAATGTACGAAAAGGGCCTGATCTATCGCGGCAAGCGTCTGGTCAACTGGGACCCGCATTTTGAGACCGCAATCTCGGATCTTGAGGTCGAGAATATCGAGGTCGCGGGCCATATGTGGCACTTCAAGTACCCGCTGGCGGGTGGTGAGACCTATACGTATGTCGAAAAGGATGAGGACGGGAATATCGTGCTTGAGGAACAGCGCGACTATATCTCAATCGCCACGACACGGCCCGAAACAATGCTGGGCGACGGCGCGGTTGCGGTTCATCCGTCAGATGAGCGCTACGCGCCAATCATAGGAAAACTATGTGAAATTCCTGTTGGACCGAAAGAGCATCGTCGGCAGATTCCGATCATTACTGATGACTATCCCGATCCCGATTTCGGCTCGGGCGCGGTGAAGATCACCGGCGCGCATGATTTCAACGACAACATGGTCGCCAAGCGTGGCGGTATTCCGATGTACCGTCTGATGGACACGCGTGGCGCATTGCGAGCCGATGGCGCGCCCTATGCCGAAGAGGCCGGCAAGGCGCAGGAATACGCGCGCGGCAAGGAGTTCACCGAGAATGAGATCGACGCAATCAACCTGATCCCCGATCACCTGCGCGGGCTTGACCGGTTCGAGGCGCGCGCCAAGGTGGTCGAAGAGATCACCAACGACGGTCTGGCCGTCATGACCCGTGCCGACAACCCGGTTCTGGGCACAAAGCTGGGTGAGGACGACGACCCGGCTGCACTCGTCCCGCTGGTCGAGAGCAAACCGATCATGCAACCCTTTGGCGACCGCTCGAAGGTCGTGATCGAACCGATGTTCACCGACCAGTGGTTCGTGGATGCCGAAAAAGTCGTCGGCCCCGCGCTGGACGCGGTCAAGGACGGCACGGTCAAGATCATCCCCGAGTCGGGCGAGAAGACCTATTACCACTGGCTGGAAAACATCGAGCCCTGGTGTATCTCGCGCCAGTTGTGGTGGGGGCATCAGATTCCGGTTTGGTATGGCCTCGACCTGTCGGCCGAAAACTTCAAAGATGACGAGAACGACGGCAACCTTGATCTGGTCGAATTGGGTCGTTTGCTGAACGAAGGCGGTATGTTGCACCGTGGCAATGTCATGGAATGCGCGTCGAGTCTGGAGGCAGTGACTGAAAAATTCCTGGACGATAATGCAAACATTCCCAGCCCGCTAAGCCACGCAACTGTAATCGAAGTTGCCGATAAGCAAGAAGCGATCCATCAATTCGCCGAAAGTCTTGCTCAGTATGCAGTTGAACAAGACCCGACGAAGCTGGTTTATCCGGTTTGGCGTGACCCCGACGTTCTCGACACCTGGTTCTCCTCCGGCCTCTGGCCCATCGGCACGCTGGGCTGGCCCGAGCAGACCGAGGAGCTGGAACGCTACTTCCCCACGGACGTTCTGATCACCGGCTTTGACATCCTGTTCTTCTGGGTCGCCCGGATGATGATGATGCAACTGGCGGTGGTCGATCAGATCCCGTTCCACACCGTCTACCTGCACCAGCTCGTCCGCGACGAGAAGGGCAAGAAGATGTCCAAGACCACCGGCAATGTCATCGACCCGCTGGAGATCGTGGACGAATTCGGCGCCGACGCGCTGCGCTTTACCAATGCCTCGATGGCGGCGATTGGCGGCGTGTTGAAACTGTCTCGCGAACGCATCACCGGCTATCGCAACTTTGGTACAAAACTTTGGAACGCTGTTCGCTTTGCCGAGATGAACGAGGTCTTCACCGACGCCGTACCGCAACTAGACGTCGCCGATCTGAAACCCAAGGCCGCCGTAAACCGTTGGATCATAGGCGAAACTGCCCGCGTACGGGCCGAGGTCGACGCCGCACTGGAAAGCTATCGTTTCAACGATGCGGCCAACGGGCTTTACGCCTTTGTCTGGGGTAAGGTCTGCGACTGGTACGTTGAACTCTCCAAACCGCTGCTGCAGGGTGACGATGCCGAAGCACAGGCCGAGACCCGCGCTACCATGCGCTGGGTTCTGGACCAGTCCATGGTCTTGCTGCACCCAATCATGCCCTTCGTTACCGAGGAACTGTGGGGCCTGACAGGCACGCGCGCCAAGATGGTCGTACACGCCGACTGGCCGACTTACGGCACCGAACTGGTCGACCCAGAGGCTGATCGCGAAATGAACTGGGTGATTTCGGTGATCGAGAACACGCGCTCAGCTCGTGCGCAGATGCGGGTTCCGGCGGGCCTTTATGTACCGATGCTGGTGACAGAGATTGACGCGCATGGCCAAGCTGCATGGGACCGTAACGAGGCGCTGATCAAGCGGCTCGCGCGGATCGACAGCCTGACCAAAGTGGATGCATTTCCCAAGGGAACGATCTCGATTGCCGCGCCGGGTGCGACGTTCGGTTTGCCGCTGGCAGATATCATCGATATCGGCGCCGAAAAGGAACGACTGGAAAAGGCCAAGGGCAAACTTGCCAAGGAATTGGGTGGTTTGCGCGGTCGTCTGAACAATCCGAAATTTGTGGCCTCGGCCCCGGAAGAGGTTGTCGCCGAAGCCAAAGCCAACCTCGCCGCCCGTGAAGAGGAAGAGGTGAAACTGAACGAGGCGCTGGCACGTCTGGCCGAAATCGCCTGATCTTCGTCTGCTCCAAACCGTTCAAGATACCAGACCCCGCCACGCCCGCGTTGGCGGGGTTTTCGTTCCCCGGTCCGGATTTCGCCCTGTTCACCTCCGCTTACGATTGCTAGCAAGTGCAGGTTGATAACGCTGAGGGCAGGATGACACGCGCATTTCCACCAATGCAGACCATCTCAACCGGATTGGTTGTGGCCATCGTCGGCTTTTTCAGCTCATTCCCCATTGTATTGCAGGGGCTGGATGCGATGGGTGCGTCACCGGAGGAGGCCGCATCGGGCCTGATGACCGCCGCCATCGCCATGGGGCTGGTCGCCATCGCGCTGAGCTTGCGCTACAAGTTGCCGATCAGTGTCGCCTGGTCCACGCCGGGTGTCGCGCTGTTGGCTGTATCCGCCACACCTGTCGAGGGATTCTCAGGAGCTATCGGTGCGTTCCTGTTCGCTGGCGCTTTGACGGTTGTGGCTGGGTTGTGGAAGCCGCTGGGAAGGTTGGCAGCTGCAATCCCGACCACGTTAGCGCAGGCAATGCTTGCCGGGGTTCTGATGCCGCTATGTATCCTCCCGTTCAAAGCGGCCGTCGAGATTCCGTGGCAGGCGCTACCCGTAATCCTGACATGGTTCATCGCGGGGCGGTTCAACCGGCTGTTTGCTGTTCCCGCGGCAGTGATCGCAGCAGCCATTATAGTCATCCTGAACGCCGGGAATACAACGATCATGCCCGAGCGTCTGATTGCAGCACCGATCTGGGCCATACCTACATTCTCGCCGGCCTCGGCCATAGGGATCGGAGTGCCGCTGTTCATCGTCACCATGGCGACACAGAACATCCCCGGCATCGCGGTGATGCGCAGCTTTGGCTTTTCGCCCGTGCCGGGCAAATTGTTCTCGGCCGTCGGAGGGGCCAGCCTGCTGTCCGCCCCGTTCGGAGCCCCCGCCACCTGCCTTGCCGCCATCACCGCCGCGATGTGCTCAAATCAGGACAGTCATCCCGATCCTGCGCTGCGCTATTGGTCGGCCATCATGGGTGGCGTATTCTATTGCCTGTTTGGTGTTTTTGCCGTGGCCATCACCGGATTTGCCACCCATGCCGATCCGTTGCTGATGGGGACGCTGGCCGGGGTCGCACTGATCGGTGTGCTGGCAAATGCGATCCACGCTGCGCTGGAGGTTGTGGCCGAGCGTGAGGCGGCGATCCTGACTTTTGCTATCACTGCGTCCGGTATCACAGTCTTCGGGCTGGGGGCCGCGGTCTGGGGTTTGCTGGCTGGTGGCATTGCCTATCTGGTGACTAACTGGCTGCGATAGCCGCTTTGCCTTGAGGCCACAGCCAAAGTAAAACCGGCCAAAATTTGGATCATTGGGAACTCTGGTGGTACGCCGGATCAAGAAAGCACAGACCTAGGTCCAACCCAGAGAATTCATTTCAAGTAACGCTGGATCAGATGCGCAAAGCCTACACCCCACTGCCTGACGTGCAGGTCCGCGATGCGCATCGGGATTCATGTGGTGACTACTTGAACTTGGGCTTACGGCCCTGCATCTGCGCCATGACAACCTCCATCTGATCGGGTTTGCCGATCAGCTCCACCTGTTCGGCAGATTCGGCCAGCAGAACGTCGGCTCGCGAACGGGTTTCGGCCACGTCGATCAGGCGCTTGGCGGCACGGATGGCTGAAGGGCTTTGGCCTGCGATGTCTTCAGCCAGAGCCAGCGCCTCGGTCAGAGGATCGTCCGAGAGTTTCGTGACCAGCCCCCAATCAGCCGCCTGCGGCGCGCCTATTGGACGTGCAGTATACGTCAGCAAGCGCAGCACGTCCGAGCGCACAAGCTCGGGCAGCAGAACCATGCCGCCCATGTCGGGAATGATACCCCATTTCATCTCCATCACCGCCAATTTCGCCTCGGGCTGGGCAATGCGGATATCCGCGCCCAGTGCGATTTGCAGTCCGCCACCATAGGCCACACCCTGAATGGCACAGATGACTGGAACGGGGACACGGCGCCAGATCAAGGCAAGCTCCTGCATTTCGTTGGCGTCGTCATGGCTGCGCTTCATCAGCCATTCGGTTGGGTCCTTGTGGGCCATGCTGGCGAAGCTGGCCATGTCGAGACCGGCGCAGAAGCTTTTACCCTCACCCGACAGCACCACGGCGCGGGCGCCGGAGACCGCCACCTCTTGCCCGGCGGACAGGATCGCCTTTATCATGGCTTCGTCCAGCGCGTTCATCTTGTCGCCACGGGTTAGCGTGACATGGGCGATATGGTCTTTGTATTCGATGGAAACGCGAGACATTGGTCCCTCCGGAAATCAGTGTTGCGTCAACCATGCCAGCAAGACGAGGACAGTGCCACCACGACGTCAGGGCAAATCAGCGACGGGCATCCGGCCATACCACGGCGAATCCAGCGTCATGACATAGAACAGGTCACCAACGACCTGACCCGCCGTGGTGATGCCCAGCCGCCCGCCGGGGTCCTGCAAGGTTTGCAGGATTGTGCCATCCCCGTCGAATTGGACGATCATGCCGCGATGAATCGGCGCCGGTCGCACCAAAGGACCCAGCCGCCAGATCACCTTGCGCAAAAAGGGATAGGGCATCAAAGCTTCACTCGGCACCCGCGGGCTGGCGAAGGCCATCCAATAAGTGCCGTCGCCCTGCGCCGTGAGGTTATCGGGGTATCCCGGCAGGTTTTCCATCAACACCTCGCGCTGCCCAGCACTCGGCCCAGTTAGCCAGAGCTTGTGCACCCGCGCACGGCCAGTTTCGGCGATCAGCAGAAAATCCGTCTGCGGGGAAAGCGCTACACCATTGGTATAGACAAAGCCCTCGGCCACCTTTTTTGTTGTGCCATCAGGGGAATAGCGGGCCACGTATCCCGTATCCGACTGCTCCCAGATGGTCAGGACCGAAGTGGCTTTGGTACCGCCCATGGTTTCGGGATCGAACCGATCAGACGAGTTCGAGAAATAGACCGTACCGTCCGGAGCCACGTCCAACTGATTGGCATAGACCACCGGAGACCCGCCAATCTCGGACACAAGGGATACCAGCGTGCCGGGCCCGGTCCAGCGCATCAGCCCCCGGAAGCTATCTGCGATATATAGCGCGCCGTCCGGCCCAGCTTGCAGACCCAAAGGGCGCCCACCCAGGTCGTCGATCTTGAACGGGCTGTCGCCGTCGATCCGATAAAGCGTGCCGGATATGGATGTCGTGTAGATCGTGCCATCCGGCATGATCGCGATGTCTTCCGGGCCTTCCTCGCCATCCGGCAAAGAGACTAGTTCGAGGCTGTCCAAAGCGTTGTTCTCGGCAAACGCGCCGGTAAAGCCCGGAGCTTCGGGCGGCTCCCAGGCCACTGGGTCCACGTCAACAGGCCAAAATATCAAATAGGCAAGTCCCACTAAAGCCAAACCAATCACGATGCGCATGGACATTCCTTTGTTTTTGTTGGTGCCAGACTGTGGGCACTGTGCAGGCAAAGCAAGGTTGCCTGTCGGATGAACTTGCGTTTATCTGGTTGCATGACCAATCCACGCTATACCCCGCTTGCCCAATCTCTTCCTACTTCTGTGCCTTTTGTCGGCCCTGAAACACAGGAACGACAGCGCGGTGCACCATTTGTGGCCCGGCTGGGTGCGAATGAGAATGTCTTTGGCCCTTCGCCACGCGCTGTCGAGGCCATGCGGGGGGCAACTGGCGATATCTGGATGTATGGCGATCCAGAAAACCACAACCTGCGCCACGCCCTGGCTGAGTACCACTCCGTCTCACCCGAAAATATCGTGGTTGGCGAAGGCATTGATGGGTTGCTGGGCTATCTGGTGCGCCTGCTGGTTGGGCAAGGAGATACGGTTGTGACCTCGGACGGGGCCTATCCGACCTTCAACTATCACGTCGCCGGGTTTGGCGGGGTGATACACACGGTTCCCTATCGCGACGATCACGAAGACCCTCAGGCACTCTTTACCAAGGCTGCTGAGGTCAAGGCTAAGCTGGTCTATCTGGCCAATCCTGACAACCCTATGGGCAGCTGGCATTCGGGCACTGATATCGTGGCTGTATTGGATGCGCTGCCCGATGGCTGTTTGCTGGTTCTGGACGAGGCATATGTGGAATGCGCCCCCGACGGGACTGCAGCGCCGGTTGCCGCAGATGACCCGCGTGTGATCCGGATGCGCACGTTTTCCAAAGTGTACGGAATGGCAGGCGCGCGTGTCGGCTATGCCATTGGGGCGCCAGGCCTGATCTCGGCGTTCAACAAGGTGCGCAACCATTTCGGTATGAACAAGGCTGCACAAGCAGGCGCGTTGGCTGCGCTGCAGGATGAGGTTTGGCTGTTACAAATCCGTGCCCGCATCTCAGATGCGCGCAAGCGGATCAACGCGATTGCGTTGGAGAACGGGCTGCTCCCTTTACCCTCAGCCACCAATTTCGTGGCCATTGATTGCGGTCAGGATGGGGTGTTTGCCAAGGCTGTTCTGGAGTCGCTGGTGGCGCAGGGGGTTTTCGTTCGGATGCCCTTTGCCGCGCCTCAGAACAGGTGCATTCGAGTGAGCTGCGGCGATGCCTCAAATCTAGGGGCTTTTGCCGCCTCTTTGCCAAAAGCGCTTGCTGACGCCCGGGCGCTGAACGTCTGAAGCTCTCGCTTATGGCCATCGGGACGGGGGCTGTCTGCCCCCATCGCGCAGTTTGCGCGATTCCCCCCAAAAGTATTTTGAGCCAGATGGAGATACAGATTTGCACTGAGATCGGGGGCTGGTCTCAGGTCACAAGCGCGGTGGCGGCGGCTTCTAACGCACCCTTGCCGCGCGGAATATCAAGGGCGGCCATGGCAGTTTCCACGCCGCCAAGCATCGCCATGACCATCTGTGCATTGATGTGTCCCATATGGCCCAGGCGAAAACAGCCGTCCCAATCTTCCATCCCGAGGCCTATTCCCAAAGTCAGGCCCAGCGATTGTTCGGTATAGGACCGCAATGGGGTTCCGAGCCCTCCACTCAGGCACAGCGCGGTGACCGCATGACTTCGGTCTGCGCGGTCAGCTACATTCAACGACAGCGCACCGCCCTGTGCCCAGATTTCGCAGGCGGTCCAGATTGCCTGAGCGAGGCGTTGATGGCGCGCCCAGACATTTTCGATCCCTTCCGCGTGGATCAGGTCGAGCGCGGCCCGCAGCCCATAGAGATGATGGGTCGGCGCGGTACCATCGAAGTATTGGTAGAATAGCTCGGGATTGGCTCGTGGCTGCCAGTCCCAATACCGGGAAACACGCGGCATTGCGGCCCGTTTTGCCTGCGCCTTGTCGTTGAAGAATACAAACCCCACGCCCGGTGGGGTCATCAGCCCTTTTTGACAGGCGGTAACAGTCACATCGATACCCCAGGCATCCATCTCGAATCGCTCACATCCCAGCGAGGCGATGCAGTCCGCCATCACCAGCGCCGGGTGATCCAGATCATCCAGCAACGCGCGCAGCGCCGGGAGGTTGTTGCGAATTGAGCTCGAGGTATCCACGTGAACTGCAAGTATAGCCTTGATATCATGCGATGAATCAGCACGTAGCACCTCGGCAATGCGATCGAAATCCCAGACCGAGCTGGTTCCGAAATCAATCACATCCACCTTAGCGCCGATCCCTTCGGCCATTTCGGCCCATCCATGGGTAAACCGCCCCGATGCGGGGGCAAGCACTGTCTCACCTGGCGCGATGGTGTTCGACAGTGCCGCCTCCCACGTGCCATGGCCGTTGGCAATGTAGATGGCCACGTTATGGACCGTGCGGGCGACGCGACGCAGATCGCGGATCAGATCGGGCATCATCTCGATCAATTCGCCGTCGTAGATATTAGGTGACGGTCGGTGCATCGCCTGCAGCACAGCGTCAGGCATGACCGAGGGGCCTGGAATGGCCAGATACTCGCGCCCACGCGCGAGGGAGATTGGATGTGTCATGGGATCAACCTGTTTGAATTGGCCCTACCCTAACGTGGCCAATTTCGGCGTCAATCCATCAGGTTAGCGGCATCCCGGGCAAGCGTTTCGATCCCGGACCAGTTGCCTTCTGCGACCATCTGTTTGGGTGCTACCCAGCTGCCGCCCGCACAGATCACGTTGGACAAAGACAGGTAATCTCGGGCATTTGAAGGCGATACACCGCCCGTTGGGCAGAAGGTGATTTGCGGCAAGGGCGCGCCGATAGCCTTGAGCGCAGGCGCCCCGCCCGAGGCCTCGGCCGGGAAGAATTTCAGCATGTCATAGCCTTTTTCCAGCAGGGCCATCGCCTCGGTGGCGGTTGCGGCGCCGGGCAGCAGGGGCAGGTCTTGGGCTTCGCATGCGGCGATCAGGGCGTCAGTGGCACCGGGCGAGACGCCAAACTGCGCGCCAGCCTCTTTCGCGGCGCGCACGTCATCAGGCGTGATCAATGTACCCGCCCCGACGACGCCACCGGGAACCTGCGCCATCGCCCGGATCGCATCGAGCGCAGCCGGGGTGCGCAAGGTGACTTCGAGCGCAGGAAGACCGCCCGCGACCAGAGCTTCGGCCAGAGGTCGTGCGCTGGCGGCGTCGTCAATTACAAGAACCGGGACAATCGGGGCAAGGGCACAGATTTCACGGGTGCGTTGTGTCTTGGACATAGGTCTTACACTCCGAAGATGCTGGCGCCGGTATCCGCGGTGCCGACAGCGTTGCGAAACGCACCGAACAGATCGCGCCCGACACCATGTTGGTTGGCAGAAAGGTCAGCCGTGGCCGGAGTGCGGTCAAGCACACCTGGGGTGAGGATTTCGAGCGCGCCGTTTATGGCATCCACGCGCAGAATGTCGCCATCCTGCAAATAGGCGATCGCACCGCCATCCAGAGCCTCGGGGCAGATATGAATGGCAGCGGGAACCTTGCCGGAGGCGCCGGACATACGGCCATCGGTCACCAGCGCCACCTTTTGCCCCCGGCCCTGAAGGATCGACAGCATCGGCGTCAATGAATGCAATTCGGGCATGCCATTCGCCTTGGGTCCCTGAAAGCGCACAACGACGATGACGTCATCCGTGAACTCTCCGGCTTTGAACGCCGCCTTGACCGCATCCTGAGTTTGGAACACCCGTACCGGGGCCTCGACCACCTGATGCTCGGGGGCAACCGCCGAAACCTTCATCACTCCGGTACCCAGATTGCCGCTGAGCCGCGAGAGACCCCCTGTAGGTTGGAACGGGTCATTAGCGGGGCGCAATATCTTGTCATTCAGGCTGTGGCCTGCGCCGTCCTCCCAGGTCAGATCGCCGTCTTTCAGCTTGGGTTCTTTGGTATAATTGTGCAGCCCCTGCCCCGCGACGGTCAGCGTGTCGGGGTGCAGCAACCCGTCTTCGAGCAGCGTGCCAATGCAATAGCCCAGCCCGCCCGCGGCGTGGAAATGGTTCACATCAGCCAGTCCGTTGGGGTAGACCCGCGCAACCAAAGGCACCACGGCGGAGATTTCGGAAAAATCCTGCCAATCCAGCACGATGCCGCCCGCGCGCGCCATCGCGATCAGGTGGATCAGCAGGTTTGTCGACCCGCCCGTGGCCATCAGACCGACGATGCCGTTCACAAAGGCACGTTCGTCAAGTATCTGGCAGACCGGCGCATAGTTGTTGCCCAGCGCACTGAGCGACAGAGCGCGGCGCGCACCTTCTTCAGTCAGCGCATCGCGCAGCGGTGTGTTTGGATTAACAAAGCTGGATCCCGGAAGGTGCAGGCCCATGAACTCCATCAGCATCTGGTTGGTATTGGCGGTGCCATAAAAGGTGCAGGTGCCGGGGCCATGATAGGCGGCCATCTCGGCGGCCATGAGTTCGGCGCGGTTGATCTCTCCGGCGGCGAATTTCTGGCGGATCTTGGCCTTTTCGTCATTTGGCAAACCGCTGATCATCGGGCCTGCGGGCAGGAATACAGCAGGCAGATGGCCGAACGCCTGCGCGCCGATCACAAGGCCGGGCACGATCTTGTCGCAGACCCCCAGAAACACGGCAGCGTCATAAGTGTTGTGGCTCAGCGCCACCCCTGTGGCCAGCGCGATCACATCACGCGAGAACAGCGACAATTCCATTCCCGCCTCGCCCTGCGTGACGCCGTCACACATTGCCGGTACGCCACCTGCCACCTGTGCGGTTCCACCTGCGGCGCGGATCGCATCGCGGATCAGGCCGGGATAGCGCTCGAACGGCTGATGGGCCGACAGCATGTCGTTATAGGCAGTAACAATGCCCAAATTGCCCGCCGTACCAGTGGCCATCGATTGTTGGTCATCGCCTGCGCCGGCATAGGCGTGGGCCTGACCGCTGCAGGACAGATGCGCCCGCGCCGGGCCTTTGGCCCGGGCCTGTTCCATCCGCTCAAGATGCGGGCCACGCAAATCGGCGCTGCGCGCTATAATCCGTTGCGTGACGTCGGTGATAACTGAATTAACCATGTCTAACCTCCGATCTGACGCCAGCGGCGCCCGTCGCGATGCATCAGCATCAGAGCTTCTTCAGGCCCGGAACTGCCTTGATCATATTTCGATGGCCGGTCACCCCGGTTTTCCCAACCCTGAATAATAGGGTCAACCCAAGCCCAGGCGGCTTCGGCCTCGTCGCCACGCATGAACAGGGTCTGGTCACCGCGGATCACATCCATCACCAGCCGTTCATAAGCGTCCTGAGCCCGCGCATCTGCGCCCAGCGCCTCGGCAAAACTCATATCCAGCGACACATCCGACAGGCGGAACCCGCCCGGACCGGGATCTTTGATGGTGGTGCGCAGGGTGATCCCTTCGTCCGGTTGCAGACGGATCACCAGCACATTTCCATGCAATGGTCCTACATTGGGGAAGATAGTGTGTGGAGGATCCTTGAAGTAGACGGCGATTTCCGACTCGCGCGCACGCAAACGTTTTCCGGTGCGCAGATAAAAAGGCACCCCAGCCCAACGCCAGTTACCCAAATGAACCTTTAGCGCAATATAGCTTTCTGTCCGGCTTGCAGGGTTGCCGACATGGTCCAGATACCCGTCACCGCCCTCGCCCGTGCGGTATTGACCGCGGGCGATATCCGCAGGCATCACCGGCTCAAGCGCCTCGATCACTTTGACCTTTTCATCGCGAACCGCGTTGGGAGAGAACTTGGACGGCGGCTCCATCGCTGTCAGGCACAGCAGCTGTACCAAGTGGTTCTGGATCATATCCCGCATTGCACCCGACTGATCGTAATAGGCCCCGCGCCCCTCGACGCCGACGGTTTCAGCCACTGTGATCTGGACGTGGTCGACATGTGTTGCGTTCCACAACGGCTCGAACAGGGAATTGGCAAAGCGCAGGGCCATCAGGTTCTGCACGGTCTCTTTGCCCAAATAGTGATCGATCCTATAGATCTGATGTTCTTCGAAACAGGCGCGCAGCCCTTCGTTCAGCGCCTTGGCCGAGGCCAGATCATGACCAAACGGCTTTTCCACAACGATACGACTGTCAGGCGTTGCAAGATCGTGATCGTTCAGCCGTTTCGCAATGCCCGAGAACAAGCTTGGGCCGACAGAAAGGTAAAACGCTCGCACAACGTCTGGGCGCAATGACTTGGCCAGATTGTCCCAGCCTGCATCACCCAAGGCATCAACCTGTACATATTCCACGCGTGACAGAAAGCGGTCCAGAACGTCTTTTTTGAATTCCGGCGCGAACTCTTTCATCGAGGCGCGTATCTGATCCCGAAACGCGTCGCTATCAATGGCGGATCGGGCAGACCCGATAATCCGGGCTTCGTCTGGCATCTGGCCGACTTCGAAACGATGACACAAACCCGGCAGGATTTTTCGCTGCGCCAGATCACCGGTCGCGCCAAACAGCACCAGATCGAACGGGTTAACGGGAATTACGCGTGAAACCATCGTCGGGCTCCTTCAATCCTCTGCTGAACCACAATAGCACTTAAAGCTAACAGCGCCGGTGAATAGAAAATGTTATCGCTAACATTCACCATTTCCTTAGGCAAAGCGAGAAAAGAAAGCAAGGGTGGATTTGACGCACTACCCCTGGCTGCGTAACCATTCCATCACAGCCGGCCGCACGGATTGCTCTCCGCGATGACGAGCGTCCGATATGATCTTGCGCACTGCTTGCAGATCTGCCCGCAACAATACGCTTTTGACCGGCCCAATCGACGCCGGGCGCATCGACAACGTCCGGATTCCCATCGCGGCCAGACACAGTGCCTCGACCGGTCGTCCTGCGTCTTCACCGCAGAAGCTGAGCGGCGTATCCGAGATGTTGCAGCGTTCTACGATCCGTTCGATAAAAGTCAGGAAACTGACATTCAGCGAGTCATAGCGGCGGCGGACCAACTCGTTTTCACGGTCGGCAGCAAAGAAGAACTGTTTCAGATCATTGCCACCAATCGAAATGAAATCGACTTCGTCAAAAAACTTCTGCGGTGCAAAAGCGAGTGAGGGTGTTTCCAACATCGCTCCGACTTCAATACTTTCAGGCAGGGCATGGCCCAGACGTTTCTCGCGGTCGATGGTCTTATTCACTTCCCATCGCGCTTCATAATACTCTTCCGCTTGTGCCACGAATGGGAACATGACCGTCAACGGACGACCATTGGCGGCCCGGATCAGAGCCTGCAGCTGCATCCGCATCACGCCGCGTTTATCCAGGCCAACCCGAATTGCGCGCCAGCCTAAGGCCGGGTTCGGCTCCTCGATATGTTTCATGTAGGGCAGAACTTTGTCAGACCCGATATCCAGCGTGCGAAATACCACGCGCTTTTTATCGGCCGCATCCAGAACCCGCTGGTATTGCGTCACAAGCTCGGAACGCTTGGGCATCTTATTGCGGATCAGGAACTGCAGCTCAGTACGAAACAGGCCCACGCCTTCGGCACCGGAATTGTTCAGCGAAGGCAGGTCCGCCATCAGACCCGCGTTCATCACCAGATTGATCCGCTCTCCATCCCGAGTCACCGTTGGCGTTTCGCGGATTGAGGCATAGCGTTCCTGCGCCTTGGCCTGCATCGCGACCTTATCACGGAACGCGCTGACCACGGTATCTTCTGGTCTCAGCTGCACAGTGCCCTGATCGCCATCAACCAGGATATGGTCTCCGTTCAGGGCCTCGGTCGTAATGCGCCCGACATGGACCACCAGTGGTATGGCCAAAGCACGGGCAACAATGGTGGCATGGCTTCCGACCGAGCCCTCTTCGAGCACGATGCCTTTCAAGGACCGGCCATATTCCAGCAGGTCACCTGGACCGATATTCCGGGCAACCAGGATTGGGTCCGGTGGCAGGTCGGCACTGTTTGTCTGCCCTTGCCCGGTCAAAATGCGCAGCAGACGGTTGCTGAGATCGTCCAGATCCGCCAATCGCTCGCGCAGATAGGGGTCGGAGACTTGGCTCATGCGCGCGCGCGCCTGGGATTGTTCCTTTTCCACCGCAGCTTCGGCGCTAAGCCCAAGTGCAATGTCCTCCTCCATCCGGCGCATCCAGCCTTTGGAGTTGGCGAACATGCGATAGGCTTCCAGAACCTGCAGCTGTTCCTTGTCGCCGTTCTTGGATATCTCGAGCATCTTGTCGACACCGACGCGCAATTCTTCGACCGCCTCGGTCAGACGTTCTTGTTCGCGATGCGGGTCATCGGCAATCGGGTTGGTAACAACAACGCGCGGTTCGTGCAGCCAGACATGGCCTTCGGCCGAGCCCTCTTGTGCAGGGCCGCCTGTAAACTGAACCGGTTGCTGGTGGCGTGGCGACAGGGCCGCGCCCTCGCCAACGAATGCTCCCAGTTCAGCCATTTCGGCCAGAACCATTGCAACCACTTCCAGCGCATAAACTTCATCCGCAGAATATTCGCGCGCGTTTCGGGACTGAACAACCAGAACGCCAAGCTTTTCACCCAGCCGCTGAATCGGCACACCCAGAAAAGACGAGAAACGCTCCTCGCCCGTTTCCGGCATATAGCGAAAGCCCTTGGCTGACGGCGCATCGGGCGTGTTCACGATTTTGCCGGATTTCGCGACGCGCCCCACCAGTCCTTCGCCCATGCGCATACGGGTCTTATGAACGGCCTCGGGCGACAGGCCTTCGGTCGCACAAAGTTCCAGGGTTTCTTCGTCGCGGAACAGATAGATCGAGCAGACCTCGGCCCGGATACTGTCTGCGATCAGGTGAGTGATCCGGTCAAGACGTTCCTGACCGGCAGCTTCGCTCGCCATCTCTTCACGCAGCCGCCCCAGCAGCTTACGGGATTCTGTTTCAGTGCCGTCTGCCATAGCCCAACCAGTCTAAGGTTTCAGGCGTGACCCTTGGCTGAATTGCTCAGGCCGCCTTGTCCAATTCAAAGGCATCATGCAGTGCCTGAACCGCAAGTTCCATGTATTTCCTGTCTACCAAGACGGAAATTTTTATCTCAGAGGTTGTAATGACCTTGATGTTGATACCCTCATCCGAGAGTATCTTGAACATTTTGGCCGCAACACCCGATTGCGAACGCATTCCAATCCCGACCACAGAAACCTTGCAGACATCATTATCTGCGACCAGGTCGGCATAGTTCAGCTCTCCTCGGTCTTTCACAGCCAACAGCGCCTTTTCGGCGCGCGTCACCTGATCCGTGGGGCAAGAAAAGGTCATATCCGTGCGCCCTTCGTCCGAGATGTTCTGAACGATCATATCCACATTCACGCCCGCGTCGCTAAGCGCCGTGAAGATGATCGAGGCGATACCGGGGCGGTCCGCCACGGAAACGACGGTCATCTTGGCCTCGTCACGAGAATAGGCCACACCGGCCACAACATTGGATTCCATGATATCCTCCTCGTCGCAGACCAGCGTACCAGCCTCGTCGGATTGTTCTTCAAAACTTGAGAGAACGCGCAATTTCACTTTATATCGCATCGCCAGCTCAACCGAGCGGGTTTGCAGCACCTTAGCCCCAAGCGAGGCTAGTTCCAGCATTTCTTCGAATGAGATCCGATCCAGCTTACGCGCTTTTTGGCAGATGCGCGGGTCGGTCGTGTAAACGCCATCTACATCGGTATAGATGTCGCAGCGCTCGGCCCCGAATGCGGCAGCAAAGGCCACCGCAGTGGTATCCGACCCGCCACGGCCAAGTGTCGTGATACGGCCTTCAGGGCTGAGACCCTGGAAACCCGCGACAACGGCCACTTTCATGCCCTCGCCGAATTTCTGGTTCAGGTTGTCGGTCGGAATATCCTCGATCCGGGCCTGGCTGTGGGCGCTGGTGGTCAGCAACGGCACCTGCCAGCCCTGCCAACTGCGGGCTGGTACGTCCATCTCTTGCAATGTCAGCGCCATAAGGCCGGCGGTGACGTTTTCCCCCGAAGACACCACGGCGTCATATTCGCGCGCATCAAACAGTGGCGAGGTTTCGTTGACCCAGCCCACCAGCTCGTTGGTCTTGCCCGACATGGCCGAGACGATGACGATCACGTCATAACCCTTGGCCACCTCAACGCCAATGCGCTTTGCAGCACGGCGGATACGGTCCAGATTTGCGACGGATGTGCCGCCGAATTTCATCACGAGTACGGGCATGGGGGCTGATGTCTCCGCGCCTTGGAATTCAGATCCCGTGCGTCTTATGCGAGGGGGGCCGCAAGAGCAAGAGTGCAATACCGCATCAGTCGGGGCCTAGCATCGCTTTACAACCGCGTATGACGGTGTAAGCCTGACGCATCAAATTCACTACGAGGTATTCAATGCACCGTCTTGCCCTTGTCCTTGCCCTATTTTCCACACCTGCGGCGGCGCAAGTCGCCTCGCTGACCGGCACCGACGGTCAAAACGCCTTGGGGAAAGTGCCCTGTGCGACCAGCCCAGGCGAGGCGATGCGCACTTGCAACGCCGAAATGCGGCGCCGTGACGACGGCAGCTCTACGCTTGCGGTTGCGATGGGAAATGGCGAAGTCCGCAACATCTATTTCACCGATGGCATCCCGGATTCGACAAATTCGGCAGCTAAGATCACCTATGAAAACCGAGGCGATGTTATGGTGATTTTCGTTGATCCCGGTGAGGTATATGAGATCCCTAAAGTCGCTCTTGCCCGTCAGTAAGGGTGCGACTGGCCTTCATAGGTTTCAAAGCACCCAGTACTTTCAAGTGACAGAGTATCGAAACGGTTGATCAGGCCCTGAACAGCCTTATCAACCGTGATATCAGCCCCGGTCCCACCCATATCCGTCTGAACCCAGCCGGGATGGTAAATGCCTACTGAAATGCCGTCGCCGCGCAGGTCCACAGCAAGATTGCGCCCCAGGTTCAGAACCGCCGCCTTGGACGAGCGGTAGATATAGCTGCCACCAGGCGCCCGCGTGTGCGAGGCCATCTGCGAGGATAAAATCGCAATCTTTCCCTGTGCCGCGCGCAGATTGGGCAACAAGGCCTGAACTGTCAGAAAGACCCCCGTCACATTGGCAGCGAAACTCTGCGCCCACATTTCGGCGGGGTAGCCATCGATGGTTTGGGATTTATCCAGATATACACCGGCATTGCAGACCAGCAGATCAACAGGGCGCATTGCCAGTTTTTCCGCCATCGCTTTATGTTGTTTTGGGTCTGTTACATCCAGCGCCACCTCCGCGCTGCCATCCCGAGCCGTGCCCGTTACGTCGCATTCTTGCGCCCGATACCTGTCCGCCAGAACCTTTCCGATCCCCCGCCCAGCACCGGTGATAACAACATGCATGGGCTAGTTCGTCTTGCGCGAAGGTACGAAAGGCAGCGGCGCAACAGGAACGCCGTCATCGATCAATGCCCTGGCTTCTTCTGGCTTGGCCTCGCCATAGATCGCACGTTCCGGCGCGTCGCCCAAATGTATCTTACGGGCCTCTTTGGCAAAATCCTTGCCAACATAATCCGAGTTGTCCTCGACTTTGCGCCGCAGCTCAGAAAGGGCTTTCTCGACATCAACGCTTGGCGTTGCCATGTTGACGACCTCATCCCGAGATGCCGGAACCGTGGTACGAGATTCGACCGTACGTCCGGGGCGGACACGCGGGGTCATGATTGCTTTTTCAACTTGCGGATCACCGCACACAGCGCATGTCACCATGCCCGCGGCGGCAAGTTTGTCGTAAGCGGCGGCTGATTGAAACCAACTGTCAAAGCTGTGACCGCTATTACATTTCAACGCATATTGAATCATGTTCTGTCCAGATGTCGGATGCCAAATAGATACCAACCACTATTGCAATGGCAAGCCCCTGAGGGGGACATCAGTGATACAAATGCTCTACATTGCGTAACAATGATGCAAGATCGGGCGAATTAACCCGAGAGGCGGCATGTCCCAGCGAAAACCACCTGCGCTTGCGCTCTTGCCATTCAGGGTATCGCGCGGCCAGGGATTTGACCACCAGCGGATAGACATCGACCAGATAAACCGCTGATCCTTTCTTGTACCTCCGCTTGTAATGCAGGAACTGCCCAAAGGCATTTGGAGTGCAAGTACCGGTCACACCCGCCTCTTCCCAGGCTTCTTGACTGGCTGTACCGGAGGGTGAGAGGCCTTCGATCAAATTCCCCTTGGGTATTATCCAACGACCGGAACCACGCGTTGTAATGAGCAACACCTGAGGCGTGCCGCGTTGGACACGATAGCACAGAGCTGCCGATTGCCGTACGACTCGTACAGTGCCCGCTTGATGCAGGTTGAGTTGCCTTTGCTCGATCACGTCCTGCTGCCTCTCCAGGGAACGTTTTATCCGCCTGCCCGGTGCGCTTTTGCGCTTATTTATCGGACCTGCGCCTGAAGAATGCCATATGAAGCGTTATTTTTCAATCCCTTGCATCCGCGCCTCAAGTTTGCGGATCAGAACCTCATGCGGAATATCGGCATCTACTGACAGCCGCCTCAGGCCAAAATGGACGCGGGCGATCTGTTGGTAATAGCGGGTATAGACGTAATTCGTCCCGCCACCGGCAATGGCGCCCAACACAGGCACGGATTGCGCAGCCAGCTTTTGTCCCAGAACAACGGCCAGTTTCGGGGCAACGGCAGATATCAGCTTTTGCAAAGCTGGGCCTGTCAGGGTCAGGCGCGCCGAAAAGAAACCCAGATCCGCGCCGTCATCGAAAGACATCGGACCAGCGGCTGACAATACCCGGACACAGTCGAATTTGACACCATCCTCAGAAGGGTCAAACCCTTCGCGCGCCGCAGCGCCCTGAATTGAACGCAGCAGCATGGTCGTGGTTGCCGGTAACTCCATCAATGCGGTCGGAACGCCACCGATACCGCCTGCAGCTCCCATGGCTGTCGTCAGGGCCGTATTGACCCATGGCAACTGATCGGGCACCGCCCTACGCGACCCTTCAGCCGCGTTCATCGCAATCCAAAGCGCCTTTTCTGTCGCCCCAGTTAGGGCTTCGCGCACAGATGGCGGCAGCTGTTCAAGCAACGACTCTGCCGAGCCACCGACACTGTTCAACAGCTTAACGCCCGGCCCTCCGGCGGATTGGTAAAATCCGGCCAAACGGTCCAGTTCCGCTTCGGCATTGAGTTTTCCGACAAGAACCATGTCCTGCATAAGTACCCTCCTGCCCCTAGAACATCGGCACTTACCGCAACGGTTTCAATAGCTCAGCGGCTCCAGCGGGTTACCGGACCAGTTATTCCGTCCCATCCGCCGGGTATCAGGTCCACGCCCAGAACCCGATCCGGGTTGGTTGGCGGGGGCATCTCGACCCCGGTCAGACGGGTGAATCCAAACCGAGCATAATAGGGTGCATCCCCGACCAACATGACCCTGTCCCAACCCTTGGTTCGCCCGGCCCGCAATCCTTCATGGATCAAAAATCCACCCAGTCCTTCACCTTGATGGGTCGGGTGGACGGCCACAGGGCCCAAAAGCAGCGCGTCCTGATCGCCAACATGCACGGGCCAGAATCTTATTGCACCTGCCAGGATATCCTGCCCGTCCCGCACCACTTGTGACAAGCCTGACATTGGCGGAACATCATCGCGCAGGCGGTACGAAGACAGCGCCTCGCGCCCGGGCGCAAAGCACAGATCGTACAAAGCCTCGACCTCCCACCAATCGTCCGGCTCCTCCGGCCTGATCACGAATTGCTGCACTCTGCCCTCTTTTCCTAGCTGGAATTCGCCCTAGCACTTCGTTACGCCTTGGGCAAACGCTTGGAGACCTTATGTTCTATCGCCCAGAAGACGGCCACGGCCTGCCACACAATCCGTTCAACGCCATTATCACCCCGCGCCCGATCGGCTGGATATCAACCCGTGGCGCGGATGGGACCAACAACCTCGCGCCCTATTCGTTCTTTAATGGTGTGGCCTACACACCCCCGCAGGTCATGTTTGCCTCGACCGGAACCAAGGCCGATCAGGACGGTGGAAAAGACAGCATCGCCAATATCGAGGCAACAGGCGTATTCTGCGTGAACGTTGTCGCCCACGCCCACCGCGACGCAATGAACGCCAGTTCAGCCGCGCTGCCCAAACATGTCGACGAGTTCAAACACGCCGGCCTTACCGCAATCGAATGCGAGACCATCCCCTGCGCCCGTGTCGAAGGTGCCCCAGCCGCATTGGAATGCAAGCTCACGCAGATCGTGACCCTGCCCGGACAGGCGAACCGGGTTGTGTTTGGCGAAGTGACAGGAGTGCATCTGAACGACGACCATATGCGGGATGGCAAATTCGATGTGACGTCTTTCAAACCACTGGCACGGCTTGGCTACCGGGATTATTCGGTTGCGTCCGAGCTGTTCAGTCTTTCAAGACCGGATGACTAATGCCTTTACCTGACGCATCGCGCCGATACCCAATCACATTGCCTGACGGCTCGGACCACCCGGGTACGGTCTTCCTGTCTCAGGCTATCGACCACCCCAGAATAGAAGCCGGTGAATACAGCTATGCGTCGGATTTCGACGCACCAGAGGATTGGGCGCAACGCCTTGCCCCTTATTTGTTCCCGTTTTCCCGCGAAAAACTTGTCTTGGGTAGATTCTGTCAAATCGCCCACGGCGTCCGGTTCATCACTTCATCGGCCAATCACGCCATGAGCGGGGCGACATGCTATCCTTTTCCCGTTTTCGATCCCGAAAAGCTGTTGGAATATCAACCTGACAGGCGCGATACCGTGATCGGAAATGACGTTTGGATCGCATACGGTGCCTTGATCATGCCTGGCGCTAAAATCGGAGATGGCGCCATTATCGGTGCAGGATCCGTCGTGCGCGGAACAGTACCGCCTTATGCAATCGTGACAGGCAATCCTGCAGAAGTACGACGGTATCGGTTTGAGGCCGGTACAATCGGCCGGCTGCTTGCTTTGAAGTGGTGGGATTGGCCAACTGATCTGATTACCGAAGCCGAAAGTGCTCTGCTGTCCGGAAACGTCGATATGCTGGAGCGTTTAGCCCCCTAAAAAGGCGGCCCATTTGGCCGCCTTTCACAATCAGTGCCCACCCAGAATGCCGGTGCGAACAGAATAATCGACCGCCAGCGCGTAATCGGGGTCATCGTCGCTGTCGACCATCAAATGGCCTGCCTTGTTCAGCAGTTTGTGACAGTCACGGCTGAGGTGGCGGAGCATGACGCGCTTTCCTGCGGCTTCATATTTCGAAGCGATGTTCTCGATGGCCTGCAATGCCGACTGATCCACCACACGGCTTTCGGCAAAATCGACAATCACGGTTTCCGGGTCGTTTGAAACGTCGAATATCTCAACAAATCCCTCGGACGAACCAAAGAACAGCGGCCCTTGAATCTCGTAGACCTTTGCGCCTTTTTCCGTCAGTGAATCGCGGGTGATTGCATGGATACGCTTGGCGTTATTCCAAGCATAAGCCAGGGCCGAGACGATCACACCAACAACAACCGCTACCGCCAGGTCCTCCATCACAGTCACGACTGTCACCAGCACGATGACAAACGCGTCCATCAAAGGCACTTTGCGCATGATCTTGAACGAATTCCAGGCGAAGGTCCCGATCACCACCATGAACATGACCCCGACCAAAGCGGCCAATGGAATCTGCTCAATCAGAGGGGAGGCGAACAGGATGAATACCAACAGGAACAGCGCCGCTGCGATACCGGCAATGCGCGTACGCCCACCTGATTTCACGTTGATCATGGACTGACCTATCATGGCACAGCCGCCCATGCCTCCGAAAAAGCCAGTGGCCACATTGGCAAACCCTTGGGCGATACATTCTTGCGAGGCACCGCCACGTTTGCCGGTGATTTCGCCAACAAGGTTCAGGGTCAGAAGCGACTCGATCAGGCCAATCGCTGCCAATATTACGGCGTATGGCAGGATGATCTCAAACGTCTCCCAGTTCAGCGGCACCATCGGGATGTGGAACGGCGGCAAGCCACCTTCGATCGAGGCAAGATCGCCCACCCGTGGGACGTCCAGTCCAAAACCAATCACCAATGCTGCGACGACCATGATCCCTGCCAAAGGCGCCGGGACAATGCGTGTAATGCGCGGCACGATAAGGATCACCGCCATAGTCAGGCCGACCAGACCCAACATGGTAAAAAGCTGAATACCGGAAAGCCATTCGCCACCGCTCATGCCATGGCCCGTGTTTTCCATGCTGCCGGGAACTTTGAACTGGCCCATCTGGGCCAGAAAAATCACGATGGCCAATCCGTTCACAAACCCCAGCATCACTGGATGTGGTACCAGCCTGATAAAACGCCCCCAGTGCATCGCCCCTGCGATCAGCTGCAGTATTCCCATCAAAACAACTGTAGCGAAGAGGTATTCGACCCCATGTTCTGCCACCAAGGCAACCATCACCACGGCCAGGGCCCCGGTTGCGCCCGAAATCATACCCGGACGCCCACCGATCAGTGCAGTAATCAGCCCCACCATGAACGCAGCATACAAACCAACCAGAGGATGCACGCCCGCGACAAACGCAAAGGCCACCGCCTCAGGGACCAAAGCAAGTGCAACCGTCAGGCCGGACAGCAGCTCGATCCGAAGGCGCGAGACGGTCAGGCCCTCATCCGGAACCCAACGAAGATCAGGTTTGGCGATACGATTGGCAAAGCTTGCCAGCATAGCTCGGGGCATAGGGCGTCCTGTTGGTTTATGGGTTCGCGCGAAAAAGGGACTTCTATCTGTGAACCGGTTTTTGAGCCACCGCATCAGGCGGGAGGCTGATATGCGCAGCACGCATAGCACATATCTCGCGAATAGGTGAATTGATGTCGGTTCGTTGCCGTCACACCTTGGCTTGATGCTCTGCCTGGCTCGGATAGCAACGACCCGAACCCCTGCGAAAAAGTGATAGAACCACTGGGCGTTCACCCTTGTCAAACCAGGCAGCCCAGCGCACAAATCATTGAACAAGCACCGTAATCGGAGAAAACCAGTGACCCAGACCAAGATTGCCGTCATCGGCGGATCAGGCATTTACGACATCGACGGATTGGAGAATGCGCAATGGGTCTCGGTTGAAACGCCTTGGGGTAAACCTTCGGACCAAATACTGACCGGCGCGCTGAACGGGATCGAGATGGCGTTCCTGCCTCGCCACGGGCGTGGCCACATTCATTCGCCGACGGACGTGCCCTATCGCGCCAATATTGACGCGCTGAAACGTCTGGGGATCACGGATGTGATCTCGATCTCGGCCTGCGGATCATTCCGCGAGCATATGGCGCCCGGAGATTTTGTTGTCGTCGACCAGTTCATCGATCGCACCTTTGCGCGGGACAAAAGCTTTTTTGGCTCTGGCTGCGTGGCCCATGTCAGCGTTGCACACCCAACCTGCCCGCGCTTGTCAGATGCTTGTGAGACTGCTGGCAAGGCCGCCGGCATCACCGTTCATCGCGACGGCACCTATCTGGCGATGGAGGGGCCGCAGTTCTCGACACTGGCAGAATCCAAAATGTACCGCGAGCATTGGGGCTGCGATGTGATCGGAATGACCAACATGCCCGAGGCTAAACTCGCCCGAGAGGCCGAGCTTTGTTATGCTTCGATCGCGATGGTCACCGACTATGACAGTTGGCACCCGGACCATGGCGAGGTCGACGTGACCGCCATTATCGCCACCCTGACCGGGAACGCCGAAAAAGGCCGGGCGCTGGTCAAGGGCTTGCCAGAGTTGCTGGGGGCAGAGCGCCTGCCCTGCCCGCACGGGTGTGACCGGGCGCTGGAATACGCGATCCTGACCGCGCCAGAAAAACGTGATCCGGCGCTGCTGGCGAAACTGGACGCAGTCGCGGGGCGGGTGCTCTAGCGATTGGTATCAGTGCCTATACCGGTCGGCCGCATCAGTACTTAACCGAAAGGCAGCCTTTTAAGTTCGGTACGGGCGGCAGGGAACGAAGAGGATAGGAATGAAACGGCTCGAGGCCCTGGACGCCGCACGCTTTCTGGCATTTTGCGGCATGGTGCTGGTGAACTTTCGCATCGCGGCGCAGGTCAAACCGGCAGATGACTGGGCATCGGCGCTTGTCGATGCACTGGAAGGTCGTGCTGCTGCATTGTTTGTCATTCTGGCCGGGATCGGTATTGGCCTGTCCAGCCTTTCTGCTGGAATTCTGTTACGACGGGCTGCATTTCTGTTCGTACTTGGCCTGATCAACATGACCATGTTTGAGGCCGATATCCTGCATTTCTATGCATTGTATTTTGTTGTCGGCGCGGCGTTTCTGTCCTCGTCGATCATTGGGTTGTGGCTTGGCGCAGGTGGTGTTGTCGTTCTGGCCGTGCTCGCCAATCTTGTCTTTGACTACAATCAGGGATGGGACTGGGTTTCCCTGAACCATACCGACCTGTGGACGATACCGGGCTTTGTACGAAACTTGCTGTTCAATGGTTGGCACCCCGTTCTACCTTGGGCAGCGTTCTTGCTGATCGGTATGGCGATTGGGCGATCGCAACTACAGACGGTCTGTGTTCAGCACCGGTTGATCATGTGGGGATTTGGCGCAGCCGTTCTGGCCCTGTTTCCGCAAAAGCTGACAACCGATCCTGGCCTGGCCGCCTATCTGGGCACTCAATCCATCCCTCCGGGGCCGTTTTACATTTTGGCCGGGGCTGGAACCGCCTGTGTGGTGATAGGCCTGTTGCTAAAGCTCTGGCTGCGGATTCAGGGGCTGGGCGCCGCGATGGCGCTGACTGCGCCCGGACGGCAAAGCCTGACGCTTTATATTGCGCATATCGTAATCGGGATGGGCATTCTGGAAGAGGCCGGCCTGCTGGACGGATCGCTCAGCGCGCCACAGATCGTTGGCTACGCCTTGGGTTTCTGCGTGCTGTCCTCAGGATTTGCGCTGCTATGGTTCCTGCGCTTCAGACGCGGACCACTTGAGGCGTTGATGCACCGCGTGACCCGGCCCTCAGGGGCTTGACCTTTGCCCATCACCAAAGCTTGATACTGGCGTATCTTAATCGGAGATCACATGCCCTTTGACATCTGGCTGGCCTTTGTGGCCGCATCCACCGCTTTGCTGCTGATCCCCGGCCCCACTGTTCTGCTGGTGCTCAGCTATGCGCTGTCCAAAGGCCGCAGCGTTGCCGTAGCCTCGGCCACCGGGGTGGCGGTTGGCGATTTGGTGGCCATGACAGCCTCATTGCTGGGATTGGGGGCGTTGGTGCTGGCCTCAGCTACGTTGTTTTCTGTCCTAAAGTGGGTCGGCGCAGCCTATCTGGTCTGGCTGGGCATCAAGTTACTGCGCAGCGCCCCATCGGCGGGGCTGCAAGCGGTTGAACCTGACGCAGATATCACTGCGCGAGGCGTCTTTGGTCACGCGGCCGCTGCAACCGCCCTGAACCCCAAATCGATTGCGTTCTTTATCGCCTTCGTGCCGCAATTCCTGCGCCCTGCCGAACCTTTGGGCCCTCAATTCGCGATCCTGATAGGCACTTTCGTCGGGCTGGCCTGGTTGAACGCATTGGCCTATGCCCTTTTGGCAGATCGGCTGCGCCATATGATCGGCCGCGCAAGCACCATTCGCGCATTGACGCGTTTCGGGGGGCTGACCCTGATCGGTATGGGGATCGCCACGTCAATCCTGCGTCGCCCGGCCTGAGGGCCTAATCTACAGCGTGATCCTTCATAAATCCGCGAATAAACCGCCTGATTTCCCGCGCCGCCGACGTGTCGAGTTCCCTGCACAGCTCTACAAAAGCATCGCGCTCGCCACGATCCAGCCGCAGAACCAGCTGGCTGTCCTTTTTGACTGAAATCTTACGATCTGTCCCTGACATGCACTTTGTCTCCAAAAGACTTCAGAAGAAATAAAACGTATATACTTAGTATATATAAAACATATGATGGGCAGCTAACAACCTTGCGGAATCTTTGCAAGTAGCCTGTGTTCAATTCAGGTAATTCTTTTTCGGAACCAACGCATTGGCTAAAAAAGACGACGTCTTGGGAAACCTATCTGGTTTTTTCGGTGAGATAGGCAATCGCACGTTCTAGGAAGATTGCAAGCCAGCACGTTCATTCTGTTCTTGCATGACCGTCCCCGATGGGCCAAACAACCCAGCGTGTTTTGACGCCAGAAGGGGTTGGTCATGTCAAGAAACAAGTCGGTCAAGGATTACATCCGAACCATCGTCGATTTTCCGCACGAAGGGATCATGTTTCGGGATGTCACCACCTTGTTTGCAGACCCGCGCGGGTTTCGTATGGCGATTGATCAGATGTTGCACCCCTATGCCGGCGAACAGATCGACAAGGTTGTGGGGCTTGAGGCGCGCGGTTTCATATTGGGCGGCGCCATCGCTCATCAGCTGAGCGTCGGTTTCGTCCCCATCCGCAAAAAGGGCAAGCTGCCCGGCACAACAATCAGCCAGGATTACACGCTGGAATACGGCGAGGCTATCGTCGAGATTCACGATGATGCCATCCAACCGGGTGAGAAAATTCTGGTCGTGGATGACCTGCTGGCCACCGGAGGCACCGCCGCCGCCGGGATCAAACTGATCGAACGGCTGGGCGGCGAGATCGTGTCATGTTCCTTCATCATTGACCTGCCAGAACTGGGCGGGCGCAAGGTTCTGGAAGAGATGGGCATGGATGTTCATGTCCTGTGCGAATTCGAAGGACTCTGACGGATCCCGCACTTACAGCCGCAGGACCGCGCCGGGGTTCATGATCCCTTTGGGGTCCAACGCCGATTTGATCGCCCGCATCGCGCTCAGTTTGACCGGATCGCCATATCGCTCCAGATCTTCGGTCTTCAATCGCCCGATACCGTGCTCTGCGCTGACGGATCCCTGAAACTCATGCACAAGGTCATGAACGGCCCTTTTTACCTTTGCACTTTCGGCGTCATACTCTGACCGGGAATGCCCGTTTGGCGGAAACACATTGTAATGTAGGTTCCCGTCGCCCAGATGCCCGAAACAGTTCACCCGATACGGACCAAGCGCGGCCACAACATCTGCACCACGCCGGATAAATTCTGGGATGGCCGAGATCGGCACCGAGATATCGTGGCTTGAGACCGACCCGATCAGCCGGTTTGCATCCGGAATACGCTCGCGCACGGCCCACATGTCCTGCCGCTGCGCCTCGCTTTGTGCAATCACCGCATCGGTGACCAGCCCACGTGCCTCAGCGGCCTCGTACAGCACCTCAAACGCGGTTTCAGGTGATTGGCCCATCGACAAGCCAATCTCGATCAGTACAGACCATTCGGGCGGCTCGGCAAAGGCCTGCCGCGTGTCTGGCAGAACCTCACTCAGGAACAAAAGACCCTGTTGGTGAAGCAATTCAAATGCACTGACGCTGTCCCCCATGAGGTCCCGCGCCAGCGCCAGAAAATCAACCGCCGCTTCGGCAGAGGTGACCTGAACCATGGCCGTTCCAACCGCCTCAGGGCGGGGAAACAGCTTGAGTGCCGCCGCAGTGATGATCCCTAGCGTCCCTTCGGCTCCGATCAAAAGATTGCGCAGATCATACCCGGTATTGTCCTTTCGCAACCGGCTGAGCCCATGCCAGATTTCGCCGCTTGGTAGAACCGCCTCAAGGCCCAGACACAGGTCACGGGCGTTTCCATAGCGCAACACGTTAACTCCCCCTGCATTTGTCGAGAGGTTCCCTCCGATCCTACATGACCCCTGTGAGGCAAGGGAAAGTGGAAATAACCGGTTCGCGCCTTCGGCAGCCGCCTGCACATCTGCAAGGATCACACCACCTTCTGCAATCATCACATTCTCTGTCGGATAGACAGCCCGGATCGCTGTCATCCGCTCTAGCGAGATCAGCAAAGGCGCAGGCCCGTCCGACGTCACCTGACCGCCAACCACACCGGTGCCGCCCCCATATGGCACCACCGGGACCGATGCCTCGGCAGCCAATCGGATCAGAACCGCCACCTCCTCGGCCGTTCTGGGCACCGCAAGCACCCCCGCCTGCCCGGAAATCCGACGGCGCGGCTCCTCGAGATATCGCGCGGTGACCGGTCGCAGCACTTCATCCGGCAAGGCGGCGCGAATTGATTGGGCGAATTGATCGTCTGCGGGATTCAGGGTCATGCCCATTCCTTGCCCAAGGCAACAGGTCCCGACAAGCCCTATTCCAACTCGATCAGGTATTGCGGCTCTAACACAACCACCGTTGGCCGGTCCGGAAGTGAGCGCAGGGATACGGTGATTTCCGACACGCCATCACGCTCAACCGGGAAATCGCCCCTGACATCCGCCAGAAACCGATCCAGCGAATAGTCTGAAAACCAATGCATCGGAATGATGACCGAACTCTTCAACCGTTTCAGAACTGTAATCATTTCGGGCAGCGGCATGGTCGTTCCACCATCCACCGCTGCCATAACAACATCCAACCGTCCAAGGGCCGCAAATTGCGCGTCCGATGGGACGTGGTGCAGATGACCCAGATGCCCGATACACAAGCCCGCCACCTCAAACACAAAGATCGAATTGCCACGTTCTTCGACCCCGCCATAGACGGACCGGATATCGGTCGAGACATTGCGCACCAACATCTCTTCCAGATCCAGATGATGTTCGATCCCCTCCCCGAACACGCCCCACCCTTCCAGCACATGCGGAATGGCAGGATCGGGATGCGCGGTCCAATGCGTGCCATGGGCGTGGTTCATCGTCACCACATCGGGAATCAAACTGGCCCCGCCGATGAAGCCGGTGAAATCTGTCACGGCGTTCAACCCGCCCGGTGTCTGGATCAGAAAAGACGCATGCGCGACATAGCTGATCCGGACGGAATACTCCGGCACCGGATCTTGCCACCCCGCTTTATGCAGGTATTCGATCCCTGGTGCCGCATCCGCAATGGCGATGCAATGGCTTGGCCGCCGCTCCTGTGCCACAGCCCCGCCCGAGATCACCATCAATGCAAAAACCACCCAGCGCATGACGTGATTGTAGCGCAAGAGCCCGCCAAGTCATGCCCCTAGTTCATCTGGCCAAAAATACCTCGGGGTTTGGGGCAGAGCCCCAATGGCCTCACCGAGGCCACCTACCCGGCTTCGGTCTTCCCGCGCCGGTCTGACCGCAGGCAGGCATATAACACATGCGTTCGCCAGCGCCCGTCAATCTGCAGATAGGACTGCGCCACGCCTTCGTATTTAAAGCCCGAGCTTTCCAGCAATCCGCGCGAGGGTTTGTTTTCGGGCAGGCAGGCCGCCTCGATCCGGCTCAGGTCTAAACGCGTGAAGGCATGATGGACCACCGCGCCAATAGCCTCGCGCATATACCCGTTGCGAGCAAAGGCTTGGCCCGTCCAATAGCCCAGGGTCCCCGCCTGTGCTGGGCCACGGCGCACATTGTCCAGCGTGATCGCACCGACCAGCAGGTCATCAGATCGCCGGAACAGAAATAACGGAATCGCCGTCCCACTCGCAACCGAGCGCTGCGCCCAGTAGACACGGTTAGTAAAGGATTTCCGGCTCAAGTGGTCCGAGGCCCAGATCGGCTCCCACTGGGTCAGAAAGTCTCTGGACGAGCGTCGCAGCGCCGCCCAGTCGTTAAAATCGGAGTGCACGGGCGGGCGCAAGCTGAGCCGCTCGGTTTCAAGTTTCAGCTTGCGT
Source organism: Ruegeria sp. YTSA219 (assembly GCF_059609985.1). Lineage (NCBI taxonomy): Bacteria > Pseudomonadati > Pseudomonadota > Alphaproteobacteria > Rhodobacterales > Roseobacteraceae > Ruegeria > Ruegeria sp. YTSA219. The sequence goes on from NZ_JBXWMT010000010.1 coordinate 86,232, forward strand.
CTGCCCAGAAGCATCACGCCGCGCGCCTCTCCTGCAAGTCCGCGAGTGTGGGTGCACCTGATACCGGACCATACAGCGCCAGCGCCGCTGGCGCTTGTGCTGCTATCTGTTCAGCAAAGCTGCGGACATCTTCGGTGCTGACCGCGTCAATCTTGGCGACTGTATCCTCAAGCGACGGCACCCGTCCCCAGATCTGCACCAGACGCGCCAGACGCTCGGCCCGGTTCGAGGGGCTTTCCAGCCCCATCAGCATTCCGGCCTTCATTTGCGCACGAGCACGGGCGACCTCTTCAGGGCTCATATCCTCGGCGGCACGTTTCATTTCGTCAATGGTGATCGTCGCCAACTCACCGATCTGATCCGCAGATGTCCCCGCGTAGATCGTAGTAGTGCCGGTGTCGGCATAGGCGCCAGCCTGGGCAAAGATCGTATAGCAAAGCCCGCGCGTTTCCCGCACTTCCTGAAACAAGCGCGAAGACATACCCCCGCCCAGCGCGGTCGAATAAATCTGCGCGGTATAGATCGCGTCGTCGCGATAGCCGGGGCTTTCCAGCGCCAAAGCGAAATGAGCTTGCTCCAGTTCTTTCTCCTGCCGCGCCTCACCACCGGTAAATCGGGCCACTTCAGGGATCAAACCCTTGCGTGGTTGCAGGTGACCAAACATCTCTTCGGCCGTTTTCATCAGTGCATCGTGATCCACCGCACCAGCAGCGGATAGGATCATCTGTTCAGGGCCATAATGTTCGGCCACGAAACCCGACAGATCCTCGCGCGAGAATGCGCTGACGCGTTCAGTGGGGCCAAGTATGGTCCGGCCCAGGGGCTGATCGTGATAGCTCTGCTCTTGCAGCCAGTCAAAGATTACATCGTCGGGCGTGTCATAGGCCTGACCGATTTCCTGTAGGATCACACCGCGTTCGACCTCAATCTCGCGCGGATCGAAGATCGGGTTCAGGACGATGTCACCGATGACATCCATCGCCAGCGCCACATCGTCTTTTAGAACGCGCGCGTAATAGGCCGTCACTTCGCGCGAAGTATAGGCGTTGATATACCCGCCCACATCCTCGATCGCTTCGGCAATTTGCAGCGCGGATCGCCGTTTGGTTCCCTTGAACGCCATATGCTCAAGGAAATGGGCTATGCCATTTTGTTCGATCCGCTCATTTCGCGCACCGGCGGTTACCCAGATGCCTATGGCCGCAGATTGCAGCCCCGGCATATGTTCACTGACGATACGGAAGCCGTTCTTCAGTTGGTCTTGTCTGACAGTCACTCGGCGATATGCCCTTTGATATGATCCTCAAGGGCGCCCAGATCATTGGCGATGCGGGTCACCCGTTCCGGACGTTCATACAGATCAGACATGCGAGAGGGAAGAGGCGGATGTACGCCACTCGCATTCTCGACCGCAGCCGGGAACTTGGCCGGGTGTGCGGTCGCCAAAGTGATCATCGGGACGTTCGCGTCGCGGTGCTCCTCGGCAACTTTGATACCCACGGCAGTATGGGGGCAGACCAGTTCGGTGCTGTGGGCCAGCGTGGCTGTGATCGTCGCCAGTGTTTCCTCTTCGGACACGCGGCCCGAGTCGAAGCTTTCGCGCAACGCTTCCATCGCGCCTTGGCCGACATTGAAGCCGCCCGTCTTCAGCTCGTCCATCAGCTGAGCCACAGAATTGCCATCCTCGTCATAGGCATAATACAGCGCCCGTTCAAAGTTCGAGCTGACCTGAATATCCATCGAAGGGCTGATCGAAGGGATCGTGTCTCCCTTGAAATACCCTTCGCCTGCCAGACACCGATGCAGAATGTCATTCTGGTTGGTCGCCACTACCAACCGGTCAATCGGCAAGCCCATGCGTTTGGCCAGGTAGCCCGCAAAGATGTCCCCGAAATTACCCGTAGGCACGGTAAAGCTGACCTTGCGATGTGGCGCGCCAAGGCTAACCGCAGCTGAGAAGTAATAGACGATCTGTGCCAGCACGCGGGCAAAGTTGATCGAGTTCACCCCCGCCAGTTTCACACCGTCACGGAAGTCGAAATCGTTGAACATATCCTTCAACGCGGCCTGACAGTCGTCAAAGTCCCCGTCGACGGCCAGAGCATGCACATTGTTGTCCGCAGGTGTGGTCATCTGACGACGCTGCACCTCGGAAACGCGGCCATGCGGATACAGGATAAACACGTCTACCGCATCCAGCCCCCGGAACGCCTCAATCGCGGCCGAACCGGTATCACCGCTGGTCGCGCCCACGATAGTCACTCGATCCCCGCGACGCTTCAGCGCCACCTGGAACAACTGACCGATTAGCTGCATGGCGAAGTCTTTGAAGGCCAGTGTCGGGCCGTGAAACAACTCCAGCAGGAAGTGGTTCTCGTTCAACTGCTTCAACGGTGCGCGGGCGTCATGGCCGAACCCTTTATAGGCGCGGGCAATGATCTGTTTGAACTCCTCTTCCCCAAATGATCCGCTGACATAGGGCCACATCACGCGAAAGGCGATGTCCTCATAAGACAGTCCTGCCAACGCGGCGATTTCATCGTGGCTCAAGACCGGGATTTCAGCGGGCAGATACAGGCCTCCGTCGCGAGCCAGCCCGGTCAGCATCGCCTCTTCAAAACTCAGTTCGGGCGCCTGCCCGCGGGTTGAGACATATTTCATTGCGCTTCACTTTCTGATGGGGCGCGACCGCGCCACAGGAAATAACCAGTCATCGCAGCCCAGACCAAAGCCAGGCCAAACCATGTGATTGCGTATCCCAGGTGATCATTCGGGATGCCTGCTGTATTCACCGGCAAAGGTGTCAAATTCGGATCGGTCCGGGATCGTGCGATTACCAGAACCGGGTCGGTTCCCAGAGCTGCAGCAAGATTGGGAACATCGCGGGCAAACCAGATATTGGCATCCACATCTGGCTCGGGCGTATAGCCGTCGATCTCATCCGGCCAGTGCAGATTGCCCGTCAGTTCGATCTGCCCGGTTTGTCTTTCAACCTGTTTGGCAGTGGTTGGGATAAAACCGCGATCGACCAGAATAGTCCGGTCGCCAGTATCGAAAGCTTGGATAACCCGATAGCCAGCGCCTACTTGTTTCACCGAAACCAGAACATGGATTTCACCCGGCTGCATCTCACCCTGGACGAAAACCGGTAGGTACTTGTCCCGTGTCTCGGAAGGCTGCTGCGGCAGGGAAACAGGCTCGGCAGAGATCCGGTCGTTAATCTCGGCCAACACGTCTTGTTTCCACCCAAGCCGCTGTACCTGCCAGACGCCCAGCGACACAAGTACGCCCAGACCGGCGAGCCCGAAGATCAGCAGGAAAGTTATGCGGCGCATGGCGGGGTCAAACCTTGTTGCAGAAACCGGCGTCTTGTTAAGGGCGGTGTGAACTGAATTGCAACCACCCATTTGTATCGGGTGCAATCTTGCACCCTGATAGAGAAAAAGCCGCCCTTGGGGGCGGCTTTTGCAATTTTGTTACCGGTCCGGCGTCAGATCAAAGGGGCTTGTCCCCAGATATAGACTGCGAAGAACAGGAACAGCCAGACAACGTCAACAAAGTGCCAGTACCAGGCCGCGGCCTCGAAACCGACGTGCTTTTCCGGCGTGAAATCACCCTTCAGTGCCCGGATCAAACAGACCGACAAGAAGATGGTGCCGATAATCACGTGGAAGCCGTGAAAGCCGGTTGCCATGAAGAAGTTCGAATAGAACTGATCACCACCGAATTTCCAGCCCTCATGGGCCAGCAATTCGTAGTACTCAAAGCCCTGCAGAGCGGTAAAGGCGATGCCCAAAACGATACCAATAGCGAGGCCGTTGATCAGCGCCTTGCGGTCATTGTCATGCACCAGCGCGTGGTGAGCCCAGGTGATGGCACAGCCCGAAAGCAGCAGGACCAGCGTGTTGATCAGCGGCAAGTGGAACGGGTCAACCGCGTGGATATCCGGCTGGATGTACTCGGTGCCCGCATAGTCGTACATCGGGTACATGCGGTGTTTGAAGAACGACCAGAACCAGGCGAAGAAGAACATCACCTCGGACATCACGAACAGGATGAACCCATAGCGCAGGCCAATGCGCACGACCGGCGTGTGATCGCCTACACGGCTTTCGGCCACCACTTCGGACCACCAGGCGAACATGGTGTAAAGAACCGCGACAAGACCGGCCCAGAACATGTAGGAGGTGACGCCGTGCATCCAGAGGACGGCCCCGAACAACATCACAAAGCCGCCCGCAGCGCCGATCAGTGGCCAGATCGAAGGGGTCAGAATGTGGTAATCATGATTTTTTGCGTGTGCCATCAGCGTCCCTCACCTACAGGCGTTAGTTCTTGTTTGTATCAGCCTGAACATCAAGGGCGGCATAGCCCTCGGGCAGGTCAATTTCGTAGAATGTATACGACAGAGTGATCGTATGCACATATTTGGCTTCCAGATCCTCGACCATTTCGGGATCGACGAAAAAGCTCACCGGCATCTGAACCCGTTCTCCGGGTTGCAACACCTGTTCTTCAAAACAGAAACAGGCGATCTTCTGGAAATACCCACCGGCCGAATAAGGCGCAACGTTGTAAGACGCCTGACCGGCAATCGGGCGGTCCGTGGGGTTATATGCCTCATAGAAGGCCAGGCCCGTTTCACCGATGCGGATTTCCATCTGGCGCTCGACCGGCTTAAATTCCCAGGCCATGTCTTTCGCCTTTGAGGCGTCAAAGCGAACGGTAACAGTGCGCTCAAGGATGTCCTCTGGCGCGGCTTCAGCCACTCCGGTTGTGCCGCCATACCCGGTGACCCGGCAAAACCAGTCGTAAAACGGTACCGAAGCCCAGGCGAGGCTGCCCATCAGAACAACAACGCCGACAGTTTGCACGACGGTTTTTTGCGGCCCCGTGAGCGCCATCAGTTCTGCACCTCTTGCATGGCCCTGTTAAAATCGGTCCCTGAGACTTTGACGATCGTCAGCCCAAAGATCAGCACGATGAATGCAGCAAGCGTCAGGCCAACGCCCAGATTTCGGCTGAACCGACGTTGATGCAACTCATGGCTTTTGCGCAGGCTCATGCCCAGCCTCCCAGCCCGTAAGGCTTCAGCAGTGCTTCGGCAAGGATCGCGCCGAAATGCAGGAAAAGATACAGCAGCGAGAGCTTGAAAAAGCCACGCTCAACTTTGAAGTTATCAGCCTCGGAGTCATCCTCGGTCCGACGCGAGATTGCCCATGCTCCGCTCAGGAACAACGCGTTCAGTACAATAGCGACGGTCAGATAGATCGGGCCGCCGATTGCCGAAAAGCCGGTTCCAATCGCAAGCACTGCCAGCAGAACGGTGTAGACCAGAATATGCCAGCGCGTCGCCCGCCGACCATGGGTTACCGTCAACATCGGCACACCCGCATCGTCGTAATCCGACCGCATAAACAGGGCCAGCGCCCAGAAATGCGGCGGCGTCCACATGAAGGTAAGGGCAAACATCAGCCAAGGTTCGACGGACATGGATCCGGTTGCAGCGACCCAGCCGATGACCGGCGGGAAAGCCCCAGCTGCGCCGCCAATCACGATGTTCTGTGGCGTCAAGCGCTTGAGCCACATCGTGTAGACAACGACATAGAAGAAGATGGTGAAGCCCAGAAAGGCTCCGGCGAACCAGTTGGTTGCAAGACCCAGCATGATCACCGACAGGCCGGACAGTGCCAGGCCCAAGGCCATCGCTTCGCCCTCTTGTACCTTGCCCGACGGTATGGGGCGACCTTTGGTGCGCTTCATAACGCGGTCGATATCTGCATCCCACCACATGTTCAGCGCGCCGGATGCGCCACCTCCGATGGCAATGAACAATATCGCGCAGAACCCAACGAACGGATGTACCGGTACCGGCGCTGCCAGCAGACCAACAAGCGCCGTGAATACAACCAGCGACATCACGCGCGGCTTCAGCAGGGCGAAGTAATCGCCAAAGCTGGCCTCATTCGCATACGCTTGGGCGGTCGTTTGGCTTGCATTGATGCTTGCGTCGCTCATCTCGGGTCCTTTTGGGGCGAAGGCTGTGCGATCTCTCGCACAGCCTGCATCTTGTAGCAGGCGGGACGCATCCCGCCCTTACTGAAATCAGTTCGAAGCGACCTGATAGTTCTGCGGCAGGCCCGCATACTCGTCGATCGCACCTTTCAGCCACGCGTCATACGCCTCTTGGCTGACAACTTTGACAGTGATCGGCATATAGGCATGGTCTTTTCCGCACAGTTCCGAACACTGGCCGAAATAGATGCCTTCCTTTTCGGCCTCAAACCACAGCTCAGCCAGGCGTCCGGGTACACCGTCCTGCTTCACACCGAAGGACGGAATGGTCCAGGAATGGATCACGTCGGACGCAGTAACTTGCATCACGATGACCTTGCCAACCGGGACAACAACCGCTGTGTCGGTGGCCAGCAGCCACTCATCGTCGCTATACCCTGCGTCTGCCAGCTTGGCCCGCATCGCGTCATCCAGGACAAATGCCGTCACGTCCGCATCGGCGGGGCGAGTACCTTCGTCCAACGTGGCTGGGTGGCCGAGCAGATAGCTGTCGAATGCAAAATCGTGATCGACATACTCATATGTCCAATACCACTGGTTGCCGACAACCTTGATAACGACATCACCTTCGGGAATTTCCTGCTGCTTGAACAGAACCGGCAGAGAGAAAGCACCGATGAATACTAGAATCAGAATCGGACCCAACGTCCAGACGATCTCGACCGGAGTATAGTGCGAGAATCGCGCCGGGGTCGGGTTGACGCGTTGGTTATAACGCATGATGCAGTAAACCAGCAGGCCCGCAACGAATATGCAGATCGCGGTAATAATCACCAGAATCATATTATCCAGGCGATGAATCCCCTCGGCAAGGCTTGTGGCTGCAGGCTGGAATCCTATGCCGCCGTCAACCGGCTGACCGATAATCTCAAGCTCCTGAGCCATGGCGGGAAGGCTGGAGAGGGCTGTCATAAGCCCCGAAAGCTTCAAAGCGTTCTTCATTTTCTGTCCTGATCGTTTGATCTTTGCGTCCCTGGCGAAAAGGTGTGAATCGGCCACACCTCACCCGTTGTCTTTGGCCGCGTTAAAAACCATATTCCTGCGGGTAGATAAAGCAAAATGCTTGCGTCAAACAGACGCTATTTTTGATCTGGATCAAACTCGAAAGGTCCCAAGAGATGCCCAACGACCCGTTTCGCCCGTTTGAAAGCGCTCTTCCACATGACGAAGCGCTTGCAGTACTGCAATCCGCCACCGCCGGGGCCGAGGACGGAGAACTGTACGTTGAACGCCGGAAATCCGAGTCTCTGGTCTTTGATGACGGGCGCTTGCGGACCGCTTCTTATGACGCGTCCGAAGGTTTCGGCCTGCGCGCCGTGCAGGGCGAAGTGGCAGGCTATTCGCATTCAACGGACGTCTCGATTCCTGCCCTGAAACGGGCCGCCGAGACCGCGCGGCTTGCGGTCGGTGATGGTGGCGGAACGCTAGCTGATGCCCCCCGGGCCACCAACAAGCGCCTCTATACAGACGAAGACCCGATCGAATCTGCCAGTTTTCCCGTCAAGATCGAAACATTGCGCGAGATTGACGCCTTTGCCCGTGATCTTGATCCGCGTGTAGTACAGGTCAGCGCCACTATTGCTGCTGCGGTGCAGGAGGTTGAGATTCTACGCCCTGACGGCATTCTGGTCCGCGATGTCCGCCCCATGACCCGGTTGAATATCTCAGTCATCGTGGAACAGAACGGCCGTCGTGAGAGCGGCTCGACCGGTGGAGGTGGCCGGATCGGCCTGGACGGGCAGATCGACCCAACCGACTGGCAGGATAAAGCCCGCGAGGCCCTTCGCATCGCCATGGTCAACCTCGAGGCTGTTCCCGCCCCTGCGGGCGTGATGGAGGTCGCACTGGGCCCTGGCTGGCCCGGCATCTTGCTGCACGAAGCAATCGGCCACGGCCTTGAAGGGGATTTCAACCGCAAGGGCAGTTCCGCCTTTGCCGGGCTGATGGGTCAACAGATCGCGTCCAAAGGTGTTACGGTCGTTGATGACGGCACAATCGCAGACCGGCGCGGGTCAATCAGCGTCGATGATGAGGGCACACCCAGTTCGCGCACTGTGCTGATCGAAGACGGCATCCTGACCGGATATATGCAGGATCGCCAAAACGCCCGTCTGATGGGTGTTGCGCCAACCGGGAATGGGCGGCGTCAAAGCTATGCCCATAAACCAATGCCACGGATGACAAATACAATCATGCTGGGTGGCGATGCCGATCCCGCCGCTTTGGTAGCCGATATAAAGGATGGCATCTGGGCGGTTGGCTTTGGCGGCGGCCAGGTGGATATCACCAATGGCAAGTTCGTGTTTTCCTGCACCGAGGCATACCGGGTTGAAAACGGCAAAATCGGCGCGCCGGTCAAAGGGGCAACATTGATTGGCGATGGCCCCTCTGCCCTCAAACGCGTTCGCGGGTTGGGCAACGACATGGCCTTGGATCCGGGAATGGGCACTTGCGGCAAGGATGGTCAATGGGTGCCTGTGGGCGTTGGCCAACCTACGGTCCTGATGGATGGGCTGACGATTGGCGGATCGGCGGCCTAATTAGAATCGGTCACTGCTTCCAAAGCGCAGGGTTAACGCCCGCTTTGGATATGCATTGATACTTTGCGGAGAGGTGTTTTCCGACTTCCGACTCGGCTGTATTTTTTGCCGTTGTTTTTCAACAACCTACGCAACTGAGACACCCGAGCCTCGAAATATATCCGGAAAATTTGACGGGATTCACACGCTGTTAACCCTGGCAGCCGTAAACCAGTTCTGCAATCAGACGGAGCAACGGATGACCGAAGAGCAGCTTTCTTCCAATCACCCCACACTCCCACCCACCACGGAAGAGGATCGGTTTTCCTGGCTTCGTCTGTTGCGTTCTCGCAAAGTGGGCCCGGCGACGTTTCGGCGGCTGCTTCGCGAACATGGCTCGGCGCAGAATGCGCTGGCCGCGCTGCCGGAAATGGCACGCGCTGCCGGAATAGAAGGGTATGAAATCTGCCCGCCCGGCGTGATTGAGGCGGAACTCAAGGCCGCAAAAGCTGCCAATGCGCGGCTTTTTTGCCTAGGGTCCGCCGATTTCCCATCCGCTTTACATGATCTGAATGATGCTCCGCCAATGTTGTGGGCAATCGGTGACACCTCTCTTTTACAGCGCCCCTCGGTCGCTATGGTCGGTGCCCGCAACTGCTCATCTCTGGGCGCGCGAATGGCGCGCGGATTGGCGACCGATCTGGGAAAACAGGGTTATGTGATCGTTTCTGGCCTGGCCCGCGGGATTGATACCGCGGCGCACCTAGCCACGGTTGAAACAGGCACCATCGCCGTTATGGCGGGGGGGGTCGACGTGGTTTACCCTGCTGAAAATACCGATCTTGCCGCTGAAATCGCAGGTTCCGGGCTGCGCGTCTCGGAGCAACCCATGGGCGTCACGCCACAGGCGCGCCATTTCCCGCGTCGCAACCGGATCATCTCGGGCCTGGCAAAGGCCGTTATTGTGGTCGAAGCCGCCGCCAAATCCGGCAGCCTGATTACAGCGCGCGACGCCTTGGACCAGGGGCGCGATGTTCTGGCTGTGCCCGGACACCCGTTTGACGCACGCGCGGCTGGCTGCAACCTGCTGATCCGCGACGGTGCTACTTTGATTAGGTCTGCAGAAGATGTGATCGAAGCGCTACCGCAGCAAGCGAACCTATTCGAACCCCAGCAAATGCTCCAAAAGAATTTACCCCGCACACCATGCTCAACCAATGACCTGGAACGCCTAATTCTGACCCGGCTCGGCCCCTCTCCTATCGCCGAAGACCAGTTGATCCGCGATGTTGAGGCGACGGCGGGTGAAATTGCCCCGGTTTTGGTCGATCTGGAACTGGCCGGACGTATTCAACGCCAACCCGGGGGTCTACTGTCATTGACCGCCTGAGTGTCGGATACCCAATCTTACACAGGTATCCCATTGAAATCGCGTATAAATCCTTGCTTTCGAAGGAACGCATTGACAATTCGCTCTTGCCCTACACATCTTGCACACTCATAGAAGGCGCCAATTCCGTCGAGCGAGGTTTCCCCTTAAATGCCTGTAGTTGTTGTAGAATCCCCTGCCAAGGCCAAAACAATCAATAAATATCTTGGCCCGGACTACACGGTTCTGGCGTCTTACGGCCATGTTCGAGATCTGCCGCCCAAAGATGGCTCGGTCGATACCGAGGATGAGTTTGCGATGAAATGGGAGGTCGGGAACGACAGCCGCAAACATGTCAAAGCCATCGCCGACGCGCTGAAAGAAGACAACGCCCTGATCCTCGCCACCGACCCCGATCGTGAGGGTGAAGCGATCAGTTGGCATTTGCAGGAAGCACTGACCAAACGCCGGTCGATCAAAAAGGATACGCCTGTCAGCCGGGTGACCTTCAACGCCATCACCAAGGACGCAGTGACCGAGGCAATGCGAAACCCCCGTCAGGTGGACATGCCACTTGTCGAGGCCTATCTGGCCCGCCGTGCGCTGGATTATCTTGTGGGGTTCAACCTGTCGCCCGTCTTGTGGCGCAAACTGCCTGGTGCAAAATCCGCAGGCCGCGTGCAGTCTGTCTGCCTGCGCCTGATCGTCGAGAGAGAGATGGAAATCGAGGCGTTCAAACCGGTGGAATACTGGTCGGTGCGCGCCCTGTTCGAAACACCCCGTGGTCAGACCTATGAAGCACGCCTGGTCACACTGGCCGGTAAAAAGCTGGACAAGCACGATCTGTCCAACTCAACCCAGGCCGAACTGGCGGTGCAGGCGATCACCAGCCGCGCGCTCAGTGTCACTTCGGTCGAGGCGAAACCCGCCGCTCGAAATCCCAGCGCACCCTTCATGACCTCGACCCTGCAGCAAGAGGCCAGCCGCAAGTTCGGCATGGGTGCGCGTCACGCGATGCAAGTGGCACAGCGCTTGTATGAGGCCGGCTACATTACCTATATGCGAACCGATGGCATCGACATGGCCCCCGAGGCCGTGGCGGCTACGCGCGAGACCATCGCCGACCGCTATGGCGCGGAATATGTGCCGGACAGCCCTCGCATCTATAAGAACAAGGCAAAGAACGCGCAGGAAGCCCACGAATGCATCCGGCCTACGGATATGACCCGCGATGCCAAAGCACTGAAGGTAACGGACGACGATCAGCGCAAGCTCTATGACCTGATCTGGAAACGCACCATTGCCTGCCAGATGGCTGCTGCCCGGCTGGAACGCACAACTGTCGAAATCGGCAGCGAAGATGGGCAGGTTGGCCTGCGCGCGACCGGTCAGGTGGTGATGTTTGACGGGTTCATGCGTGTCTATGAAGAAGGCCGCGATGATGTCGCCGATGAGGATGACAAACGCCTGCCCCAGATCATGCAGGGCGACCCTGCACGGTTCTCTAAAACCACGTTGCGGGATCAGTTCACCAAAGCGACAAGCGATGGCACGGACCGGGCCGCGAAAAAGGCTATTCTGTCAGACAATGAATCAGTTCTGGCGCTGCAACATCACACTCAACCGCCGCCGCGCTATACCGAGGCGACGCTGGTCAAGCGGATGGAAGAGTTGGGGATCGGGCGACCGTCGACCTATGCCTCGATTGTCACAACGATTCAGGACCGGGAATATGTACGCAAGGACAAGAACCGGCTGATCCCCGAAGAAAAGGGGCGGATCGTCACGATATTTCTGCTGAACTTCTTCCGTCAGTATGTCGGTTATGAATTCACCGCCAATCTGGAAGAACAGCTGGACGATGTGAGTGCAGGTGATCGGGACTATAAGGATCTGCTGAGCAAATTCTGGCGCGACTTCTCGGCCGCGATTGGCGAGACATCGGAACTGCGCATTTCCGAAGTGCTGGACAAACTGGACGAAGCACTGGCACCGCAGCTCTATCCGCCACGCGAGGATGGATCTGACCCGCGTGTCTGTCCGAAATGCGGCGCGGGCCAGTTGCACCTGAAAACTTCACGCACTGGCGGGTTCGTCGGCTGTGGCAACTATCCCGAATGCACCTATACCCGTCCTATCGCCGGTGAAGGTGCCGAGGGTGAAGAGCGCCTGCTGGGTGAAGATTCAGGTGATGATATCTGGCTGAAGACCGGTCGGTTCGGACCTTATGTTCAACGTGGAGAGCCAACGCCTGAGAACAAGAAACCTCCGCGCGCCTCGCTGCCACGTGGCTGGAGCAAGGATGATATGGATCTGGACAAGGCGCTGACATTGCTATCCCTGCCCCGCCAGATTGGTGAGCACCCCGAGGGCGGTATGATCAGCTCGAATTTCGGGCGGTTCGGACCATATCTGATGCACCAGCTGGCGGATGAGGCCAAACCGGTTTATGCAAACCTCAAAGACCCCAATGACGTGTTCGAGATCGGCATGAACCGCGCGGTCGAATTGCTTGCTGAAAAGCGCTCCAATCCGGGACGCGGACGCCGGGCTGCGGCCAAAGCGCTGAAAGAACTGGGGGAACATCCCGATGGTGGCGCAATGCAGGTCCTGGATGGGCGCTATGGTCCATATGTGAAGTGGGAAAAGGTCAACGCGACCATTCCCAAGGACATCAAACCCGAGGACGTAACGCAGGAAATGGCCATCGAACTGGTCAATGAGCGCGCGGCCCTCAAAGGGACCAAGAAAAAGGCGGCGCCCAAGAAAAAAGCCGCCAAGAAGACAACCAAGAAGGCCGGTTAGGTAGAAATACCACCCTTCGCCCGGTTTCATTGACTTCCCCGTGACGTGACGGCACAACCTGCCCAACACCATCTCATTGGGGGAGTTTTCCATGAAGAAAATCTATGCCAATGCCAACGAAGCGCTCGATGGCGTGCTTTCGGATGGCATGTTGATCGCCGCTGGCGGGTTTGGCCTGTGCGGGATTCCCGAGCTGCTGCTTGAGGCAATCAAGACCTCGGGTGCCAAAGACCTGACCTTTGCCTCGAACAATGCGGGCGTGGACGATTTCGGTATCGGTATCCTGCTGCAAACGAAGCAGGTCAAAAAGATGATCAGTTCATATGTGGGCGAAAACGCCGAATTCATGCGTCAGTACCTCAGCGGTGAGCTTGAACTGGAATTCAACCCTCAAGGCACCCTGGCCGAACGGATGCGCGCAGGTGGTGCCGGGATCCCGGGTTTCTACACAAAAACGGGCGTAGGCACTGTTATTGCCGATGGGAAAGAACACAAAGACTTCAACGACGAGACCTATATTCTCGAAGAAGGTATTTTTGCAGATCTGGCGATTATCAAGGCGTGGAAAGCCGACGACACCGGCAATCTGGTGTTCCGCAAGACCGCCCGAAACTTCAACGTGCCCGCCGCCACTTGCGGTAAGATCTGTGTGGTCGAAGTTGAAGAGATCGTGCCCCGTGGCTCTCTGGACCCTGACATGATCCACCTACCTGGAATTTACGTGCATCGCATCATTCAGGGCAATCACGAAAAGCGCATCGAACAGCGCACCACCCGCAAGAAGGAGGACGCATAATGCCCTGGGACCGGAATCAGATGGCCGCCCGCGCGGCGCAAGAGCTGGAAGACGGCATGTATGTAAACCTCGGCATCGGTATCCCGACGCTGGTGGCAAATTATGTTGGCGACAAGGATATCACCCTGCAATCCGAAAACGGAATGCTTGGTATGGGTCCCTTTCCTTTCGAGGGCGACGAAGACCCGGACCTGATCAACGCAGGCAAGCAGACGATCACCGAACTGTCTCGGACTGCTTATTTCGACAGCGCTACGTCTTTCGCCATGATCCGGGGCGGCAAAATCGCCGCGGCAATCCTGGGTGCCATGGAAGTGGATGAAAAAGGCGATCTGGCCAACTGGATGATTCCCGGCAAGCTGGTCAAAGGCATGGGCGGCGCGATGGATTTGGTTGCAGGTGTCGGACGTGTGATCGTGGTTATGGATCACACCAACAAACACGGTGAATCGAAAGTGCTGAAAGAGTGCACCCTGCCGCTGACCGGCAAGGGTGTTGTGGATCGCATCATCACCAATTTTGGGGTTCTGGATGTGGTCGATGGCGGCCTGAAGATCGTAGAGCTCGCAGATGGTGTCAGCGAAGATGAGATGCGCGCCGCGACACAGGCGACGATTGTCGACTGATCAATTCACCTAATGGCAAGGCCCACTTCAGTGTGGGCCTTGGTCAATTAAGAGCCTGAAACACGCACCCGTCAGAAATCAACTCGGGCGGTGTCGAACACAGCGCTCGCGCCACCTGAAAAGCCGCGAGAACCTTGGGCACATAGTCCCGTGTTTCCGCATAAGGCGGTACACCACCATGTTTGCGAACCGCGCCCTCGCCCGCATTATATCCGGCCAGGACCAGGATCGGGTCGTTTCCAAACTCTTCCATCAGCCAGTTCAGGTATTTCACTCCGCCCGAGATGTTCTGCCCCGGGTGAAGGCTGTCCTCGACCCCAAATCGTTTCGCGGTCGCGGGCATAAGCTGCATCAGCCCCTGCGCCCCGGCCGAACTTTCCGCCTTCTCCCGGCCTGCCGATTCAACCGAGATGACGGCCAGCACCAACGCAGGCGACACATTTGTCCCTACGGTCGAGCGTAAAATGTCGATCCCCTGCCGCTGAGCAATATTCTGAAGCGTCTGCAATCGGGGCGAGGCTACGTTTATGGCGGCTAGCGCATTTATCGAATCCTGCAAACGACCCGAACTGGCTTCATCTATCCCGGGTGAGATCCTGTCCCAGAACGCTTTATAAGACCCGACGGGTTTGTTTTGCGGTGAAATTCCCGGAAGCCCCGGAGGCGTAACACGTGTCCTCGCGATAATCTCAGGAACTACGATCTCAGCCCCTGTGCTGGGCGCCGAAGGTGCTGAGGCATGTTCTGTAGGCGATATCTGAACGGTAATGCGCGGGCGCTGACCGGGCTTGGCTGCTTTGATCCGTTTATATACGCCACGCGGTTCGACTTCGTTGGCGGGGACAGACACAGGTGCGGACACCACTGCCAGCGCCAAGCCGGCGCAAGTTATTGCGTTCCGGAGATTCATTTGCCTGCCTCATGTTCTCTTTTGCGTCGATTTGAACCCCGAATCTGTCTGTAAGGCCAGAAAAACAATGTGAATTGGGGCAATTTCGCCTCATTTGGCGCCATTTTGCATCGGGTTTTATCGGTACTCGTACGAAGGGATTATTTTTATTTCTTTAATTTCAATTAGTTAATCGGAAAGCTACCAAAAAGTTAAGCTGAGGCACAAAAATTTGGGGTTTGGCCCAATTCCTGCCACGCCCAACAGGCAAACATAATGCCATACCGAGACGATCGGGAGCGGACTGAGAGACGAAGCTCTGGAAGACGCCGAGGTTCATTAGACTTATTAGATCCTTTAGGAGGGACGTAACATGATCAAGTTCATCAAGAACTTCACCACTGACGAAGACGGCGCCGTAACAGTAGACTGGGTCGTTCTGACCGCAGCTGTTGTTGGCCTGGCCGCTGTTGCTTGGACACAGGTTAGCGACGGTGTCGACGATCTGGCTGGCGACATTGACACCGCCCTGACGGGTGTTGTTGTTACTGCACCTAACGCGGGCCCAACAACCCCGTAATTATTTAGATAGAATTTTGAAGGGGGCTGCGCTCGTCAGATCGCGGCCCCCTTTTTTATAGAAAAAAGACGAGGTCCTGCGATGAAGGGTATTTCAAAATTCTTATCCGGGGAACATGGCGCAATCACCGTTGATTGGGTGGTGCTTACTGCTGCGCTGGTCGGCCTTGGACTTGTCACCGTATTCAACTTGACGGGCGGGGTACAACACGTCGATACCGAGACGGGTAACGCACTTCGCGGTATCGAGGTCTATTCTGCGAATCAGGAACAGGCATCGGAATCAGATTGATCAATCTGGCACTAAGGACACGGGCGTCAAAAAAATACTTCATTGTCCCCCTTTTCGACACAATTCTCCTGTAACCAATAGTCAGTTGAAGTCGTATTCCCTATGACGACTGACATCGCATACAAATAAACGAGGGAACGCGCATGCGTGCAGTATTTGGACTTGTCCTGATTGTTGGGGTGGCTCTGGCAGGAGGAGCCGTTTATATGGCGCGGGACTATATTTCTCAGTATCAGGCGGAATTGGCCAGAGAACGTTTGGCGGCTCAGGAAGCATTGGCAAATGTTAAGTCCGTCCCGACGGTGGACGTTCTGGTTTCGAACCGTGCTCTTAAGTATGGTGAGCGTCTGGCCGCCGAAGATGTGCGGATCGTGAAATGGCCTGAGGATGCAATTCCCGAAGGAAGCTTCCTTGAAATGGCCGTCCTGTTTCCAGAGGACGCCAGTGGCGACCGCTTCGTTCTGAGGACCATGGAAAAAGACGAAGCCCTGATGGAGGTCAAAGTAACCAAACCAGGCGAGGCAGCGGGTCTGACATCACGAATCGCGAAAGGTAAGCGCGCATTTGCAATCAGCGTGGACGTTGCCTCGGGCGTATCCGGCTTCCTTCGCCCTGGTGACAGTATCGATGTTTATTGGACCGGTTCATATGGTGGCGGAATCGATGGGTCGCGCGGCGAAATCACCCGCCTGATTCAAACCAGCATTGAGTTGATCGCTGTTGACCAGAGCGCCGGGTCCGATCTGACCGGAGCCACGATCGCGCGCACCGTTACGGTCGCTGCTACTCCGGAACAAATCGCGGCACTGGCTCAGGCTCAGAACACCGGCCGCCTGTCTTTGGCGCTGGTTGGCGTGCAAGACGACACAATCGCAAGCGCGGTCGAAGTTGACCAAAGAAAACTTCTGGGCATTAAAGATGTCGTCCCCGTGGCACCCAAAATCGCGGAAGAGGTCTGTACGGTCAAGACACGCCGTGGTGCCGAGATCGTCGACACGGGAATAGTAACACCCTGCACAAATTAACAGAAAATCAGTGCGTTACATGACCGGGGCCGCGCGAATTGCGCGGCCCTAATTTGTTCGCATGTTGCGCATTGTCCACATAAGGAAAATTCCAGAAACCATTGATTATTGCAATAAATTCTCAATTCGCGCAGTGTTATCAGACATAAGGCAGTAGCCGCAAAAAACGAGGCGTGATCGGAGAGGCAGGTCACATGAAAAGAAGTTCCTGGATAAGCGCAGCCCTATTGGGCTTGGCGCTCGTAGTTGGCCCAGTCGGCAATGCTGCCTGGGCTGAAACACTTCGCGTGGTAAAGAAGGGTACAGCGGAAACGCTTGATGTGCCAATGAACCGCGCAATAGTTGTTGAAAGTGAGCAACCGTTTGCCGAACTCAGCATCGCCAATGCAGGCATCGCTGATATTTCGTCGCTTTCGGATCGTACTATCTATGTTTTGGGTAAGGCTCCTGGCCTGACGACCCTGACATTGTTCGACGGCGCAGGTAATCTACTTGCTAATGTTCGGGTCCGTGTGGCACCGGATGTTACCGAGTTTAAAGAACGTCTGCGCCAGATTTTGCCAACCGAGCCTATCGAAGTTCGCACCGCCAATGACGGTATCGTTCTTTCTGGCACAATTTCTAGCGCTGCCAAGTTGGCGCGGGCATTGGAGCTGGCAGAGCGCTATGCACCGGAGCGCGTATCGAACCTCATGTCGGTTGGTGGCGTTCAGCAGGTCATGCTGAAAGTGCGCTTTGCCGAGATGAATCGGTCGGTGGCTAAAAGCCTGACTGCATCGCTTGGTTTCGGCGGCAGTGATGTGACTGGCGGTATCAACACGCTGAACAATGCTGGTGCTTTGGCAAATGCCCTGAACAACAACATTCCGGCGGTACAGACGAATACCGGCGCAATTCTGTTCGGCTTTGGCGCAGGCTCCACACAGGTTCGTCTGCTGCTGGAGGCACTCGAGTCCAAAGGACTGGCGCGCAGCCTTGCAGAGCCTAACCTATCCGCACTTTCGGGTCAGGAAGCGACGTTCCTTGCAGGTGGTGAAGTTCCTATTCCGGTACCGCAGGACGACGGCGTAATTGCGATTGAATACAAAGCCTTCGGTGTTGAAATCGACTTTATCCCCCGCGTTGTGGATGGTGATCTGATCAACCTTGAAATGGCTGCTGCCGTGTCAGCTATCGATGGTTCGTCGAACTTCACCATTCAAGGTGATAATGTTCCATCTTTCATCACACGCCAGACCAGCACAACGGTTGAGCTGCGCGATGGTGAAAGCTTTGCGATCGCTGGCTTGATCCAGGATGATTTCACCGACCTGAACAGCCAGATTCCTTGGTTGGGTGACGTCCCGGTTCTTGGCGCCCTCTTCCGCAGCGCGGAATATCAGCGTCAGCAAAGTGAACTGGTGATCATCATCACAGCCCACCTTGTGTCGCCGACTCGTGGCGAGGCACTGGCTCTGCCTACGGATCGGGTCAAACCGCCCAGCGAATTTGATCTGTTCGTCAATGGCAAAGTCGGTCGGACTGAACGTCTAGGTGCCGGTGCAGCTTCGGAAGTCGCGAATCAGGACTTCGGTAGCTCGTACGGCTACGTCCTGGATTGATTAGGAGGATAGGACCAATGCAGAAGTGGATCATCACACTGGGTCTTTCGGTCGCTGTCGCCGCATGTACGCGTGAGGCCGGATACGAAGCCGATCAAGGCGCGTTCGGGAATGCGACACTGAACAACATTCAAGTAATGAATGGCGAACTGACATATGCCCAGATCCTGGGCCAACGGTTCGCAGCCGAAGTGCCGACCCAGATCAACTTTGATTTCAACAGCGCTCAACTGGACGAAACAGCTCAGCGAGTACTCTTGCGTCAGGCGAACTGGATCAAACAGTTCCCCGAGGCACGGTTCCGGGTCTATGGCCATACGGATGCTGTTGGATCAACGGCATATAACCAAAGCCTGGGCCAGCGGCGCGCGAATGCGGCTGTTGCGTTCCTTACGCGGCAGGGTATCTCTCGCTCGCGGTTGGAGGCGGTTGTTTCATTCGGTAAGTCTCGACCTCTCGTGGCTACGCCGGATCGAGACCGTCGCAACAGGCGCACCGTGACCGAAGTATCAGGCTTCGTTGATCGTGCGCCCCAGCTACTCGATGGCAAATACGCCGCTATCGTCAATCGTGAGTACGTGGAAAGCGCGGTTTATGAATCCCAGCTGCGCCGCGAAACCGCTATTGGCGATACAAGCGAACAATAAACTGTGATTGGGCGACATCGTCGCCCAATTCCCTACAATTGGTTCTTTTGCGCCTAATTCTTGCCTAAGTTCCAAGCCACATTTTCAACAATTGGGTGACCTGCGTCCGAAAATGGCCGCAATAGGGTGACAGCAAGCCAATCCTGTCCTCTGGGCCAGGATGGTTCGCCTACCCTTCGACGAGGATTGTGTTAATGACAAGCGCCACGCCGCAAAACGAAGAGACCGCAATTCTGGCCTGCACGATTAGTCGTGATGTCCAGAATTTCGATCTGCTTATAGAAGATATGGAAGGCGCTTTGGGTGAGCGTTGGGGCGATCTCGGCTTTGCCGAAGCCCTGACATTTTTCAACCAACCCGAGGCGAATTCACTGCAATTTGTCGCGTTGGCCATTGATGGCGAGGATGAAGACAACCTGTCACTGATGGGTGAAATCATCACACAGGCAAAAGACAAAAATATCAAAATAGTTCTGATCGCCGAGGACGTGACCCCGGCTTCGCTGCATCAGTTGTTGCGCAAGGGCGCGGACGAATTCGTCCCCTACCCTCTTCCAGAAGGTGAATTGCAAGAAGCAATCGACCGGATGAACAAACCCGAACCCGTCGCTGTTGCTCCCGGATCAGATGCCGCACGTGCAGCTGGCGACTCTAAAGAGGGTGCTTTGTTTGTGATTCAGGGACTTGCCGGTGGGGTCGGGTCGACGACTATGGCCGTCAACCTAGCTTGGGAACTGGCAACGGTCTCTGACAAAGAGGCCCCTTCGGTTTGTTTGATTGACTTGGACCTGCAATACGGAACGGTTTCGACCTATCTGGATCTTCCCCGTCGAGAAACTGTATTCGAGATGCTGTCTGATACGGCGGCAATGGATGATGACGTCTTCAACCAGGCGCTTCAGTCCTATGAGGACAAGCTGCAGGTGCTAACTGCGCCTTCGGATATGGTGCCTTTGGATCTGATTACGCAAGAAGATATCGAACGGGTGATCGAAAAGGCACGAAAGCACTTCGATTATGTGATCGTCGACATGCCAACGACATTGGTTCACTGGTCGGAAACTGTACTGCAGGCCGCCCATGTTTACTTTGCCCTGATAGAACTGGACATGCGATCGGCTCAGAACGCATTGCGCCTCAAGCGCGCTTTACAGGCCGAGGAACTACCCTTCAATAAGTTGCGTTTCGCTCTCAATCGCGCCCCGAAATTTACCGATCTGAATGGTAAGGGCCGGGTCAAGCGCATGGGTGAAAGCCTGGGTATCTCTATTGATCTTCAACTGCCGGATGGCGGCAAACCCGTGATGCAAAGCGGTGATCACGGTCTGCCATTGGCCAACGCTGCGGCCAAGAACCCACTGCGCAAGGAAATCGCAAAGCTTGCGAAGTCGCTGCACAGCCTGGGCAGCAGTAGCGCCGAAGCCGCATAACACAATCCCACAGGGAGAGCCGCCGTGTTTTCAAGATATAAAAAACCCGAAGCACAACCGGTCCAAGCACCGGCTAAATCGCCCGAGGCCACACCTGCACCTGCAGCGGAGCAAGCATCAACCGCTACTGCTGTTGCCCGGCGACCCACCCCCAAAAAGGCGGTCGAGGTTGTAGGGGCGGACAAGGAACGCAAGCGCAAAGAGCGTCTGGGCGAAATCAAGATCGAACTCCACCGCGAGCTTCTTGAAAACCTGAACCTTGCGGCCCTTGAGAAAGCTGGAGAATCCGAGCTGCGCTCGGAAATCAGTGCGATTGCCAGTGAGGTCCTGGAATCCCGCAACATCGTTCTGAACCGCGACGACCGGCAGCAGCTGAACAAGGAATTGTATGACGAAGTAACCGGTCTTGGCCCTCTCGAGACCTTGCTTCAGGACGACTCTGTCAGCGATATTCTGGTCAACGGCCCGCAGCAAATTTTCGTTGAACGGTTCGGTAAGCTAGAAATCAGCGACGTTACATTTAAAGACGAAAAGCACCTGATGCGGATCATCGACAAGATCGTATCCGCCGTGGGCCGCCGTGTTGACGAATCCAACCCCTATGTGGACGCCCGTCTGGCGGATGGCTCGCGTTTCAACGCCATGGTGCCACCGATTGCCGTTGACGGCTCGCTGGTATCCATTCGTAAGTTCAAAAAAGATAAGCTGGCCATTGATGATCTGGTGAATTTTGGTGCCTTCACCGAAGAAATGGCCGCCTATCTGCAGGCTGCTGTATCTACACGCCTGAATGTGATCGTTTCGGGCGGTACCGGTTCCGGTAAAACAACCACGCTAAACGCATTGTCCAGCTTTATCGACGACGCCGAGCGTATTCTGACCATCGAGGATACAGCGGAACTCCAGCTGCAACAGTCTCATGTTGGCCGGATGGAAAGCCGCCCGCCTAACGTCGAAGGCAAGGGTGAAGTCAGCCCCCGCGACTGTCTGAAAAACGCCCTTCGTATGCGTCCCGACCGTATCATCGTGGGTGAGACACGGGGCTCGGAAGTTATCGACATGCTACAGGCCATGAACACTGGCCATGATGGCTCGATGACAACGATCCACGCGAACTCGGCCCGAGACGGGATTTCGCGCCTTGAAAACATGATCGCGATGGCCGGGATCGAAATGCCGATCAAGGCCGTCCGTAGCCAGATCTCCAGTGCTGTGAACCTGATCGTTCAGGCAAGCCGCCTGCAGGACGGCTCGCGGCGTATGACTTCGATCACCGAAATCACTGGTATGGAAGGCGATGTGATTTCCATGCAGGAAATCTTTCGTTTTCAACGCGTTGGATTAACGCCCGACAACAAGATCATTGGCCATTTTACCGCGACAGGCGTTCGCAGCCACTACTCCGAACGCTTCCGTCTGTGGGGCTATGATCTGCCCCCTTCGATTTACGAACCAACGACTATGTAGGAGATCTTGAAATGCAACTGCCTATGGAGGCACTGATCTACGTCGCGATCTTCGTAGGCGTACTTGCGTTGGTGGAAGGAATCTATCTGGTTGCCTTCGGAAAATCCATCAGTCTGAACAGCCGCGTGAACCGCCGTCTGGACATGCTGGATAAAGGCGTCGGGCGCGAACAAGTTCTGGAACAGCTGCGCAAGGAAATGCAGCAGCATATGAAGTCCCAGAGTATTCCGCTCTATTCCCTATTGGCGGACAAGGCTCAGAAGGCCGCCATCGCCTTCACACCCCGTCAGTTGATCCTGATTATGGTGTTGGTGACAGGCTTTGCCTTCATGGGGCTCAGCATTGCAACGGGAACGGAAACCATAATGCGGGCCGCAATTTCGGTCGCAATCGGTGTTGGTGGTGTCTATGCGTGGGTAAACAACAAGGCCAAAAAGCGTATGGCAATGCTGGAAGAACAGTTGCCAGATGCTGTGGAATTGATGGTTCGGTCGCTTCGCGTCGGGAACCCTTTTGTGTCCACCATTCAAATCGTCGCAAATGAAGTCCAGGATCCACTCGCCACTGAATTCGGAGTTATCGCTGATGAATGTGCCTATGGCCGTGACGTCGGTGAATCTCTCAAAGATCTGGCACAACGACTGGATATGCAGGATCTACGGTTTTTGGCAGTGGCCGTCGGCATCCAACAGCAATCCGGTGGTAACCTGGCCGAAATTCTGGCCGGTCTGGCCAAGGTGATCCGGGCCCGTTTTCGACTTTTCCGGCGCGTCAACGCTATCACAGCCGAGGCAAAATGGTCAGGAAAATTCCTATCTGGATTTCCACTGTTCTGCCTGGGATTCATTTTGGTGAACGACCCCGGGTACTATGACGAAGTTATGGATCACCCATGGTTCATTCCTGCCTGTTTCTTTGTCGGCATCATGCTGACACTGAACCTGATCGTCATGCGCATTCTAACCGACATCAAGGTCTGAGGACACCACCATGGAAATCCTGACCCAAATAAATGACTTTCTAACCGAGCTCCTTGGCCCCTTCGGTCCACTGATCGTGGTTGGTGTACTTGGACTGTTCATGATCTTGATCACAGTCCCCTTGATCCTGAGCCAGCCAGAAGATCCCCTGAAGAAACTGCAGCGTTCTAATGCAGCCCCTCGACAGGATAAGAAGGTCAAAAAGGACAAGCTCAGAACCAGCGGGCGAAACGAGCAGCTTGAGAAGTTTGCCAACTTCCTTGAGCCACAGAATAAGGAAGAACTGTCTGCCATGCAGCTGAAACTGCGGCAGGCGGGGTATCAATCAAAGGACGCAGTTCGGTTCTTCCACTTCGCTCAATTTTCCTTGGGCATCATCGGAATTGTGATTGGTGTTTTGCTGGTCACTGTCCTTTCCGACGGTCAGGAATTTACCGCGCAGCAGATGATAATACGAGTTCTTGTCCCGTCGGCCGCCGGGTATTTTCTGCCACGCTATTGGATCACCCGAAGGGTCGCAGAACGGCAAGAAGCGATCACCGCAGGCTTTCCCGATACTCTTGACCTGATGTTGGTCTGTGTCGAGGCTGGCCAGTCGCTGGACCAGGCCATCGTTCGCGTCGCACGCGAAATGAAAGCTTCCTACCCTGAGATTTCGCTTGAATTTGAAGTCGTCGCCCACGAATTGAAGGCCGGTAAGGACAAGGATACGGTTCTTCGCGATTTTGGTACGCGCTGTGGCGTTCAGGATGTTAACTCATTTGTGACGGTGATGATCCAATCGGCAACATTCGGTACATCCATCGCCGAAGCTTTGCGGGTTTACGCTGGCGAGATGCGAGATAAGCGCGTGATGCGCGCCGAAGAGGCCGCTAACAAGTTGCCAACCAAAATGACACTCGCCACTATGATGCTGACGGTGCCACCGTTGCTGGTCATTCTGGTTGGACCCTCGGCCAAAGGCATCGCTGAATTCGGCGGAGGCTAATAGCCTATGAAATTGAAACCCAGGTGCATCCAAACGGGGATACGCCGCGTGTTACAGGCCACCGTGGTTCTTGCCACGGTTGCTTCTTGCACGGAAACGGGGTCCTCCGGGGATCTGGATGCACCTGGCATTGATCGTAAAGCCCCGGCCGAGGATCAGATCGCAGTTGGCAACCGGCTGATGGCTTCGGGTGAATACGAGCTTGCGTTGGATGCCTTTATCCGCGCAGCGCTCAATCAGGGAATGACAACGCAGATCCTGACCTCGATGGGGACGGCAAATCTGGGCCTTCGGAGGCTTGGACAGGCGGAAACACTGCTGCGCCGTGCGGTTGAAGATGACCCCGAATGGTCTGTCGCCTGGAACAATCTGGGTGTGTTGCTGATGGAAATCGGTGAATACCCCGAGGCCGCTCAGGTCTTTCGCCGGGCCTATGCTCTCGATAATGGCGAAAGTGACGCAATCCGGGACAATCTGCGGTTAGCTCTCGCAAAAATGGAAAATACTGATAATAATACCCCTCAAGAACAAGAATACACACTGGAGCAGCAAGGCGACGGGCAATTCATGCTGCGCAAGCTCCCGTAACATAGGCAAGAGCAGTAAGGGACGCAAAAATGCGCCAACAATTCTTGATTCCGTCTATCGCAATCTGCGGGCTGATCCTCTCAGCCTGTGAAAAAGAGTCCGAAGAAGAAAAGGTCGAGCGTACATTTCAGGAGGTGAACGTCATTGACGAAACCAACCTGAACGACGTTCTTCTGTCGGCCGCCGATCCGAACGAAGCCGTTACCTATTTCCAGGGAGCCGCCGCCAAGAACCCGGGTCGTATAGACCTGCAACGTGGGCTGGCGATTTCACTGGCGCGCGCTAAACGGACGACCGAGGCAACCGCCGCCTGGAAAAAAGTCACCACGATGAGCGGTGCGACCAATGTAGACAAGGTCGAATACGCAGATTCTCTGGTACGTTCCGGGAACTGGTCACAGGCCAAATCGACATTGGATTCGATCCCGCCGACTTTTGAATCTTTCAAACGCTACCGCCTGGAAGCCGTCGTCGCGGATTCACAAAAAAACTGGAAACGCGCGGATCATTTCTATGAAACCGCCGTGGGTCTGACGACCCGCCCCGGTGGTGTGATGAACAACTGGGGATATTCCAAGCTGACGCGCGGCCAGTACGACGAAGCCGAACGGTTATTCACCGAGGCCATTCGACAGGATAACTCTCTATTCACGGCAAAGAACAATCTGGTCCTCGCCCGGGCTGCACAGGGCAATTACAGCATGCCTGTCGTTCCCATGTCTCAGGTCGAACGCGCGATGTTGTTGAACACAATGGCCATCTCGGCGGTGAAACGCGGTGATGTGGCGACGGCCAAGAACCTGTTCCGCGAAGCGATCGCCACCCATCCGCAACATTACGACGAAGCCGTTCGATCCCTGCGCGCGCTTGAGGAAGCCTGATACATGCATATTCCAGCGGGTGCTGCGGCCTGGTTTTTGCCGTTCGTACTGCCGATCTGCTATTACGTGGCCTTCACCGACCTGCGTGACATGCTCATCAAGAATCACGCCGTAGTTGCACTGGCCTTGGTATTTGCGGTCATCGGATTGTTTGTCCTGCCGCCCTGGTCGGATGGTTGGATTTCTGGCCCGTTTTCTGTGTCCCTCCCACCCTATTTGTGGCAGCTGTTACATATAGTTGTAATGCTGGTCATCGGCATTCTGCTCAACGCAGCCGGCATTATGGGAGCCGGAGACGCAAAATTCATAGCCGCGGCCTCAGCCTTTGTTTGGATGGGCGATTTCACATTGGTAGTGTTGATCCTGATGTCGACCACCTTGGCGGCCTTTGTCACGCATCGGTTGGCCAAACATACCGCCCTCAGAGCTATTGCCCCAGATTGGGAAAGCTGGCGTCGGGACAAACAGTTTCCCATGGGTTTCGCGCTTGGTGCAACCCTGGCCATCTACCTGATACTTGGAACTGTTTACGGCTCGTAAACTATCATCAGTCCGCCTTGTCCCCGCCTTGGAACTGACACAAAGCCCGGCCAAATTTTCGTCAAAGGGCCCTTTTCAGGGCTATTGGCGTGAATACTGAATTAGACGGGCAACGCTCATGAATATGCAGACAACCTCGGTAATGGCCCCCCCTACCCCAAAGGGGTTGGGCGATATGCAGCTTCCTATTGTTATGATGCGGGATATCCTGCTGAAAACTATCTTTCGTAAAACCGTAGATACAGTTTCCGAAGTTGCCCAAGCGATCTGCTTGCCGGGTTCTGTCACACAGGAATTGATCGACCTTGCCCGCGAACAAAAGCTGCTGGAAGCAACCGGTACTTTGAACGCCAACAGCGGCAATGAGATGGGGTATCAACTGACCGATGCGGGCAAAGCGCGTGCATTGGATGCGCTGAGCCAGTCCGAATATTTCGGCGCCATGCCCGTCCCGTTGGATGTGTACCGCGAGCAGGTAAAACGCCAGTCGATCCGGAATATCCAGGTTTCCCGCGACCAGTTGACCGGGGCAATGGGCCATCTGGTTCTGCCTGACAGCCTGCTGGACCACCTTGGACCCGCGGTCAGTGCAGGCCGATCAATCCTGATGTATGGACCTCCGGGTAATGGTAAATCCTCTATCTCGAACGGTATTCGGGATGCTTTGGGCGACAATGTCTATGTCCCATATGCCATCGAATACGCTGGTCAGGTGATCACGGTGTATGACCCGATTGTACACACAGCCATCGAACAAGAAGCAGATGATCCCAATAGCTTGCGCCGCCGCAAGCGGTTTGATTCGCGCTATGTCCAATGTGAAAGACCAACTGTTGTGACTGGCGGTGAACTGTCACTCAGCATGCTCGATCTGGTTTATAACCCTACGGCGCGGACCTATCAGGCCCCGCTGCAGCTGAAATCGACGGGCGGCATCTTTATCGTTGACGACCTTGGCCGTCAGCAGGAACCACCTCAGGCCCTGATCAACCGCTGGATTGTTCCACTGGAAGAGAACAAGGATATCCTTGGCCTGCAATCGGGTGAAAAATTCGAAGTGCCCTTTGACACGCTGGTCATCTTTTCGACCAACTTTCACCCCAACGAGATCTTTGACCAAGCCGCTTTGCGCCGGATCTTCTTCAAGATCAAGATTGACGGTCCGAACCAAGAGAACTTCCTGAAAATCTTTGCCATGGTGGCCCGCAAACGCGGGATGCCTCTGGACGAGGCCGCATTGGTCCATCTGCTAAAGGTCAAATACCCGACCATCGACAACATCTATGCGAACTATCAGCCGATATTCCTGATTGATCAGATGATCTCGATCTGCGAATTCGAGGGCATCCCCTATCAGATGAGCCCCGATCTAATTGAACGCGCTTGGGCCAACATGTTCGTCAAAGACGAACAGATTGTAAGATAGAAAAAAGTATAATATTCAGCAGCAAAAATTCCCATAGTAGGTACCAAGTTCGGCTTACAGGGGTATCCTATCTTAATGTCCGAGGAGTTTTGCTGTGACGAAAGACGCCAAAGTGTTTGGGATCGGGCTTTCGAGAACTGGAACCACATCGCTTTGTCTGGCTTTGAGTCAATTGGGGTATCGCTCTGCCACCTACCGCCACACACTCAGCCGTGGCCTGAACGATTGGTGGGCAGGTAATTTTGATACCGACTACCTGCAAGGCTTCGACGCAGTTACAGACCTACCTATTGGAACCTACTTCCGCGAATTGGACCGTGCCTATCCTGGATCGAAATTCATTCTAACTGAAAGACCCGTTGACTCTTGGCTAGCAAGTATCGAACGGCAATTCCGCAACAACCCTGACCCCACCGATCGGTTCATACGTGATTCTCGAATGTCCTGCTATGGCGTTTCAACTTTCGAAAAGGAACGCTTCATCCGCGTCAGCTCAGAACATAGTCGAAACGTCAAAGAGTATTTCTCTCAACGACCGGGTGATTTGTTGGTGCAGAACTATTGGGATGGCAGTTCTTGGGAAGAACTGTGTAGTTTCTTACAAAAACCTATACCTGCCGAGCCATTTCCAAACGTGAAACCCGGCGTAAAAATAAAACTGAGTGAAGAACAAGGTTCAAAAGAAACTTCGTCACAATTGATCTCAGGCAGACCAGCGAAGATGACATTTGTTATCCCAATCGTGCATCCAGATGGGAGGAAGATCCGGGACTACAGTATGGTGGAGCGGATTTTGAAAGTGACTCTTACCAACTTGTGTGCGCAGGTATCAAATTCCGATATTCGGATTGTCGTAGTTTGTATCCACAAACCCAAGTGGGCAGATGATTTTTCAGAGGGTGTAACGTTTCTTGAGACTCGGGACCATCCGGGCTTTGTTGCCAACCGAAACGCTGTGCGCGTTGACAAAGCCATGAAGTACTCAGCGGGGATATGGTTCGCTGCAAAAAATCATCAGCCGGACTACTTGATGCTCTTTGATGGAGATGACTTTGTTCGTTCAAATTTCACCGATAAAGTAGTAACTTTCTTGGAAAACACTTCTGGCGACGATGGCATCATTATAAAGAGTGGATATAATCTGGCGCTGATTCCACACAGAGAATGGTTTGCCTTGCTCTCTGCATTCAAGGTCAAAGAATTTGATAAGACCTGCGGATCATGTCGTGTTTTCAGGACGTCTTCGCTCACAAGCGGGCTGTTAAAGGTCGCGCCCAACCTTCGCGACATGGATCATCAGTCGCTGTTGACTGATGATGGTGGTCTTGAGGCTCAATTTCTTGATATTCTAGTCGAAGCCGGCGACAAAACCGGTGAGGATCAAGCTGGCTTTATGAATACGATTGGGCGGCACGGCGAACAATCGGTTCAATTTAAGCTGACAGAGTGCCACAATCGGATTGTCGCTAAGGGTTGCGGGCACGGAAACCACGATGGGCCTAGGGCAGGTGAAGTTCACTGGCATCGGATTGTCGGTTTGACCCTGAATAAACGCTTCTTAACTCGGTTTGGATTGGCAAACGGACCAGAAATGACGTCACAGCCTAAGCTGCGTTACCAATTCAAGGGAATACTCGCGCCACTGATTTTGTTTTTCAAAGGAAATCGGGTCAATTCAGAGGACTGAAATCCCACAAGCCATAGAAACTTGGTTTTCGGTTCGGGGCTGGTCCATCCACCCGCATCAGCAGGACATGTACGACCGGGCCCTTGAACCGGCGACGTTGCTGATAGCCCCCACCGGCGGGGGCAAGACAATGGCCGGATTTCTGCCCACGCTGGCCGATCTGGCAGAGCGGAGCCATGATGGCCTGCATACAATCTACGTCTCCCCTCTCAAGGCGCTGGCGGCAGATATCCGGCGAAACCTGCGTGGCCCGGCCGAGGAAATGGGCCTGGCCGTCCGGATTGAGGACCGCACCGGAGATACCTCAGCCACACAGAAAAAGCGTCAGCGGGTTGACCCACCGCAGATCCTTTTGACCACACCTGAAAGCCTGGCCCTGCTGACCTCTTACGAAGACGCCGGGCGGATGTTTCAGGGCGTGCAACGGGTGGTTGTCGATGAAATCCACGCCCTGGCCGAGAGCAAGCGTGGCGACCAGCTGATGCTGGCGCTGGCCCGTCTGCAAGGGCTCTGCCCGGACCTGCGCAGGGTGGGCTT
Organism: Ruegeria sp. YTSA219; assembly: GCF_059609985.1. Classification (NCBI taxonomy): domain Bacteria; kingdom Pseudomonadati; phylum Pseudomonadota; class Alphaproteobacteria; order Rhodobacterales; family Roseobacteraceae; genus Ruegeria; species Ruegeria sp. YTSA219. The sequence goes on from NZ_JBXWMT010000010.1 coordinate 115,979, forward strand.
GTCTGCAACGGTCGAAGACCCCAATGCGATTGCCCGATTTCTGGCACGTCACCCTGATCCCTGCCGGATCGTTGAGGCCGATCCTGGGCCTGACCCCGATATCCAAATGTTGGAAACGCCGGAAATGCCTCCGTGGTCGGGCGGTGGCGCGGCCTATTCCATCCCTGCCGTTCTGGACCAGATCCGGAAGCATAAGACGACGCTTATCTTTCACAACACCCGCGCACAGGCCGAGATTTTCTTTCACAACCTCTGGCTTGCCAACGAAGACGGGCTGCCGATTGGCATTCATCACGGCAGTCTGGACAGGCAGCAACGCGAACGTGTCGAGGCCGCAATGGTTCGCGGTGAGCTGCGCGCGATCGTCTGCACAGGCAGTCTGGATCTTGGTATTGATTGGGGCGATGTCGACCTGGTCATTCAGATCGGGGCGCCCAAAAACGTCAAAAGGCTGGTTCAGCGCATCGGGCGCGCAAATCACAGATACAACGCCCCCTCCAAAGCATTGTTAGTGCCCGCAAACCGCTTCGAAGTTGTGGAATGCATAGCGGCACTTGAGGCTGTAAAAGCTCATGATCTGGACGGTGATCCCCGCGGCGCAGGTCCACGCGATGTGTTGTGTCAACATATCCTGATTGCCGCAGCATCCGGGCCATTCTTGGCCGATGACCTGTTCCGGCAAATGACCGCAGCGGGGCCCTATGCCGGGTTGACCCGAGCAGAGTTCGACGCCTGTTTGGACTTTTGTGCAACCGGGGGCTATGCCCTGCGCGCCTATGATCGGTGGCAAAGGCTTCAGCTACGGCCAGATGGGCAATGGCAGCTGCGTGACCCCCGTGCTGCGCAGCGTATCCGCATGAACCTTGGCACGATTCAGGACACCGATACGTTGAAAGTCCGCCTGAAACGCAATCGAAGGGGCAAACCTCTGGGAGAGGTCGAAGAAGCCTTTGCTGCCTCGCTGACCCACGGAGATACCTTTCTGATCGGCGGCCAGATCGTGCGCTATGAGGGATTGCGCGAGATGACGGTCGAAGTCAGCCGCCGAGCGGATAAGAAGCCCAAGATCGCAACGTTTTCAGGCACCAAATTTGCGACCTCGACGCAGCTGAGCAACCGTATCCTGCGGCTGTTTGCACAGCCCGATTGGCCCCAGTTACCCGCGCATACCGCGGATTGGCTGGCGTTGCAGCGCGATATCTCGCGCCTACCTCAACGTGAAAGGTTACTGGTCGAAAGTTTCCCCAACGATGGGCGCGAAAACCTGTGTGTCTATGGTTTTGCAGGTCGCAACGCCCAGCAGACGCTGGGGCTGTTGCTGACCAAACGGATGGAAGAAACGGACCTTGCACCGCTGGGCTTTGTTGCCACCGACTATGCAACCCTGATCTGGGGGTTGGACGCGGTGATAGACCCGCGTCCGCTATTTCAGCCCGACGCGCTGCGCAACGGCTTGGAAACCTGGCTGGCGGGCAATGCCGTGATGAAGCGCACCTTTCGTGCCTCGGCCACGATTGCAGGGCTGATCGAACGGAACATGGCCGGTCAGCGCAAAAGTGGTCGGCAGGCCACGTTTTCCTCAGATATCCTCTACGATACTTTGCTGAAATACGATCCCGATCACCTGTTAATGCAAATCACCCGAGAAGAGGCCATGCGCGGTCTCGTCGATTTCGGGCGGATCGAGGCACTGATCGAGCGGATCGGGGGACGTATAGATCTGATGCGATTGGATCGGGTTTCACCTCTGGCTGCACCACTGTTTCTTGAGGTTGGCAAGGTACCCGTCAAAGGTGCTGCTGAAGAACGCTTGCTGGCGGAAGAAAGCGCGCGCCTATTGCAAGAGGCTGGGCTGAAATCCTGCTAAAACCTCTTGCACGCGATAGCGGAACGTCGCAAAGAACGTAACATGAACGAAGTTTCGATCTGTTTAGCCGGGCAAAATCTGCTCGCGCTTGGGTCTGGTGCCCTTTGGTGGCCCGACAAAAGCGTGCTTTGCGTGTCCGATCTGCATCTGGGTAAATCCGAGCGTTTGGCGCGCCGGGGCGGCACGACATTACCCCCCTATGACAGCCAGGACACCCTGGCCCGATTGGCCGCAGATATCGAGCACACGCAGCCTGACATCGTTATTTGCCTTGGGGATAGTTTTGATGATCTTGATGCCCTAAACGCCTTGAGTGTGCCCGACAGGCTGCAGATTACGGCGATGCAGGCCGGTCGCCGCTGGGTCTGGATCGAAGGAAACCATGACCCCGGCCCGGTAGATCTGGGCGGAAGCCATTTGGCCGAATATGTGGTTGACCCTCTGGTCTTTCGTCATATTGCGCAACCCAAGGGCAAGGCTGAGGTTTCGGGACATTACCACCCCAAGGCGCGCGTGCGGGTTCGCGGTCGTTCCATCACCCGCCCCGCCTTCCTGATGGATCAGGCGCGTCTGATCCTGCCTGCCTATGGGACTTATACTGGTGGGCTCTTTAGCTCGGATCACGTTCTGGACGCCTTGATGAGCGATCAGGCAATGGCGATCCTGACAGGGAAAATCCCGCAAATGATCCCAATGCCCAGATAGGGCGGCTCAGATCAGACCATCTTCCTCTAGGAACGGACGGTATTTCCTGCTGACCGGAACAAGCTCTTCGTTCTTCAGGCGCAACATGATCTTGCCACCCTTACGTTCGACCCCAGCAATGGCGTCATCGACAACCCAATGCGATCTGTGCGTGCAATGGCCCGGTATAGGTTCCATTTCCTCTATGGCGTCGGTAAAACGCGACCGGATCGTAAACGTGCCCTCAGAAGTCACCACATCCACATAGTGGTCTTGGACCGTCAAGCGATAGACCCGGCCCTGAAAGGATCCCGGCAACCGCTTGTACATGCGCGGCAGCGGAATTTCAGCATATTCGGATTGAGGTTTCGATGCCTCACGCCGCACCAGGATCAAGCCCACCGACAGCAAGGCGCCATAAGATGTTACGGATAACATATCCGGGCACGGCAGTCCGTTGGCCGAAAACAGCAACCAGACCATCAACCAAAGGCTTGGAACGAAAAGGACGAAAACCAAAGATATCAGCACAAGGTCGCGCCCAGAAAACTCGGTCTCAGCGAACAACCTACGCAACAATCTTCTTGCGACGCAGGTCACTCCTAGCGCCAGCGCCATCACCCCGATCCAGAAGGCCAAGCGCCAAGGAAAGGTTACTTCGATGGCCTGAAATGGTTGGAATACGAAGGACAATAGCAGAAGGAAAACCAGCCCGGCAATCAACCGGTACCCTACTATTTCGGCGAAAACTGGGCGCAGTTTCGTGAACATAAACACTCGACAACAACTCTCCGGGTCCAGCCAATACTACCGGGGACTTGCCATATTACAACGTAACCGGCTGGAATAGAAAGTTTATCACCAATACAGGCACATTCAATGCCCGTAATCTCACACTTAGTTTACATATTAACAAATTTTAGGCCGGGGAGTTCCCCGGCCCTGAAAATCTACATGCACGACTGTCCGCTATGGGTCACACAGTCAGGCCTTCTGGTTCGGGGAGTTTGTTTGCGCGGCATGCGGCGGTCAGGGTGTTGGCCAGCAGGCATGCGATTGT
>NZ_JBXWMT010000011.1:0-115695 GCF_059609985.1 Ruegeria sp. YTSA219
CTTCGGCTTCGGCTTCGGCTTCGGCTTCGGCTTCGGCTTCGGCTTCGGCTTCGGCTTCGGCTTCGGCTTCGGCTTCGGCTTCGAAAGGCGTTTCGTCTACGGGGTCAGCATCGTCAACAGGTGCCTCATCCGGGGTCTGGACAATGTCCTCGACTGCGTCAGCCTTGGGGTCATCTTCCGGCTTTTGATCGGTTTTCTTCTTACCAGCCACCGCAATGTTCCCCTTTTCGAATCCAAAACAACCTGAACAACTAACCAGACTAAGTTAATCTGTGGCCTCGCCGCCCTCAACCCGCATCGCATGTTTCACAAGCTTTTTAACGGCTTTCCGCATTTTCTTCGGTGTCGGCTCTTTGGCAATCTTCAGGCGGACATAATCCAAGGAATAAAGGGGTTCAGCCGTGGCCTCGCTGATTGCAGCCAGCCAAAGTGGTGCCGAACCCACCCAGATGTCGGCAAATTGTCGCGCTGTTCTGGGTGAAAATATGGGGACAATCACCGGTTCATTGCCCTCAGCAACGGCGCCTGCCCGATCTGTGAGCGGTAACAGGTGCTGTTTATAGACAGGCTGTTCACGCACAGCCAGACCGGATTCGGTCAACCGTTCAGCAATGTTACCCCGGCTGTGTTCCCCCCGAAGATGAAGCAGCGGGCTTTGGGGCCGGTGCTTTAGCAGGTTTGCAATCAGCTCTTCGGCGGTAGCACCCACCATCCGGGCATCCCAGCCCGCGCCTTTGGCCGTTCCGGTGGTAACAGGACCGACACAAAAGGCCGGCATCTTTCGAGATACATCTAAAGACGTCGCCGCATTAACGGCGTTGGCCGAAGTAAAGATCAGCCCCTTTGCTTCATCCGCATGCACTTGCACCGCCAAAGGTTTGATTTCCAGAATCGGCGAATGGATAACCTCTACCCGGCTTCTGATGCGGGTTGGCAACTGCGCGACGAACCTTTCAGACGCAGCGCGCGGGCGGGTCATCAACAAATACAACAGTTGGCGCCTTCGGCCTTGGGATTGTTTGCATCCGCGCAGGGTGATACCCCGCTTGGCAACCAAGGTGTAACGGATCAGGCCAATGGTGCAAACACTTACTGTCCTCGGGTTGGAAAGCAGCTGTGATGACACGGCCGCCGCAGTCGTGCGCCAATCCGATGATACAGCCGCCGAGGTGCTGTCCTCGGTTGTCTATGGCCAGACCGAATTGCACAGCGCATTTGGTGGCGTGGTGCCTGAGATTGCCGCCCGCGCCCATGCGGAAAAGCTGGATATCTGTGTGATGCAGGCGTTAGAGGCCGCAGGTTTGGGCCTTGCCGACATGGACGCTATTGCCGTAACCGCCGGTCCCGGCCTGATTGGGGGGGTTATGTCAGGCGTCATGTGCGCCAAAGGGATCAGTGCCGCCACGGGCCTGCCATTGATCGGAGTCAACCATCTGGCCGGTCACGCGCTGACGCCACGCCTGACGGACGGGATCGCGTTTCCCTACCTGATGCTGCTGGTTTCGGGCGGGCACTGCCAATACCTGATTGCCCATGGGCCCGAGGAGTTCACCCGCCTTGGCGGCACCATCGACGATGCCCCGGGCGAGGCCTTTGACAAAACCGCCCGCCTGCTGGGCCTACCGCAACCCGGTGGCCCCTTGGTCGAGGTCGAAGCCAGCACGGGCGATCCCAAACGGTTCCGGTTTCCGCGGCCACTGCTGGACCGTCCGGGCTGCGATTTGTCCTTTTCCGGGCTCAAGACCGCGCTGATGCGAATGCGCGACCAGATCGTGGCCGAAAAAGGTGGCCTGACGCGACAGGACCGCGCCGATCTTTGCGCCGGGTTCCAACAGGCCATCGTGGACACTTTGGCCGAGAAAACCCGCCGCGCAATCGACCTTTACCTATTGGAAGGCCCTGCGGAGGCGGTTGTGTCTGTTGCGGGCGGCGTTGCGGCAAATACGGCCATTCGTACCGTGTTAGAGTCTATCTGCGTCGAAAAAGGTGCCCGATTTACCGCCCCTCCGTTAGCCCTGTGCACCGACAATGCCGCCATGATCGCCTATGCCGGAATTGAACGTTTCCGCACTGGTGCCCGCGATGATCTGACCCTGACCGCGCGTCCGCGTTGGCCTCTGGATCAAACCAGCCCGGCCATGTTGGGCAGCGGCAAAAAAGGAGCCAAAGCATGAGCGTGTCGGTTCTGGGATCCGGAGCGTTTGGAACAGCTCTGGCGATTTCGCTGGCCGGGAAAGGCCCCGTCACGCTATGGGCTCGGGATCCGGAACAGGCCCAGATGATGCAGAACCATCGCGTAAACAGCGCGCGCCTGCCGAATGCACCTTTGCCCAAGGCGATTACGGTTACTTCGGACGCTGATCTGGCGGCAGAAAGCGAAATCATCCTCCTGTCCGTGCCGATGCAGAAATTGCGGAGCGCGTTGTGTGCGCATTCCGCTACCCTCAGAGATAAAACGCTGGTCGCCTGCTGCAAAGGGATAGAGCTGACCTCGGGCCTTGGGCCGGTTTCCGTTATCCGTGAAACCGTCCCAGAGGCGCGCGCTGCGCTGTTGACCGGGCCAAGCTTTGCGAACGACATCGCGCGCGGCCTTCCCACCGCATTGACCCTCGCTTGTGCGGATGATGCGATTGGCCGTGACCTGCAGCATGAATTGAGCACCACAAATCTGCGCCTCTATCGCACCGCGGATACTATCGGCGCCGAACTTGGTGGGGCCTTAAAAAACGTCATGGCCATCGGGTGCGGGGCCTGCATTGGCGAAGGCATGGGCGAAAGCGCCCGTGCCGCCCTTATGACGCGGGGCTTTGCCGAGATGCAGCGCTTTGCGCTGATGCGCGGGGCCCGCCCTGAAACATTGATGGGCCTGTCGGGTATGGGTGATCTGGTACTGACCTGCTGTTCCGAACTGTCCCGGAACTATCGATTTGGCCTGTCGCTTGGGCGCCAGGATGCTTTTGACACAAACACAACCGTCGAAGGTGTTGCCACGGCCAAGGCTTTGGCCAAAATTGCCAAGGCCGAAGACCTGGACATGCCCATAAGCACAATCGTTTCAGAAATAAGCACCGGAAAATGCAGCGTTGGTGAAGCCATGCGCTGGCTGCTGAACCGACCCCTGAAGGAGGAATAACATGCTGATCGCCCTTATCGCCAAGGATAAACCCGACGCGCTGCAAACCCGGCTGGATAACCGTTCCGCCCATCTGGCCTATATCGAAGAAACCGGTGTTGTTGCCCAGGCCGGACCCCTTCTGGAAGGCGATGCGATGATCGGATCACTGATCATCCTCGAGGTCGAGGATATGACGGCGGCGCAAAACTGGGCCGACAATGATCCCTATGCCAATGCAGGACTGTTCCAGTCAGTTGATCTGATCGTCTGGAAAAAGGTGGTCGGCTGATGGCGTATTGGCTGTTCAAATCCGAACCCTCGACCTGGAGTTGGGACCAGCAAGTCGCCAAGGGCGCAGAGGGCGAAGAATGGGATGGGGTGCGCAACTATCAGGCACGCAATTTCATGCGGCAGATGGCCGTGGGCGACCGTGGTTTTTTCTATCATTCGCAAAAAGACAAGGCGATTGTCGGCATTGTTGAGGTTTGCGCCGAAGCCCATCCAGACAGCACCACCGAGGATGAGCGTTGGGAATGTGTGGATATCAAAGCCGTGCGCCCGTTCACCATCCCGGTCACGCTGGATCAGATCAAAATGGACGAACGTCTGGATGAGATGGTTTTAGTCAAAAACTCCCGCCTGTCCGTGCAACCGGTCAGCGATGCCGAATGGCAGGTGATTTGCGATCTGGGGCAGACGAAAGCGGATTGATCAAAGGGAAGGTCCTGACAGATGCAGAACCTTCCCTACCCCGCGTGCTCCCGACTCACCACACGCGTATAGAATTTCGGTTCTGACCGTCCTGGTCACAAACTGACACTAACCCATTTGGCCGGTTTGGCACAAACAACAAGTACCTAAAATTGGAAACGCCCGCCACAGATCGGGCGGGCGCTGATTGGTCGAAACCCGGATTTAGCTATAGACCGACTCTTTGCCGAAATGCTTGGTCAGCATATAGTAAACGACAGCACGATACTTGTTGCGCTCGGACATGCCATAGGTTTCCAGCGCTTTGTTGATCGCCTCTATCAGCTCGGGACCGTCGGAAAGCCCCAGCTTCTTGATCAGGAAGTTATTCTTGACGGTCTCAATTTCACCTGACTGAGTTGCTGCCACGGTCGACGCGTCGGCGTCATAAATCGCCGGACCACATCCGATCGTGACCTTGGTCAAGAGGTCCATGTCGGGGTCCATCCCGCATTTGTTTTTCAGATCATCTGCGTATTTGGCGATCAGTTCGTCGCGTTTTCCCATGAATATTTCTCCCGTTGAGCAGCTTTGGCTGCGATTTTCAATGCGCCTATGAACAGGTGTCGGAAGGTTAGTCAGTTGTTCTGTTTACACAAAGGGAAAATTTCTGGTCATTCCCCGTAAGCGAAATTATGGCAGCACAGATAGACTCCGCGTACAACTATGCCTGATTCTGGCCTTCTGTAAGGGTCAGGTGGTTTGGATTCAGGGCGCAGCGGGAAAATGTTGAAACTAGTGCAGCGTGCCGACATGGCACCTGCTAACCGACCGGTGGTTATCTGCAATATCCCCAACCCGGTCCCTGAAGATGGAAGTGGTTCGCATGCAGCCGGTTGTAGTTTGGCCCAAGTACCACCCGAAACCATTCGCATGCACCCCGGCCAATCCGGTGTAGAAAATCTGCTTCGGGTCCGGGTGTTGTCCAGTCCGACAGCAGGCTCAGGCTTCGCCCATCTGCCAACTCGACCCCGACAATATCGATGGCATCAGCGGTGGCATGACTGCTCCAACCGCTGTCCTTTCCCTGCGCGGTGCGCATTCGCCGGCAGTTATAGCTGCCCAGGTGGCGCAAGCTGCGCACCCTGCTGTCCAACATCTCGCGCGCGGCGGGTTGGACCACATGGTGTTCCCACATGGCCAATCGCAGAGCCGTGGCACAACGGGTCTCGACGCCATTGACGCTGGCCGTGGTTAAGCCCGAGAGAACCTCGCGCCCGGCTATTCCGCATTTCTCGTCGACAATCAGATCCTCGACCAGGGAAAAGCTTACCCCCGCCCCGGCCAATGCGGCCCTGCACTGCGTTTCATCGGCCAAAGCTCGTCGCATTTGCACAGGTGTGACCGGCGTGACCCGAGCCGTAATGGTCAGATCTCGCAAAGGGTTCCAGTGGTCCGGAACCGGTGATTGCGGGTGGGACAAAAGCCAGTAGCCACCCCCACCCATCAAAACCACCAAGGCGAGTGCTGAGAAAACGAAAGACGCCGCCAGATGCAATATCCGACGGCGTCCAGAAGGTTTGGTCATGCCTGACCCGCAATCAATAGCGGTAATGTTCAGGCTTATAGGGGCCTTCCGGATTCACACCGATATACGATGCCTGTTCGCTGTCCATCTGCGTCAGCTTCACGCCGATACGGTCCAGATGCAGGCGTGCAACCTTCTCGTCCAGATGTTTAGGCAGGATGTAGACCTTGTTTTCGTACTGATCGCCTTTGGTGAACAGCTCAATCTGGGCCAACACCTGATTGGTGAACGAAGCCGACATCACAAAAGACGGATGACCGGTGGCGTTGCCCAGGTTCAACAGGCGGCCTTCGGACAGCAGGATCAGACGATTGCCCGAAGGCATCTCGATCATGTCCACCTGTTCCTTGATGTTGGTCCATTTGTGGTTCTTCAGGCTAGCCACCTGAATCTCGTTGTCGAAGTGACCAATGTTGCCGACGATGGCCATGTCCTTCATCGCGCGCATATGCTCGATGCGGATCACGTCCTTGTTGCCGGTCGTGGTGATGAAGATATCCGCGCTGTCAACTTCGTCTTCCAGCAGCGTAACCTCGAACCCGTCCATCGCGGCCTGCAGGGCGCAGATCGGATCAACTTCGGTCACTTTCACACGGGCACCGGCACCGCGCAGCGACGCGGCCGAGCCTTTGCCCACGTCACCATAGCCACAGACCACGGCAACTTTACCAGCCATCATAGTGTCGGTGGCGCGGCGGATACCGTCGACCAGCGATTCCTTACAGCCATATTTGTTGTCGAACTTCGACTTGGTGACACTGTCGTTGACGTTGATCGCTGGGAACGGCAGTTGGCCGTCTTTCACCAGCTGATACAGGCGGTTCACACCGGTCGTGGTTTCTTCGGACACGCCCTGGATCTGGTCGCGCATCTTGGTGAACCAACCCGGGGACGCGGCCATCCGCTTGGCGATCTGCTTTTTGATCACCTCTTCCTCTTCCGAGCCCGGTACGGGGATAATGTCTTCGCCCGCTTCGGCGCGAGCTCCCAGCAGGATATACAGCGTCGCATCGCCGCCATCGTCCAGGATCATGTTGGGGCCGTCGGTGAACAGGAAGGATTTGTCCAGATAATCCCAATGCTCTTCCAGAGTCTGGCCCTTGATGGCGAACACCGGGATACCGGCTTGGGCAATCGCCGCCGCCGCGTGGTCCTGGGTTGAGAAGATGTTGCACGACGCCCAACGCACATCCGCGCCCAGCGCCACAAGTGTTTCGATCAGAACGGCTGTCTGGATGGTCATGTGCAGCGACCCAACAATACGCGCGCCCTTCAGGGGCTTTGCGTTACCGTATTCCGCGCGCAGGGCCATCAGGCCCGGCATCTCGGTCTCTGCAATATCCAGTTCTTTGCGGCCAAACCCGGCCAGCGAAATGTCTTTGACGATATAGTCCCCGGCCATCAGGTGCTCCATTCCGGTATAATTCAATCCGGGTTGCCCTAGCATCCCTTTTGGGACGTGGCAACGCAGATGGCCGGAAACGGGGTTTTAAGCCGCCAAAATCAACTTGGTATGCCCTCTACCTTGATTTTGGGGATCGCTTGGAAAAAGTCGGTCCCAACGGCGACAATGCAACTGATGCCGTTCGGACGTGTCACCAAAACGGTATAGCTACCCGTTTCCTGAGAGGTCCAGACCTCCATCACCGATTGCGAGCCACGGGATTTTTGCAATCCACCAAAGGCCAGTTCCTCGGAATAATTGTCCTGTAGCGTTGAAATCAGTTGATCACGCAACGCACAGCTTTGCTGGGCAAAGGCAGGCGGTGCAGTGGCGGCCATACCAAAGGCCAGAGCAATTCCTAACAAACGCTTGAACATAGCAAGCTCCTTTCGATACGAGTTACGTCCGAGAGGGGCACACCGGGAGGAGCATGCGCCCCCCTCGGTACAAATGTCGGTATCACCGCGCGCTTGTTCAAAGCACGATTGCTCAAGAAAAAGTTGGCAGCTGGTGATCTTGACAGGTACAGCTTACCACAAAAATGCGAATTTAATGTGTCCCACTTCACAAGGCATGGCAGAATGGCAACACAACCCCGCGCATGGCAAAGAATGCTGTCCGGGCGCAGGCTGGACCTGCTGGACCCAACACCGGTGGATATCGAGATTGAGGATATCGCGCATGGGCTGGCCTTTGTGGCCCGCTGGAACGGGCAGACACATGGCGATTTCGCCTATTCGGTGGCCGAGCATTCGCTGCTGGTCGAAGAGCTTTTTGGTCGTATTGCCCCCAAGGCACCGGTCAAATGGCGGCTGGCGGCCCTGTTGCACGATGCGCCGGAATACGTGATCGGAGATATGATCTCTCCGGTCAAATCCGCTGTCGGTCCCGACTATGGCGCACTGGATGACCGGCTGACTGCGGCAATCCACATCCGGTTTGGACTGCCCGCTGCGGTGCCTAAAACGGTAAAACGGCAAATCAAAAAGGCTGACAAGATCAGCGCCTGGATGGAAGCCACCCAGATCGCGGGCTTTTCCGAGACCGAGGCGACAAAATTCTTCGGCCGCCCGGACAGGGCTATTATGGAAGGGCTGCAGATCAAATTGCGGCCACCCGTTGAAGTAAGATGTGCCTATACGCATAGACATTCGGCATTGATGGCCGAGATTGGGCCCTGACCACTATCAGCCTTCTGATCGCGCCACCTTCTGAAAGACGTTACCGTCAATCTCATGGGCATGCCAACGCACTGGCGTCGCCTTCAGATTTGTTATTTCGGCCTTGCCCTCAGTCTTTTGTACTTCAATCTGCATAATCGTACTGCTGGCAATGTCTCTATCGGCGAAACCCCACAGCAGACTTCCTAGGGAATAGGCGATTGGCACCGTCCGATCTCCGGTCTGTGTGCGATACAGCTGAATGGGCTGAGGGACATGGGGGTGGTGGCAGACGATAAGATCAGCTCCGAATTCGGCCAAGTCCTGTGCGGCCTCTTGCTGCGCTCGGCGCGGGAACAGCTCGAACTCATGACCCCAATGAATAATCGCAATAACCAGATCACAGCCAGCCGCTTTTGCGTTCGAAATCTGTGTCTTTAGAAGGGTGGTGTCCGGCGCTTGATGTTTTGAAGTCAGCTTGGCGATATTGATGCTCTGCTTTTGACCTTCAGGAAGCGCGTGGCCGTTGGTACCAAAAGCGCAGGACGCAAATCCGAACTTTATCCCTTTTCGTTCGATCGTTTTGACGGCTGTGGCTTCTGCCAAACTCTCATTCACGCCGATTTGCATGATATTTCTGTCACTTAAGACGTTCAGAGTCGTTTCAAGCCCCTCAACACCCATGTCAAGAATATGGTTGTTTGCAAGGTTCAAAACATCAATGAACCTCTCGTTATGGCTGGTCAAAGCATCGAACTGTTCTTCCGACGCACATTCGATCGGCGGGCCAGCGTCCCCGATCACTTCGTCAATCAAGGGCTGTGTCGTTACAGGTGACTCGTAGTTGGCGACCAAAATATCGTCCTGAAACAATAGATCTTCAATCTCAGCATATACTTGATCTTTTGCGACACTGGCCCTGTGGGTTCTTAGAATGTCCCCGGCAAAGCTCAGAGTGACCGAATTTGATGTGTCACTGATGCCAGCGGTTGAAAGTCGTACGGCCGTTTTAGTCATAAACCCGGACTGATCCAGCTCCGCTTCAGGCTGCTGAATGGGGTTCTTACTTTTATAGACCCAGTACAGGTTGTCCAAAATGTTCATTTCGGAGAGCTCACCCGCAGCGCCCTTTCGTGGTCGCGCCCAAAACCCAAATCTCTCTGCTGCCCAGGTGACAACAGAGACAATGACTTTAAGGGCAGGGTTGGAAATACGGAGGCTTTCGTATGGCGTATTAGGGAGCGGCGACACTTCGATACATCTCAACTATTTGTTCGGAACAATATAAATATTGAACTTAACGACAACACAAATTGGTTAACAGACACTAAATTAAAGTCTTCATGGGTTGCGGGCCATCAGCCGCGACAAAGCATATGTTTGGTGGCCGCCTGTCGAGACTCAATTCGGTTTTCCGGCTTGATGAGTTCTGGTCTGTTATGCGCAAGCTAAACCCACGACCTCATCGCGGGCTACGCTTCGCCAAGATCCGTTGCAATGTCCGGCGGTGCATGTTCAGGCGTCGCGCGGTTTCACTGACGTTGCGATCACACAGCTCATAGACCCGCTGGATATGCTCCCAGCGCACGCGATCCGCGCTCATTGGGTTTTCCGGCGGCGGGGGCAGTTCGTCGCCCTTGGCCAGCAATGCGTTGGTGATGTCGGTGGCGTCGGCGGGCTTCGACAAATAGTCGGTGGCACCAATCTTGACTGCGGCCACAGCGGTGGCAATAGCGCCGTACCCGGTCAGAACCACAACCCGGCTGTCGGGGCGCTTTTCGCGCAGCACTTCGACCACATCCAGGCCGTTGCCATCCTCCAACCGCAGGTCAACAACCGCATATGCAGGCGGGCGGGCTGTGGAAATGGCGCGGCCAGCGGCGACAGAGCCCGCGGTTTCAACCTCGAACCCGCGTTTTTCCATGGCCTTGGCCAGACGTCTCAGAAACGGTTCGTCATCATCCACCAATAACAGCGATTTATCCGGGCCGATGTCGAGGTCAGAGCTGTCCGCCATATTCTATTCTTTCCGCTAATTCACGCCGTTGGCTTAAACATGAGTAATAGCAGCGCCATTGCAAAGGTCAAACAGACCGTTGCGTTCTAGATCTTGTCCAGAAAGCAGCCCACCTTGTCAGCCATCTGCTCGGCTGTGTCATTGCGATCGAAAAATTCGATAAACCCGTCCTGGGGTGTGACCAGATAAGTAAAGGTCGAGTGATCAACCAGATAGTACTCATCACTTTTGTCATGGGCCTTATAATAGGTCTTATAGGCCTTGCTGGCGGCCTTGACCTGCTCGGGCGTGCCGGTCAGGGCGATGGTCTTACCACCAAGGTTAAAGACGTAATCGGCCATGACCTCGGGCGTATCGCGATCCGGGTCGATCGAGATGAACAGAGGCGTCACCGATTGCCCGCGCTCGGCCAGAATATCCACCGCTTCGGCATTGCGGGACATGTCAAAGGGGCAAACATCCGGACAGAAGGTATAGCCGAAGTAGACCAGCGTAGGTTCGGTTATCACCTGTTTGTCGGTCACAGTCTCGCCCTTGCCGTTGATCAGTTCGAAGGGCCCGCCAATCGTGGCCGTACCCCCTGCGATCTGGCTGGACCGGCACTGCGCGAATTTGTCGTCCGAGCCTGCGCCGCGCGTCAGCAGCCACATGGCCCCCAGACCTACGGCCAAAACAACTGTTGCAAGGATAGCGTATAGACGGACCATGGCATCTTACCTGACGATAGAGGAGTTGTTGATCGTTCCGGCCGGGACACCTATCAAGATGAACAGCCGATGCAACAGGACATAATGGACCAATGGCAGATTCCAACATCACTTTTTGGCCTGGTCAGGAACGCAGCTGGATTCGCCTGCGGACGCTGATCCTGCTGCGCTGGGTGGCCATCTTTGGCCAGATCACCGCAATCACCGTGGCGCAACAGACCTATGATGTGCAGTTGGATGTGACGCTGTGCTATCTGGCCATCGGTATTTCGGTCATGGGCAACTTGACGGCGATTCTTGTCTTTCCACGCAACAAACGCCTGTCCGAGTTCGAAAACTTTCTGATGGTGTTGTTCGATTTGTTGCAGCTGACCATCCTGCTGTATCTTACCGGAGGTCTCAATAATCCGTTCGCCTTGCTGTTGGTGGGTCCTGTGACGATCTCGGCCAATGTCATGAGCACCCGGTCTACGCTGATCATCGGTACGGTGGCCATCATTCTGACCACGCTGCTAGCCGAATTTCACCTTCCCCTGCACACGGATGGCGGTGTGGATCTTGAGATCCCCGGTATCCTTCTGTTCGGAAACTGGGCTGCCATCGTTATCGCGATCGTTTTCCTGGGGGCCTATTCCCACCGCGTAAGCTCTGAGGTGCAGTCGATGTCTCAAGCGCTGTCGGCCACGCATATGGCCCTCGCACGTGAACAGAAACTGACCGATCTTGGTGGAGTTGTCGCCGCCGCCGCGCACGAACTTGGAACACCTCTGGCAACAATCAAACTGACCAGTGCCGAACTGATCGAAGAGCTGGACGACCGCCCTGACCTGAAAGAAGACGCCGCCTTGATCCGCGAACAGGCCAATCGTTGCCGCGACATTCTGCGCGACATGGGGCGGGCTGGCAAAGACGACCTCCACCTGAGACAGGCCCCCCTGTCCACTGTCATCCATGAGGCCGCCGAGCCACATATCAACCGCGGCAAGCAGGTACACTTTGCCGAAGGTCCGGTCGGGGATGGCGATGTTCAACAGCCTTCGATCCTGCGTAAACCTGAGATCATCCACGGAATGCGCAACCTCATCCAGAATGCTGTGGATTTCGCGCGCAGCAACGTCTGGGTCGAAGCGGAATGGACAGCCGAAAGGATTACGATCAACATCATGGATGACGGCCGCGGGTATCCTTCGCAAATGATTGGCCGGATCGGGGATCCGTTCATGCGCCGACGGCGGGCAGAATCGGAAAAGCGGGCCCGGCCGGAATATGAAGGTATGGGCCTGGGCCTGTTCATCGCAAAAACCCTGCTGGAACGCAGCGGTGCGCATTTGGATTTCGCCAATGGCTCTGATCCATATCAGACCTTGTCGGACAATCCCGAACGTATAGGGGCCATCGTCCGGGTATCTTGGCCGCGAAAACTTGTGGATGCACAGACCGGCGACACCCCCGTTCCTTCAGGTGTAAATCAGCATATCCAAGTCTGAGTTAAGACCCCGTTAACCATTTCCACCCATAGCTATACCCGTGAATTCACCGCGGGAGAGCACATGGTCGACTGGATCATATTGGCCGTCATCAGTGTGGTGTCTGCCAGTCTGGCGGTTCAATGGCTTTTGCCCCGTCGTCAGCAGACAAGTGACAATTTCGGCCTGTCCGAGCCGGCCTCGTTGTTCAATGTCGTGTTTCTGTTCGACGGTGACCGCCTGATCAGCCACACAGACATCGCTCTGGAAGGGTTTGAGGCTGTGCGCGACTGGTCAGATCTGCGTCGGCTGCTGCAGCGAGATTTTCCGGGCTTTCCTGAAACCCCTGAACGCGTCAGGCACGAAGGGAATCTTATCATCCCCGCCATTGATTGTTCGGTCGAGCGGGACGTTTTGTGCGAATGGATCGACGGGGTCGTACGCGTACAGCTGCGGGAAAGCTCTGATTACCCCAGAACCGTATTGCGCGAGAATAGCGATCCGATCCGCCTGGCGATGGAACTGGCGCCCTACCCGGTCTGGCATCTGGATTATCAAAACAAGATCCGCTGGTGCAACGCCGCCTATGTCTCGCTTGTCCGCAAAGTGCGCGGTGGCGATACCGACCTGACTGCACCTCTTTTTCCCGGGCCCGAAAATGGCGCGCGTATCAGCGCCAAGACCCGTGTATTCATTTCGTCCGAAGACAGTGCAAACAAGCTTTGGTTTGACCTGACGATGGTGGACCACCCGGAAGGCAGCCTATGCTACGCTGTGGACATCAACGCCATCGTCGCCGCCGAGACAGCGCAGCGAAAATTCGTACAGACGATGACCAAAACCTTTGCACAGCTGTCCATCGGCTTGGCCATTTTTGACAGAAATCGCCAGCTTGCCCTGTTCAACCCCGCCTTGATTGACCTGACCACCCTGCCCCCGGATTTCCTGAGCTGCCGCCCCAACCTGTCCAGTTTCTTTGACCGCCTGCGCGATCAGCACATGATGCCGGAACCCAAGAACTATCGCAGCTGGCGTAATCAGATGAACGATCTGCTGGAGGCAGCAGAAGACGGAAATTACCAGGAAACATGGTCGCTGCCATCCGGCTCGGTCTATTCCGTCAGCGGCCGCCCGCACCCGGATGGTGCGGTGGCCTTTCTGTTCGAAGATATCACGGCCGAGATCACGTTGACCCGCCGCTTTCGGGCGGAAATGGATTTGATGCAATCCATCCTGGATAAGCTGGCCGACGCGGTTGCCGTTTTCGGTGATGACGGTACCTTGGCCTTCACCAATTATGCCTATCAGAAATTATGGGGTGAAGCCGATGGTGCCGGATTTGAACCCGACACGGTTCTGGACGTGACCCGCAACTGGCAAAAACATTGCACGGCCACTCCAATTTTGGGTGAAATCCGTGATTTCGTGGAAATGCGGGACAGCCGGGCTGAGTGGTCAGCCAGAATCCAAATGCGTAACGGAACCGATCTGAACTGCACCATCTGCCCATTGCAAAACGGGGCCACCATCATTCGCTTTGCCACCAACGAAGCAATTCCGCAGCGCGAGATACAGCAAATCAGCGCCTGAACCGGGTTGCAGCCAATCCTGCGTGGGGCCATTGTGGCGCCATGACGTTACCACCCCTCAGGATCACCCTGAATTCGCCCGAAGATACGACAAATTTTGCCAGTCGGCTGGGCGCGATTCTGCATCCGGGCGACATCCTGCTGCTGCAGGGTGAGATCGGAACCGGTAAGACCCATTTCGCGCGCAGTCTGATCCAATCGCTGATGACCCGGCCCGAGGATGTGCCCTCGCCCACATTCACGCTGGTTCAGGTCTATGACACCCGTAAAGGTGAGATCTGGCACTGCGATCTATACCGGCTGAGCGCGGTGGAGGAAGTCGAAGAGCTTGGGCTGGCCGAAGCGATGGAGCAAGCGATCTGCCTGATTGAGTGGCCCGAGAAACTGGGCCCGCTGACACCCGGTTCTGCCCTGACGATGACATTTGAAACAGACCCGGACATGCTGGATATGCGCCACATCACCCTCACATGGACCGACGAAAAATGGGCTCAAAAACTGGAGGTCAGCGAATGACAAACCGCGCCGTCCTTGCCGAAGCTCTGATTTCACACACGCCGTGGTCCAAGGCCCGCCGAGAGCCTTTGGCGGGGGATGCCTCGAACCGCCGGTACGAGCGCCTGACCGACCCGGTCACGGGCAAGTCCGCTGTTCTGATGGATTCGCCCCCGGGGCAGGCGGAACCGGTCGAAGCCTTCGTACGGATGGCCCGGCATTTACAATCTATCGGGCTAAGCGCCCCACAGATCTACGCCGAAGACACGCAATATGGGTTTCTTCTTCTGGAAGACCTTGGCGATGACCTATTCGCGCGGGTTCTGGTCAAACATCCCGATATGGAGCGGGAATTATACGAGGCGGCAACAGATGTCCTGATCAAGTTGCACGAGGCCCCTACCCTGTCGCTGCAATCTTACGGCCCGGCACTGATGACCGAACTGGCGGCCCTATCCTTCACCAAATACGCCCAAGGGGTTCTTGGCGAATATGACCGGGATGCACAGGATCGGTTCGAACACCGATTTGCTGATATCCTGCATCAAGAAACATCCGGCACCAAAGTTGTTGTCCAAAGGGATTACCACGCGGAAAACCTGATCTGGCTCCCTGACCGCCAAGGGGTTGAGCGCGTTGGATTGCTGGATTTTCAGACCGCCATGCTGGGCCATCCTGCCTATGATCTTGTGTCTTTGCTTCAGGATGTGCGCCGCAAAGTGACGCCGGGTACGGAAATGCGGATGGTCAGCCACTATATCTCGGCTACGGGTGTCAACGATCATGATTTCCGCAGTGCCTATGCTGTGCTGGGGGCCCAGCGAAATCTGCGGATTCTTGGTGTGTTTACACGGCTTGCGACCGAGTATGGCAAACCCCATTATGTCGATTTGATCCCCGCTGCGTGGGGCCATCTGATGCGGGATCTGGATCACCCGGCGCTGGTGAATGTTGCCGACCTGCTGCGCGTGGCTCTGCCCGCGCCGACACCCGAAAACCTGAACAGGCTCATACAGAGATGACCCAGCCCCCCAATGCCGTCATGCTGTTCGCAGCCGGGTTCGGCACCCGCATGGGCACCCTGACCCTGAACCGCCCCAAGCCGCTGATCGAGGTAGCCGGGCGCCCGCTGATCGACCATACGCTGGATCTGGTTGACGCGCTTGGGTCGGTTCGCAAAGTGGCCAACCTGCACTATCTGCCGGATCAGCTTGAGGCGCATTTGGCACCGAAAGGCGTATTTGTTTCACACGAACAGCCCGACATTCTGGATACTGGGGGCGGATTACGGGCAGCTTTGCCCTTATTAGGGTCTGATTCAGTGTTCACGTTGAATTCAGATGCCATATGGTCCGGCCCGAACCCGCTGACAATGCTGCGGGCCGCCTGGAATCCTGATTTGATGGACGCATTGCTAATGTGCATCCCGACCGCGCAGGCGATTGGTCATGCCGGGGCCGGGGACTTTATTGCTGATGAAACGGGCCGGATTACCCGCGGCCCCGGATTGATCTACGGAGGTGCGCAGATCATGAAGACGGAAGGGCTGGTCGAAATTCCAGACAAGGTGTTTTCGCTGAACTTGCTTTGGGATCGGATGCAAAAGAAAGACCGGCTGTTTGCCCTAACCTATCCCGGCCGCTGGTGCGATGTTGGCCATCCGGAAGGGATCGCCCTTGCTGAAGGTCTGTTGGCGGATGTTTGACCCCTCACCCCTGCCCCGCGTCTTTGCCGTACCTTCGGGTGTGGATTTTCCAAAGGCGCTGGTCCGGGGGTTGAGAAATCGCTGTGCCGCTCTTCCGCCCGAGGCTTTGGCCCGAGTGGAGCTGGTTGTTAACACGCGGCGTATGGCTCGCAGGGTGCGTGAGCTGTTCGACCAGGGCCCTGCCTGTTTGTTGCCGCGCCTATCACTGGTGACTGATCTGGGTGAAAGCGTGAATCTGGCGCAGATACCACCCGCAATCCCGCCCCTGCGACGGCGGCTGGAATTGACGCAGCTTGTCTCGAAGCTGCTGGATCAACAACCGGATCTGGCGGCGCGCTCGTCTTTGTTTGACCTGTCAGACAGTCTGGCCGCATTGATAGATGAGATGCAGGGCGAAGGCGTTTCACCCGAAGCGATCCGGCGGCTGGATGTCACCGACATGTCCGGGCATTGGGCCCGCGCGCAGGCGTTTATCGGGATTGCGGATCAGTTCATCGACTCAGAAGACGACATCCTGGACACGCAGGCCCGGCAGCGCCGCGTGGTCGAGAACCTAATCAAACATTGGCGAGTGGATCCACCTCAGCACCCGGTCATTCTTGCCGGCTCGACGGGGTCACGGGGAACGACACTGATGCTGATGCAAGCCGTTGCCTGCCTGCCGCAGGGCGCATTGATCCTGCCGGGTTTTGACTTTGACCAGCCCGATCAGGTTTGGGCTCAGCTGGATGCGGCGTTAACCTCTGAGGATCACCCGCAATACCGGTTCCGGAAGCTGATGAACCAGCTTGGGCAGAACCCGGATCAAATCACAGCCTGGACCCAGGACAATCCACCCTCACCCGCCCGTAACAAACTGATATCGCTTGCGTTACGCCCTGCCCCGATCACGGATGCATGGATGTCCGAAGGTCCACAACTGACCGATCTGCATGGTGCAACCAAGGACCTGACCCTGGTCGAGGCGCAGTCCCCCCGGGCCGAGGCCCTGGCCATAGCACTCCGCTTGCGAGAGGCGGCTGAAACCGGCCAGACCGCCGCTCTGATCACCCCCGACCGCATGCTGACCCGTCAGGTCAGCGCTGCGCTGGATCGGTGGAACATCCTGCCCGATGACAGTGCTGGCCTGCCGCTGCAGCTGTCCCCGCCCGGACGGTTCCTGCGCCATGTCGCGGCCCTGTTCGCGCGCCGATTGGACGGCGAAGCGCTGTTGACCCTGCTGAAACATCCGCTCTGCCATGACGGGGGCGAGCGTGGCTCTCATCTGTTGCACACCCGCGATCTGGAACTGGACCTGCGCCGCCACGGGCCACCATTCCCGGATGCCGCCAGCCTGACGGCATTTGCCATCCGCAAAGAGGTGCCCGAAGGCTGGGTCCAGTGGTTGGTGCAGCATTTCTGCGACCAGCAAATCGCTGATGAGTTGCCACTGGCGGATTGGGTTGATCGCCTCTGCGGGTTGGCTCAGGCCATTTCCGCGGGCAACACCGGCGATTCCGGCACCCTATGGGACAAGAACGCCGGTCAAAAGGCGCTGGCGGTTGTGACCGAGCTGCGAAATGAGGCTCAGCATGGCGGCACTATGACCGCCCATGACTTTGCCGATCTGCTGGGTGCTTTGCTGGCCGGAGAAGAAGTCCGCGACCGCGACGCGCCACACCCCCGGATCATGATCTGGGGCACGCTCGAGGCCCGGGTGCAGGGCGCCGATTTGCTAATCCTTGGCGGTTTGAACGAGGGCAGTTGGCCCGAGGCGCCCGCGCCCGATCCCTGGTTGAACAGGCAGATGCGCGATAAGGCCGGGCTGTTGCTGCCAGAGCGGCGCATTGGCCTGTCGGCACATGACTTTCAGCAGGCTATCGGCGCGCCCGAGGTCTGGCTGACCCGGTCGACCCGGTCCGACGATGCCGAAACCGTTCCTTCCCGCTGGTTGAATCGGTTAACCAACCTGTTGAGTGGCCTGGCAGAACAGGGTGGCCAAACCGCCCTTGCAGAAATGCGCGGCCGAGGGCGGCAATATCTGGGGTGGTCCGAACAACTAGAATACGCTCCAGAAATCAAGGCGGCACCGCGCCCATCTCCGCGCCCTCCGGTCGGGTCGCGCCCGCGCCGACTGAGCGTCACCGAGATCAAGCGCCTGATCCGTGATCCTTATGCGATCTACGCCAAACATGTGCTGCGGTTAAAACCTCTGGACCCTTTGGTTCAGGCCCCGGATGCGCTGCTGCGCGGGATCGTGATCCACGAGATTTTGGAGCAATTCGTCAAGGACAGCGTGCTGGACACGGCCTTGCTGACACGCGAAAGCTTCCTGAAACGCGCCGAAAGCCTGCTGGTCCAGCATGTCCCATGGCCCACAGCGCGCAAATTATGGCTCGCGCGGCTGGAACGGATTGCGGATGATTTCCTGCGGGCCGAGAACACCCGGCGCAGCGATGGTGGGCCTGTGGCTTTTGAGGCCGCGATGAAACTGGCGCTCAGTCCGCTGGATTTCACCATAGTCGGGCGCGCCGACCGCATTGACCTGAACAGCCGCGGGGCGCTGCGGCTGGTCGACTATAAAACCGGTGCGCCTCCGACCGAAAGCCAGCAGGCCAAGTTTGACAAACAGTTGCTGATCGAAGCCGCAATGGCCGAGCAGGGCGGGATCGAAGGGTTTGACCCGCTGCCTGTGGCCGAAGCAATTTTTGTCGGCATGGGCGGCACCTATAAAGAGATACCCGCGCCTCTGACCAAAGAGCCGGTCGACAAGGTCCTGGCTGAGCTGAAACAGCTGATTTCCTCTTATTTAGAGCCTGACCAGGGCTTCACCTCGCGCCGCATGCTGCACAAGGATACCGATATCGGGGACTATGATCATCTGGCACGTTTCGGTGAGTGGGACCGAACCAGCAACAGCGCCCCCGAGGACCTGAAATGAGCGCCCGCAACGACGCCACCGAACGGCAGGTGCAGGCCGCACGACCCGATGCCTCGACCTGGCTGGCGGCAAATGCGGGATCTGGCAAAACGCGGGTTCTGACCGATCGGGTGGCGCGGCTGTTGCTGGACGGGGTGCAGCCGCAACACATCCTCTGCCTGACTTACACTAAGGCTGCAGCCAGCGAGATGCAAAACCGGTTGTTCAAACGCCTCGGTGAGTGGGCCATGCTGGGGGATGCACCGCTATTGGCGCAGTTGACCGATCTGGGCGTTCAGGGCGCGATTGACCCGGACCGCCTGGCGCAGGCCCGCACATTGTTTGCCCGTGCGATCGAAACGCCCGGCGGGCTGAAAATTCAGACCATCCACTCTTTCTGCGCCTCGCTACTGCGCCGTTTCCCACTTGAGGCCGGAGTGAGCCCTCAATTCACCGAGATGGAGGATCGGGCCGCCGCCTTGCTGCGCGAAGAAATCGTCGAGGATTTTGCCCAAGGGCCGATGGCCAATCTGATCGGCGATGTCGCCCGTTTTGTGACTGACACAGGGTTCGACAAACTGACCGCCGCCATCACGCAAAAGCGCAATCTGTTTGCGCAGGCCGTCGATTGGTCGCAGGTTTTGCAGCAATTCAATCTGCCCGCCGGTTTTGACGAACAGCTCTTGCTGGGTCAGGTGTTTTTGGGGGGCGAGGTCGACCTTATTCGCAGCGTCCTGCCCGCACTGACCGAAAGCGGCGGGAACAACGCCAGGGCAGCCACCAGGCTTGCGGCCTTCACCCGCGCCGAAATCGGCGCGCTGCCGGTGCTTGAAGATGTATTTCTGACCGGAAAGGCGGCCAAGGACCCGTTTACCGCCAAGATTAACGCTTTCCCGACCAAACCCCTGCGCGAAGGTGTTCTGGCGGGTCAGATGCCACAGCTAGAGGCGTTGATGTTGCGCATTGAAGCCGCGCGTGAACAGCGGCTTGCACTGGTTGCGGCCCGCAAAACGCTGGCGCTTCAGCGGTTCGCAATGGCCTTTCTGCCAGAATATGAGCGGCGCAAGCAACTGCGCGGTTGGCTGGACTTTGACGACCTGATCTTGCGCGCCCGAAACGTACTGAACGACCCGGCGGTAGCGTCTTGGGTATTGTACCGGCTGGACGGCGGGATTGACCATATCCTTGTGGATGAGGCCCAGGATACCAGCCCGGACCAATGGGACGTCGTCGAAAAGTTGGCGCAGGAATTCACCAGCGGGGAGGGGGCCCGGTCCGGGATTGAGCGCACTATTTTCGTGGTGGGTGACAAGAAGCAATCGATCTATTCCTTCCAGGGGGCCGACCCTCAGGCCTTTGACAGGATGCAGGCCGAATTTGGGCGGAAACTGGAAGAATCAGGCTCTAAACTGTGGGATTCTACGCTGGAGTACTCGTTCCGCTCCTCCAGCGCCATTCTGTCTCTGGTCGATATTCTGTTCGAAAACCATGCCGAGGCCGGGTTTCACAAAGAAAGCCAGCACCGCGCCTTCAAGTCCGATCTGCCAGGGCGCGTCGACCTGTGGCCGGTGGTCGAAAAAGTCAAAGACGAGGAAGATACCGAATGGACCGACCCGGTGGACCGCCCTGGTGCGCGCCACCATACCGTTGTTCTGGCCGAGCAGATTGCACAGTCGATCAGGGATATGATCGAACAGGGGGAAACCATCCCCGAAGATGGCGAGGCACCGGGCAGTTTCTTCCGGCGAAAGGTACAGCCGGGGGATTTTCTGATCCTCGTCCAGCGCCGCTCGGACCTGTTTGCTGAGATCATCCGCGCCTGCAAGGCTGCCGAACTGCCGATTGCAGGGGCTGACCGGTTGAAGGTCGGAGCCGAGCTCGCGGTCAAGGACCTGGCGGCTCTGCTGAGCTTTTTGGCCACGCCCGAGGACAGCTTGTCGCTGGCCACGGTACTGAAATCGCCTCTGTTTGGCTGGTCCGAACAGCGGCTTTTTGATCTGGCACATCGGCGACAAGAGCAATTCCTTTGGGCAGCGCTGCGAAATCGGGCCGAGGAGTTTCCCGAGACGCTAGCCATTCTGAATGACCTACGCAGCCAAATCGACTTTCTGCGCCCATATGACCTGATCGAGCGGATTCTGACCCGTCATCACGGGCGGCGCCTGCTGCTGGGTCGGCTGGGCCCCGAGGCCGAAGACGGCATCAACGCGCTGTTGTCACAGGCGCTGGCCTATGAACGCACCGACATTCCAAGCCTGACAGGTTTTTTGGTCTGGATGCAGACGGACGATCTGGAGATCAAACGGCAGATGAGCGGTGTCGGCAACATGATCCGCGTGATGACCGTGCACGGATCGAAGGGGTTGGAAGCCCCCATCGTGATCCTGCCGGATACCGGCAGACGGCAAGCACCGCGCGATGCCGAGATCATGGTGACGGATGCTAAGCCACTATGGAAAGTACCGGCAGACGCGTCCCCGGCGCTGATCGCGCAGGCGCGAGCCGAAGCGCGCGAACGGGAAGAGAATGAACGGTTGCGCCTGTTATACGTGGCGCTGACCCGTGCAGAGAAGTGGCTAATCGTAGGTGCGGCAGGGGATGTCGGCAAGGACGGAACCAGTTGGTATCAACTGGTTCAGGCGGCTATGGCGCGGGCAGGGGCAACAGCTCTGCCCAACAGTGAGATCCTGCGCTTGTCGCACGGAGATTGGCATGGTCCGGAATTTATCGAACACACAGGCGCTGTTCATGCCCGCAGCGAATTGCCGCCGACCTTCCTGAATTCCGCCCCCGCCATTGATGCGGCGTCGGAAACCCTCAGCCCGTCTGATCTGGGCGGGGCCAAGGCCTTGCCCGGGGACATGGGCCAGGATGAAGAGGCCGCCAAGCTGCGCGGCACCCGCCTGCACCTGCTGCTGGAGCATTTGCCGCGGGTCCTTCCTGAGAACTGGCCGCAGCTTTGCGCGCGGGTTCTTCCCGATATGCGTGAGGCCGAGCGGCAAGGATTGCTGGCCGAGGCGCAAAATGTGTTGACGGCGGATCACCTGAAGGCCGTGTTCGCCCCCGATACCTTGGCCGAAGTCCCGGTAACGGCCGATCTGGGCGGGCGGCGTATCCATGGTGTCATTGACCGGCTGATCGTCACTGAAACGAACGTCCAAGTAATTGATTTTAAATCTAATATGACAGTTCCAGACAATGCAGCAACCTGCCCCGAAGGACTGCTGCGACAGATGGGTGCCTATGCTGATTCATTGTCGCAGATCTATCCGGACCGCGAAGTCAGAACTGCAATTCTGTGGACCCGAACAGCCCAGCTGATGTGGCTGCCACACGATCTGGTGAAAGCTGCGCTAACCCGTGCGCTGACGCCTTGACCTTGGCATACCCGACACCTAGTTTCAGTGACCAAGCATTCCCCATTCAGGAGACAGAATATGTCGAC
This sequence comes from Ruegeria sp. YTSA219, assembly GCF_059609985.1. Classification (NCBI taxonomy): domain Bacteria; kingdom Pseudomonadati; phylum Pseudomonadota; class Alphaproteobacteria; order Rhodobacterales; family Roseobacteraceae; genus Ruegeria; species Ruegeria sp. YTSA219. The sequence goes on from NZ_JBXWMT010000011.1 coordinate 22,321, forward strand.
CGTAGCTGTTACCGACGATACTTTTGACGCCGAAGTCAAGAATTCCGACATCCCCGTAGTTGTCGATTTCTGGGCCGAATGGTGTGGCCCCTGTAAACAGATCGGACCCGCTCTGGAAGAGTTGGCGGCTGAATATGGCGACAAGGTCAAGATCGCCAAAGTCGATGTAGACAGCAACCCGAACTCTGCCGCCGCCATGGGCGTACGTGGCATCCCGGCGCTGTTCATCTTCAAGGATGGTCAGGTCGTTTCGAACCGCGCAGGCGCCGCACCGAAAGCCGCGCTGCAAAGCTGGATCGAAGAAGCGCTCTGATCCGGTTCGGGAAACAACGTTTGAAGGCGCCTCATTCGGGGCGCCTTTTTTCGTATCTGGGGCAAAGCGCTTCCGCCTGAATTGTCTGACTGGAAAAAGCTGCGCAGAAAAAGAAAAAGCCGCCCAGACCCGGGCGGCTTATCTTGAATTCACGAATTCTCGTGGATCAGAGGGTGGTGATATCCGCGCGGCACAGGCCGATATCGTCCAGCTGTTCATCACTGAGAGCCGACAGGGCATTGCGGGTTTTGCGGGATTCATTCCAATCGGCGGCTTTTTCAAAAGCGCCAAAAAACGCGTCCACTACTTGCAGGATGGTAGCTGCTCCGAGCGGCGCATGGATATTTGCGGTAGTTGCCATTTGCGCATTCCTTATAAACAGAAACAGCCGACCCGTTGTCGGTTGTGAGCCTCATGTAGGATTTTCAACTGAGTCCCACAATTGCTGGTTTTACAGCCCCGATTTGCGTTTTTTGCATATCTTATAAGCAAGTTGTGAACTGTTGCGCTGCTGATGAGACCAGCCCATATAGAACAGCAGGCGAAAACGGAGGCCCCCATGGCAGACAGCGACTTTCCCGGTTGGCACGGCACAACCATTATTGGCGTCAAAAAAGGCGGGCAGGTGGTCATTGCCGGGGACGGGCAAGTCAGCTTGGGCCAGACCGTGATCAAAGGGACCGCGCGCAAGGTACGCCGCCTGTCACCCGGCGGGTTCGAGGTTGTCGCAGGCTTCGCCGGATCAACCGCCGATGCCTTTACCCTACTGGAACGTCTGGAAACCAAGCTTGAGGCCACACCCGGCCAACTGGCCCGCGCCTCGGTCGAGCTGGCCAAGGACTGGCGCACCGACAAATACCTGCAAAAGCTTGAGGCGATGCTGATCGTCACTGATGGCAAGGATCTGCTGGTGATTACCGGGGCAGGGGATGTGCTGGAGCCGGAACACAACGTGGCTGCCATCGGATCGGGTGGCAATTTTGCCCTGGCAGCGGCGCGCGCGATGATGGATGGCGACAAACCGGCGGAACAAGTCGCCCGCGAAGCCATGGCCATCGCCGCCGATATCTGCGTCTATACCAATGGCAATCTCACGGTTGAGACGATCTAAGACGCAGAACTGTCTCAGGCCAACAGCTCTCGGATCTCTTTGCCTTTCCACCGCTTATGCATCCCGACCAGCCCCAACAGGGCGGTCAGGATCACGATGTAATAGGGCAGGCGGATGTCGATACTCATCAACCCGCCGCCGATCAGGGACATGACGCCCCCGGCCAAACAGAAGACAGCCGTGGTCACCCCCATGACCCAGCCTTGATCGGTGTCGCTGACACTGGAGGAAAACAGGCCCAGCAGTGTCGGGTATGAGACGCCAAAGAAAAAATAGAAGAAAAAGACCGGGACATAGCTCAGCACACCGCTGGGGCTGAAGGCGAAACCTAGGCCGCTGATCACCATCACAACCAGTGAGACATAGATGATCTGGTGTTTGCTGAACCGTTCCTGCGCAGGTTTGACCAGGAAGGTGCTGGAAAAGGCCAGCGCAACCCCAATGACGACCATGGCCATGCTGCCGCCGATGACCCCGTATCCAAATGCGCTAGTCAAGAAGTTGTCGACAAACACATAGAAGGTCACATTGGCGATCATGAACAGGCCATAGACCGGCATGATTTTCAGAACCATCGGATGTTCGCGCACCGCTATCAGGCTGTCGGTGATATCGCGGGGGCGAAAGACAAAGGGCTCACGCTCGGTCCGGGTATCCTTGAAATACGCGGCGACAAGGAAAATGGCGATCAACACCAGAACAAAGGCGCCGTAGAATGGCGTTTTCAGCGTCGCCGCGCTGCCCAGCAGGGCCGAGTCCGACAGGACCGCGCCAATAATGGGACCGCCAACCAGGCCAAAGCTGACACCTGTCACGATATAGCCCATGTTGCGGTCGCGGTCGGCGGCATCGGTGCTGCCGTCAATCATTGCCGCCTGCGCGATCGGCTGGTTGCCAGCTGTAAACCCGGTGATCGACCGGCCGACAATCAACAGCAGCAGGCTGTTGAGATACAGCGCGGCGATGGTCAGCGCATAACCTATCAATGCCCCTCCCAGACACACTAACAGCGCGTTCTTGCGACCAATGGAATCTGAAACCTTAGAGACATAGACCACGCCCAGAAACCAGGACAGAAAGAAACAGCCAATCACCAAGCCGTAGTAGAAATGCCGGGTGCCCATGGCCGTGTTTTCAGGCAGGAACCCCGATTTCGTCTCCATGATCAGTGAGTTGATGATCGGAAAGACCAACCCTTGCCCGATCAGGTCGACAAACACGACAAACAGCAGGGTGATCTTGGCAATCTTGGTCATTTCCGCGCTCCGGGCCCTCAACGCTTTGAAATCACTGTACCAGAGGCCGGGCGCTTTACCTATGGAAAGCATTTGCAAACCGGGTGGGGCATTGCTAACCAACGCTGCCGCCGTTGTTTTCGCCGTTGCGGTGATTACCTAGACCGCAGCCAACTTATGCCGACCGAAAGGACTGCCCCCGTGACCGACCTGACCCCGCGCGAGATTGTCTCGGAACTGGATCGCTTTATCATCGGGCAGAAGGATGCCAAGCGCGCGGTCGCCGTGGCGCTGCGTAATCGCTGGCGGCGCAAGCAACTGGCTGATGACATCCGGGATGAGGTTTATCCCAAGAATATCCTGATGATCGGCCCCACCGGCGTTGGCAAGACTGAGATCAGCCGGCGTCTGGCCAAGTTGGCCCGCGCACCCTTCATCAAGGTCGAGGCCACCAAATTCACCGAGGTTGGATATGTTGGCCGCGATGTGGAACAGATCGTGCGTGATCTGGCCGATGCCGCGATCCTGCAGACCCGTGAATTCATGCGTGAGGACGTCAAAGCCAAGGCCCATCAGGCCGCCGAAGACCGGGTGATTACTGCCATTGCCGGGGAAGACGCGCGTGAGGGCACCCGCGAGATGTTCCGCAAAAAGCTCAAATCCGGAGAGCTGGACGACACAGTGATCGAGCTGGAACTGACGGATACCTCAAGCCAGATGCCGATGTTCGATATCCCTGGCCAACCCGGCAGTCAGATGGGGATGATGAATCTGGGCGATATTTTCGGCAAGGCGTTTGGCGGGCGCACCGTCAAGAAACGCCTGACCGTCGCCGAAAGCTATGACATGCTGATCGGAGAAGAGGCCGACAAACTGTTGGATGACGAAACCGTAAACCGCGCGGCGCTGGAATCGGTTGAACAGAACGGCATCGTGTTTCTGGACGAGATCGACAAGGTTTGCGCCCGTTCGGACGCACGCGGCGGTGATGTCAGCCGAGAGGGGGTGCAGCGTGACCTGTTGCCTCTGATCGAAGGCACAACCGTCTCCACCAAGCATGGGCCGGTCAAAACCGACCACATTCTTTTCATTGCCTCAGGCGCGTTTCATATTGCCAAACCGTCCGACCTGTTGCCGGAACTGCAGGGGCGCCTGCCGATCCGTGTCGAGCTGCGCGCACTGACCGAAGAGGATTTCGTCCGCATCCTGACCGAGACAGACAACGCGCTGACCCGCCAGTACACTGCCTTGATGGGCACCGAGGATGTCACGGTCAGCTTTACTGAGGACGGCATCGCAGCCCTGGCGAAAATCGCAGCGGATGTGAACCAAAGTGTCGAGAATATCGGCGCACGTCGACTTTACACCGTGATGGAGCGCGTATTCGAGGAATTGTCTTTCACAGCCCCCGATCAGGCCGGTTTGGAAATCACCGTGAATGCACAGTTCGTTGACGACAATCTTGGTGAGCTGACAAAGTCTACGGACCTCAGCCGTTACGTTCTGTAATATCTCCAGCCGGTTTTTGCCGGTCCGCGTCATTGACCCCGCTGGACCTGGGATCAGAATAGAGTAGCGTGTGCGCAAATTCCTTAGGGGGCGACAGGTGCTGCGCTATATTATTTTTGTCCTGACTGCGGCAACGCTTGCCGCATGTGTCGACCGGACCGTATCTCAAACCGTGCCCTCGGCACTGGACATTGGCACGCCCAAAACCATTTACGCAGCAACCACCCGCGCGCGCGAAGCGGACGGATCCTATGGGTACCGCCGCAGCGATCAGCTGCAATTTCTCGAGATGACGGTCTCGATTCCACCCAATCACACACCCGGGACATTGGATTTTTCCTATGCCGACCCGGACCCGGAAAATCAGTTCGTGATGGCTGATGAAGACGAGCTTGCCGGACCCCAGGGCCTTGCCTCGCGACTAAGAGGTGTGGACGAGGTTTCGATCTTTATCCACGGCTATAACACGACCCAGTCGGAAACAGTGTTCCGCGCCGCGCAGTTGGAACATGATCTGGAAATACCGGGTGAAACCATGGTCTATTCCTGGCCAAGCCAGGCAACGGGTTATGGCTATGCCTATGACATCGACAGCATGCTGTTCGCCCGTGATGGTCTGGAACAAACTGTTCGCCAGCTGAAATCAATGGGGGTCGATCGGGTTATCCTTGTGGCGCATTCCATGGGCACCGCCCTGACGATGGAGATGATGCGGCAGGCCGAGCTGCGCGAACCGGGCTGGTCGCATCGGAATATCGAAGGGGTTGTTCTGATCGCACCGGATCTGGATGTCGATCTGTTCCGGTCGCAGATGGACAGCATCAAAACGCTGCCTGACCCGTTCATTGTGATGATCTCACGCAAAGACAGGCTGCTGAGTATATCCGCACGCCTGCGCGGTACCGCCAAAAGCGAACGTCTGGGAAATATCAGCTCGGCCGATGCGCTGTCCGAATATAAGATCAGTATTCTGGATACGACCGCCTTCAACAGCGATGCCGGGTCGTCTCATTTCGTGGCTGCAACCTCTCCGGCGCTTTTGGCGATTATCAATTCCGCCCGCCGGGTCAGCAGTACCTTTGGCAGGCAACGCGGGATTGACGTGATCGCCCCCGCCGAGGTCCGCAACCCGACCGGGGCGACCGAGATTGAGCTGACCGAGACCGGGCAGGCCAAGGTCAGCTCTCCGTAATGTCCTTTCACCTGGGGCATTATCTGAAAGCAAATGCCTCATGGCTTGGCGCCGGAGTTCTGCTGACTTTTCTGTCCTGTTTTGGGCAAACGTTCTTCATCTCGATCTTTTCCGGCGAAATTCGTGCGGCGTTCGGGCTGAGCCATGGGGCCTGGGGTGGGATCTATTCGCTGGGTACAACCGCATCCGCCATCATCATGATCTGGGCGGGCGGGCTTACGGATATCTTCCGGGTGCGTGTGCTCGGCCCCGCTGTCCTGGCTGGGCTAGCCGTGGCGGCGCTAGCGATGGCGTTGAACCGCTGGCTGATCCTGCTACCGCTGGTGATCTTCCTGTTGCGCCTGTTCGGGCAGGGGATGAGCACCCATCTTGCCTTGGTCGCGATGGCGCGTTGGTTTACCACAACGCGCGGCAAGGCCTTGTCGATCGCCTCGGTCGGATTTGCGGTTGGTGAAGCGCTTTTGCCCGTAATCTTTGTCGCTGCGATGGTGTTTTTGGATTGGCGCCTGCTCTGGATCATCTCGGCAGGTATTTGTGTGACCGGCATTCCGATTCTGCTGCGCTTGCTTCGGCAAGAGCGCACACCGCAAAGTCTGGCCAGCGAGTACTCGGCGGCAGGTATGCAGGGGCGGCACTGGACACGCACCGACGCTTTGCTGAACCCGTTGTTCTGGTTCATGGCCCCCGCCTTGCTGGGTCCTTCTGCCTTTATCACCGCCTTCTTCTTTCATCAGGTCCATCTGGCCGAGGTCAAAGGCTGGCAACATATCGAGTTGGTGGCGCTGTTTCCCGTCTACACAGGTGTTTCCCTGATCTCGATGTTTGTCGCGGGATGGGCACTGGATAAATGGGGAACCGCCCGAATGATGCCCTTTTATCAGGTGCCAATAGCTATCGGCTTCATGTTGGCGGCTGCAAGCACCTCGATTGGGGGTGCGGTTGCTGCATTGGTCTTTCTGGGGCTTACCGTCGGCGCAAACAGCACCTTGCCCAGTGCGTTCTGGGCGGAATTCTATGGAACCCGTCATATTGGCGCGATCAAGGCCATGGCCACTGCGGTCATGGTCCTTGGGTCGGCGATTGGCCCCGGACTGACCGGCGTGTTGATTGATCAGGGGGTTCCGCTGGACACGCAGTTCCTGTGGATCGGAGTATTCTTCCTGCTGGTTTGTCTGCTGACCTGGATTGGCATCGGCCGCGCCGCACGCACGCTTTAGCGACTGCGACGCAGATAGACGTAATAGGCCCCGTCGCCACCATGGCTGATATGCGCGGGCGTCACCTGCATCACAGCCTGTGCCAAGGGCGGCAGTGACAGCCATTGCGGTACCTGATTACGCAAGACGCCGCGCGGAGTGGGGATGGGGCCGGGCTCATCCCGGTCCTTGCCCTTTCCCGTCACCACCAGAACCAGACGCTTGCCCGAAGCCTGCGCCGTCAGCACAAAGCGCACCAGCGCCGGATAGGCCGTGTCCATCCGCAAGCCATGCAGGTCCAACTTGCCCTCGGGCCGGAGCTTGCCACGTTTCATCCGGGCAAAAGCCTTGCTGTCCATTTGCACCGGGTTGGCGCGTAACCCTTCGGTAACGGATGGTTTCAACACATGCCGCACACCCCTGCCAGCCGCGTTCTGCCCGACTTCAAACGCCTCGATCCGGGGCTTAAATGTCTTTGTCGGTTTCGGCTTGGGCAATGAGGTGGGGTGCACCGACTGCGGGAGTTCGGGATGCAGGCGATCTGCCTGTTTGGTCACCTTGCGCCACAGATCCATTTCGTCAGGGGTCAATTTGCGGCGCGACATCAGAACTCGTCCGGTAAAAGAGCATATGCGCGCTGAATCGGCAGCAGAACCACCATGCGACCCGGATCTTTCAGGCGCCCCGCTGCGGCCCCAGCGGCATCGCCGGTTCCAAAGAAAATATCAGCCCGTTGTGCGCCCTTGATGGCCGACCCGGTATCCTGAGCGATCATCAGCCTGCGCAAAGGGTCCTTGCCATCCTTTTCGACCCAGACTGGAGCACCCAGCGGTGTGTATACCGGATCGGCGGCAATGCTGCGCATGGTGGTGACCGAACGGTTCATCGCACCCAGAGGGCCAAATTCGGGTGCAACACGATTCACCTCGCGGAAGAACACATAAGACGGGTTGTGAAACAGCAATTCGGTACCCGCCTCGGGGTTCTTGCGGACCCAGGATTTGATCATCTGCGCACTGACCTGATGCGCACCTAGGGCACCGCGCCGGATCAGTTCGGACCCGATCGAACGATAAGGATGCCCATTGGCGCCCCCATAACCGACCCGCAGCGCCCTCCCATCGGGCAACCGGATACGGCCTGAGCCCTGAATCTGCAGAAAGAACAGCTCGACTGGGTCGTCCACCCAGGCGATTTCAAGACCGCGGCCCTGCATGACATCACCGGTCAGCAGATCGCGACGGGATAACCATTTTTCGGCTCCGCGCGCCTCAGGAGGCATTTTATAGATCGGGTATTTATACCGCTCCGATCTGGTTTTGGACCCGTCCAGTTCGGGTTCAAAATAGCCTGTGAACAGGCCATCCTTCCCGTCTTCGACCAGAACGGGACGGAAGAACAGCTCAAAAAATGACCGGGCCGCATCGGGCTTATAGGTGCGTGCCACGCCGCACAATGCCTGCCAGTCCGGATCATCCAGATCACCGCACGTGTTCAGAAAAACCGAAAGGGCCGCCCCGTGATCATCGGCGGCCCAACCATTCAGGTCATCATAGGACAGTATGGATCGTGTCACCTCGGCACTGGCAGAGGTGGTCATGACAGCCACCAGGAAAAGCGACCGAAACGCTGCAATCATGCGTCCGTGGCAACAAGCAGCCAGTTCGGATCGTCCGAGCCCATAACGCGGGCAAAGGTCCAGCTGTCCTTTTGACGTTTAACCGTGTTTGGGTTGCCCTCGATGATATCGCCACCACGATCCCGCACGGCCGAAGTCAGCTCACCAACAAATTTCATGGTGATTTCGGCCTGGTTGGTATCCTTGTCAAAGCTCACATCTGCCAGTGTGGTTTCGCGCACACCGATAAATTCGGCCTCGATGGTCAGCCCCTGATCCTCGCGCGCGGCAACGACCGAAACAAAGGTTTCAAATACCTCTTCCGACAGGAAGGGCTGGATTTCATCCAGATTGCCCTTTTCGAACCCCATGACGATCATCTCATAAGCGCCGCGAGAGCCCTGAACAAATTCACCCACCGAAAAGCCCGGCTCGATCCGTTTCATAGCGGATAGGGTCTGCGCCTGTTCGCTGTCCTCGGGCACGTGATCGGTAATGTCGTGATCTGGCCCACCCTCAATCACCTCAAAATCACGGCGCGACTTATTGGCTTCGGACTGTTGTTGAAGCGGGGGTTTCTCAAAACCCTCACGTGTACCCAGTACGCTTTTCAGGCGCAGGATCAGGAAAACGGCAATTCCGGCCAGGACCAGCAACTGGATCATTGGTTCGTTCATTTCATCCTCTTGGTCAGACCGCGACTTTGTATACACGGCCTCTTGCCACTATGTAGGTGACAGTTCGGGACAAGTCTACCGCCCGACCTGCAGTAAAGGATAATGCAAATGTACCTGTTCCTGGCTTTTTTACTTGTTCCGATCATCGAAATCGGCCTGTTCATTCAGGTTGGTGGGCTAATCGGACTGTGGCCAACCCTTGCGATCGTGGTTCTAACGGCCGTTCTGGGTACCGCTTTGGTGCGGACACAAGGTCGCATGGCGCTGGAAAACCTGCAACGATCCTTTGCAGAGCTTGACGACCCGACCGAACCTTTGGCCCATGGCGCGATGATCTTGCTGTCTGGTGTCTTGCTGCTGACACCGGGGTTTTTCACCGATGCCGTTGGATTTGCGCTGTTAATCCCTGGCGTCCGGGTCTCTGTATTCCGTTATCTCCGCTCGAAGGTCACAATCACGCAGTTTCAGATGGGCGGCGGGACGCAGTTCAGGACCGAGCCCCAAGCATCGACCCAGGGCGATGTGATCGACGGTGAATACACCGAGGTTCGCCCCCGTCAGAACCCGTCAAAGCCATCGAAATGGGTCGAAGGGCCGCACCAGCATTGAGGTGCCTCGCCCAACTTGCTAAGCAGTGGCGAATTTCAGTTTCGGAGTAGACCCATGGCCGAAGACGGCGCCCAAGAAAACACCGCGGCCCAGACCGCACCCCAGATCCAGATGCGCGTTCTGGGACAATTCATTCGCGATATGTCCTTTGAAAACGTGATGGCGCAAAAAGGCGTGTCTGGCGATGTCCAGCCCGAGATCGCGGTTCAGGTCAATCTGGACGCCAAAAAGCGCCCGGCTGAGCATCAATACGAGGTGTCGATCAAGCTGAACCTCAAATCCAAAGCCAAGGGCATGGAAGACATCCTGTTCCTGTGCGAGCTGGATTATTGCGGCCTTTTCCATGTGGAAGGTGTCGCCGAAGACCAGCTGCATCCGTTCCTGATGATCGAATGCCCGCGCATGCTGTTCCCGTTCCTGCGCCGCATCGTCAGCGACATCACGCGCGATGGAGGATACCCGCCGGTTAACCTGGACAATATTGATTTTGTCAGCCTGTACCGGAATGAATTGATGCGTCGTCAGGCCGAGACGCAAAAGACTCAGGCCTAATCAGCCTTCCCCGCGCCGGAGTGACCTCAGGCGCGGGACCAAAGGGCGTTTTCGCCCAGTTTATCAATAAACTTCTCATGCGCCGCGCGTTCGTCTCGGGTGATCCGGGACGGCAAGGCATCTTTGCGCGGCGATGGCCGCCACTCTTCTGCTCCGCCAACCGAAGAAGACGCAGAGGTCGACAGCCCGAAATCTGGCTGACGTCCGCCGATCAGCTCAAGATAGACCTCAGCCAGAATTTCAGAGTCAAGCAACGCCCCGTGCAAGACCCGGTTCGAGTTGTCTATGTTGAACCGCCGGCACAGCGCATCCAGCGAGGCGGGCGAGCCCGGAAACCGTTTGCGCGCAATCGCCAGCGTATCCAGCGCCTGATCCATCGGGATCGGCGCCAGACCCATCCAGCCTAGCTCGGCATTCAGGAATTTCATGTCGAATGACGCGTTGTGGATCACCAGTTTCGAGTCAGCGACAAAATCCCGAAACCCCTGACCAACCTTGGCAAAAACCGGCTTGTCCTTCAGCGTGACCTGACCTTTTTCCACCGGGCGGGGCGGTTCCAGCAGGTCCGGGCCAATGCCATGCACGCCAAACGCCTCTTCGGGCATAAACCGTTGGGGGTTGATATAGACGTGATAGGTTTCGCCCGTGGCGACGTGATTCCAAAGCTCAACCGCACCGATTTCCACAATCCGGTCGCCGCTTTCAGGATCAAAGCCTGTGGTTTCTGTATCGAGTACGATCTCACGCATCTGTCAGCCCTGCCCGTATCTGTCTGACCACATCCTGCACTTGCGCGCGGGCGTGGTCCAGACTGTCCGTGACGATCACAAAATCAGACCGCGCGCATTTTTCGTCATTCGGCATCTGCTTGGCTTTGATCTGCTCGAACTGCGCCTCGGTCATGGTACCGCGCGCCATCACGCGGCGTTTCTGCTCGTCAGCCGGGACCGAGACACAGGCGACCGCATCCATCGCCACATCTCCATCGGTTTCAAATAGCAGGGGAATATCGAAAACCAGAATATCTGCGGTGGCTTGTTCCCGGAACACCGCTCGATCCGCCGCCACCAGCGGGTGAACAATGGCCTCAATCGCTTTCAGCGCCGCTGGGTCTGCCGAAATGAACCGTTTCAATACTTCCCGGCTAACCGCGCCGTCGATAATGGCCTCAGGAAACGCCCTACGCATCGGCTTGATCGCTGTCCCGCCACGCGCGTATAGCCGATGCACGGCGGCATCTGCGTCCCACAACGCACAGCCTTCGTCGACGAACATGCTGGCAGTTGTGCTTTTTCCCATGCCGATAGAACCGGTCAGGCCAAGTGCAAAGCTCATCCCAGCACCGCAGCACGCAAATCAGAAGTGACTTCAGGGCGCACCCCAAACCAGCTTTCAAATCCAGGTACGGCCTGATGCAACAACATGCCAAGGCCATCTACGGGTGTGCATCCCGCCTGTTCTGCTGTTTGCAGCAAACGTGTCTTAAGTGGCGCATAGACCAGATCGGTGACTATGGCACCGGGCTGTAACCCGTCCAGAGGCACCCGCAGCTCGGGCTGGCCGTGCATCCCAAGCGAACTTGTGTTGACCACAAGTTCCGCATCTTCAACCACGTTGCCCGCTTTCAACCAATCCACCACCGTTATGGTCGTGCCAAACTCTTCCTTCAGGCGATCTGCACGTGAGCGCGTCCGATTGGTCAACAAAATCTCGGGCACACCGGCATCGACCAACGCTTGAAGAACCGCACGCGCCGCGCCCCCGGCACCAAAGACAACCGCGGGGCCATCCGCTGGAATCCAATCTGGGGCGCCGCTGCGCAGGTTCTGCATGAACCCGTACCCATCGGTGTTATCCGCATGGATCGAACCGTCGGGCTGAAACACAAGCGTATTAGCAGCCCCGATCTGCCTGGCCCGGTCCGAAGCCGTATCCGCCAGATCCAAGGCCACCTCTTTATGGGGCACTGTGATGTTGGCCCCGACAAATCCGGCTTTGGGCAAGGTTCGTAGAACAGCCTCAAGATCATCCGGTGCGACATCCATGGGGATATAGTGACCGGCCAGGCCATAAGTTTTCAGCCAATGGCCATGCAGTATTGGGGATTTCGAATGGGAAATCGGATGCCCGATCACACCCGCCAGCGGGATCTGCTTGCCACTCATTGATCAATCACCCCTTTGACCGCCAGAAAATTCAACAGCTCCAATAGGGGCATACCCAAAACGTTAAAATAGTCACCGTCAATGGTTGCGAACAGCCGCACGCCTTCTTCCTCAAGCTTATAGGCCCCGACTGCGTGGCGGATGCTGTCCCAGTTGCGCGCAACATAGTCGCGTAGATAGGCGTCCGAACTCATCCTCATCCGCAGGCGCACCTGGCCTACATGTCGCCAGATCGGCTCGCCATTCTGATAGATGACGGCTGCGGATAACAGCATATGCCGCTTGCCCCGCATCGCTTTGAGCTGCGCCAGCGCATCCTCGGGCGATTGCGGTTTGGACAAAAGCTGACCTTCGAAATCCAGCACCTGATCACATCCCAGAACCATCGGCCCCGGCACCTTGTCGCTGACCTTGCGGGCTTTCATCTCTGCCAGAGTATCGGCAATATCACGTGGAGATGCCTCTTCGGCCAGCAAAGCCCGTTTGGCGGTCTCTTCGTCCACGCGTGCAGTTTGAACGGTAAACCGCACGCCCGCATTCTCTAGCAACTGCGCGCGAATGGATGACCCCGAGGCCAATATGATGGGGACAGAAATGTGGAAAACCCCCTGAGCAAATGGTTGATCGTTCAAGGATGGTTTGTATGGTTTTCCTGTTGACACGCAAGCCCGGTGTTTTCGCGGAAAACTTCTATGAGTCGCCCGAACCCTGTCCAGTCTGGACAAGGATAACTTTGAACATCGGGACAAGCGGGATATCCCAGCTTATTCATCAAGTTATCCCCTGAATTCTACGTCCTATATAATCATAACATATTGTTTTATTGTTGTTTTTTATGAAATCAACAGTATTACCCAGTTCTCGGGTGAAACTATCCACCTGGGGAAAACAGATGGGTAAATAAGTAATCCACGGAATTTGATCTCCCTACAAAACCATCATCCTTTCTCTTTTCCTATTTTTTTTATAGGGAGAGATCCAAACCACGCCCGGAGCTGGAATGACTGATCTTCTTTTCACCATCTACCCTTGGGTGAAGTCCCTGCACATCATGGCCGTGATCTCTTGGATGGCCGGTTTGTTCTATCTGCCTAGATTGTACGTCTATCACGTAGAAAAAGCCCAAGGCGTTGACGGGGCGCAGGAGATCTTCTTTGAAATGGAAGAAAAGCTGCTGCGGGTGATCATGCGCCCGGCGATGTACATGGCCTGGACCTGCGGCCTGATCATGGTATTCACTCCAGGCATAGTCGGCTGGGATTTTGCCTGGCCCTGGGTCAAAGGCGCAGCAGTGATTGCGATGACTTGGTTCCACTACTGGCTGATGGTACGTCGAAAGGACTTCTTAGAGGGCCGAAATACGCTCACTGGGCGGCAGTATCGCATGATGAACGAGGTGCCTACCATTTTGATGGTTATCATCGTTCTGGCGGTCGTTCTGAAGTTCTGAGCAGCTATTTGACTCTTTGTAGGTAAGCGCTTATTTATCGCGTAACACGCCCGTCCGGGCGGCGTATCTTCCGTATTGAAATTCCAGTCCGAGCCGCATCCATGCGGCCAAGGTTCTCATCATCATGTCTAATGAATCCCTCAATCTGGCCGATCTGAAAGCCAAAAGCCCCAAAGACCTTTTGGCGATGGCCGAAGAGCTTGAGATCGAAAACGCCTCGACCATGCGAAAAGGCGAGATGATGTTCCAGATTCTGCGCGAACGCGCAGATGAAGGCTGGACCGTGGGCGGCGATGGCGTACTTGAAGTTCTGCAAGATGGGTTCGGGTTCCTGCGTTCGCCCGAGGCGAACTATTTGCCCGGTCCTGATGATATCTATGTCTCGCCAGAAATGATCCGCCAGCATTCGTTGCGCACCGGTGATACGGTCGAAGGTGATATCAAGGCGCCGGACGAGAACGAACGGTATTTCGCACTGATCAAGGTCACCAAAATCAATTTCGAAGATCCCGAGAAAGCCAGGCATAAAGTTGCTTTCGACAACCTGACACCGCTTTATCCGGATGAGCGCCTGAAGATGGAGGTCGAAGACCCAACCATCAAGGACAAGTCCGCCCGTGTCATCGATCTGGTTTCGCCGATCGGTAAAGGTCAGCGGTCGTTGATTGTGGCACCGCCACGGACCGGTAAGACGGTGATCCTGCAGAATATTGCGAACTCGATCGAAAAGAACCACCCTGAGTGCTATCTGATCGTCCTACTGATCGACGAGCGGCCGGAAGAGGTGACCGACATGCAGCGTTCGGTGAAGGGCGAGGTCGTGTCGTCGACCTTTGACGAACCCGCCACCCGCCACGTTGCCGTATCTGAGATGGTTATCGAAAAAGCCAAGCGTTTGGTCGAGCATAAACGAGATGTTGTTATTCTTCTCGACTCGATCACAAGACTTGGTAGGGCATTTAACACCGTGGTTCCATCCTCGGGTAAGGTTCTGACCGGCGGTGTGGATGCAAACGCTCTGCAACGACCTAAGCGATTCTTTGGTGCGGCACGGAATATCGAAGAAGGCGGCTCGCTGACCATCATCGCCACTGCGCTGATTGATACCGGCAGCCGGATGGACGAAGTCATCTTCGAAGAATTCAAAGGCACCGGTAACTCGGAAATTGTTCTGGATCGTAAGATCGCAGATAAGCGCGTGTTCCCGGCTATCGACATCCTCAAATCCGGTACGCGGAAAGAGGATTTGCTGGTCGATAAGGGTGATCTGGCCAAGACCTTTGTTCTGCGCCGTATCCTGAACCCGATGGGCACTACCGATGCGATCGAGTTCCTGTTGTCCAAGTTGAAACAGACCAAGACAAATGGCGAGTTCTTCGATTCGATGAACACCTGACACAGGTCCTGGACGCAAGCGAGGCGGTCGAATGGATACGATATTCGCCTTGGCCAGCGCGCAAGGCAAGGCAGGGGTGGCGGTCATCCGTCTCTCGGGCCCCTTGGCGCATCCTGCCGCGGCTGCTCTTTCCGGTGCTGCTTTGCCCTCCCGCGGGATGCGGGTGCGCAGCCTGTATGGCAAAGACGGATCGCGCCTGGATGATGGGGTAGTTCTGACCTTCCAGGCCCCGGCCAGCTTTACTGGCGAGGACGTGGCAGAGCTACAGATTCACGGCAGTACAGCGGCGGTCAACGCCGTCATGCGCTGCCTTGCGGACATGGACGGTTTGCGCCTGGCCGATCCCGGGGAATTCACCCGCCGTGCCTTGGAAAACGGCAAAATGGATTTGACACAGGTCGAGGGCCTTGCCGATCTGATCGACGCTGAGACAGAAGCTCAACGCAAGCAAGCACAGATCATTCTGGCCGGAGAGCTTGGGAATTTGGCTGAACGCTGGCGGCGCGATTTGATTCGCGCCGCATCCCTGCTTGAGGCAGTGATTGATTTTGCCGATGAAGAGGTGCCAACCGATGTTACCCCTGAAGTGCGCCAGTTGATCACAGATGTCATTGCAGATCTACAAAGTGAAGCTGAAGGGGTTCGTATTGCGGAACGCATTCGAACCGGGTTCGAGGTTGCGATTGTTGGCTTGCCAAATGCTGGAAAGTCGACATTGCTGAATGCTCTGGCCGGTCGCGAAGCAGCGATCACGTCGGAACATGCCGGCACTACGCGCGATGTGATTGAAGTTCGAATGGACCTTGAGGGACTTCCCGTTACTTTGTTGGATACAGCGGGCTTGCGGGAAACCGACGATCACGTCGAAAGCCTGGGAATTGAGCGGGCCAAAAAGCGCGCCGAGGCCGCCGATCTGCGCGTATTTCTGACTGATGATCCAAAAGAGCTGGGCGTTCAGCTGTTGGAGGGAGATATTCAGGTTCTTCCGAAATCCGATCTGAGAAACAGTTCTGATGAAGGAATCTCAGGGAAAACCGGGCAGGGTGTGGATCGGTTGATTTCCAACATATCGCGTGTTTTAGGTGATCGTACTACTACCCATGGTATCGCTACGCGTGAAAGGCATCGTATAGCGCTGATCACAGCGCGCGATGCACTTAGTGCTGCAATCGCTGTTCTGGAATCAGGTCCCGACCTGTATGATATCGCAGCCGAGGAACTGAGAACCGCGATCCGCGCTTTGGAAGCTCTGGTTGGCAGAATTGGTGTAGAAGACTTGTTGGATGAAATATTCTCAAGCTTCTGCCTGGGAAAGTAAGGAGTGTTTCACGTGAAACATTCGGATTTTGACGTCGTCGTTATCGGAGCGGGCCACGCCGGAACAGAAGCGGCCCATGCGGCCGCCCGGATGGGTGCGACTACCGCCCTTGTGACTCTGTCGGCCACTGATATCGGCGTAATGTCCTGTAACCCCGCTATTGGGGGCCTCGGCAAAGGGCATCTTGTTCGCGAAATTGACGCGTTGGACGGGGTGATGGGGCGCGTCGCAGACCAGGCGGGAATTCAGTTTCGTTTGCTGAATCGCCGTAAAGGCCCCGCAGTTCAGGGGCCCAGAACGCAGGCAGACCGGGCTTTGTACCGAGCTGCGATGCAGCGAGAAACCACGGCACAGCCGAACCTCAGCGTCGTAGTCGGCGAGGTGACAGATTTCCTGGTGAATGGACCTGCTGTTACCGGAATTCGATTGGCGGATGAGTCTGAAATACGGGCCGGCGCTGTGATCCTGACGTCTGGGACATTTTTGAGAGGCGTTATTCACATTGGTGACGTATCGCGCCCTGGCGGGCGTATGGGGGACCGTCCCTCGGTAAAGCTGGCCGAGCGTTTGGATCGCCTTAACCTGCCGCTAGGACGCTTGAAAACGGGGACACCGCCCCGGCTGGATGGTCGGACGATTGATTGGTCAGGTCTCGAACGTCAGGACGGCGATGATGAACCTACGCTGTTCTCATTCCTTTCGATGGGGGTGGTGGCACCACAGATTTCTTGCGGGATTACGCATACCAATGCCAGAACACATGAGATCATTGAAAAGAATCTTTCCAGATCGGCGATGTATGGGGGACATATTGACGGTATAGGCCCCAGATATTGCCCTTCGATCGAAGATAAGATTGTGCGGTTTGCGGATAAGGAATCTCATCAGATTTTCCTCGAGCCAGAAGGTGTGAATGATCACACAATCTATCCGAATGGAATTTCTACCTCACTGCCACAGGATGTTCAGGTCGATTATGTCAGATCCATTAAGGGGCTGGAAAAGGCAGAGATCCTCCAACCTGGCTACGCCATCGAATATGACTACGTAGATCCTCGCGTTCTGACATCATCACTGTCGTTGCCTGAGGCGCCAGGACTATATCTTGCGGGTCAGATTAACGGCACCACAGGATATGAGGAAGCTGCAGCTCAGGGAATGGTGGCTGGCCTCAATGCTGCCCTTCAGGTCTCGGGTCGGGATCCAATCCATTTCACGCGTTCCGACAGTTATATTGGCGTCATGGTCGATGACCTGACTACTCGCGGAGTGGCGGAACCTTATCGGATGTTTACCTCACGGGCAGAGTTTAGATTGTCTTTGCGCGCCGATAATGCCGACCAACGACTGACACCTATTGGCATACGCCTAGGTTGCGTAAGCGAGACGCGCCGCAAGCACTTCTCTGAAAAAATGGAGAAGTTGGAGGCTGCAAAAAAGAAGCTCACAGATCATACCTATACTCCGAAAGAAGTGCGAGAAGCTGGTATCAAGGTCAATCAGGATGGCAATCGCCGCGATGGTATGGCGATTTTGGCCTTTCCTGATGTGAGCTTTGAGGACCTTGTTCCCTTGATTCCTGAGTTGCAGGACGTTGAATCAGGCATTCGGCAGCAAGTGGAACGCGATGCGCTGTATGCGAATTATATCGAGCGGCAAAGACGTGATGTCGAAGCGATGAAACGCGATGAAGCCTATGAGATTCCGCGTGATTTTGACTTCTTCGCATTGGATGGGCTGTCGTCAGAGATGAAGCAGAAGTTGTCCAACGCCCGTCCCGAGAATGTAGCGCAGGCAAGCCGGATAGAGGGTGTGACGCCGGCAGCGCTGACTTTGGTGTTGGCCAAGCTTCGCCGAGATCAGAGGGTGCGCAAAGCATGAAGGAAGAGCTGTTTGACGGTCTGAATGTTTCACGTGAAACATTTGATCGACTGGCAACATATGTTGCCCTTGTCGAGCGCTGGAACCCGAAAATCAACCTCGTATCGCGCAAAAGCTTGTCCGAAATCTGGACACGGCACATTTTGGATTCCGTTCAGGTTTTTCGATGTGCCGAGAACTTTTCGCATTGGGTTGATATTGGAAGTGGTGGCGGGTTTCCTGGTATGGTCTGTGTAATCATGGCGATTGAAGAAGCGCCAGACGCAAAATTTACCTTTGTTGAAAGCGATCAGCGAAAATCTGCGTTTTTACGCAATGTATCCCGGGAATGTGGCGCAAACTGTAAAGTGGTGGCGAAACGCATTGAAGCGGTGGACCCCCTGAATGCAGATGTTTTGTCTGCCCGCGCCTTGGCAGATCTCGGGGTATTATTATCTTTTTGTGACAGACATTTAGGCGATTCTGGCGTCGCTTTGTTGCCGAAAGGTGTAAGCTGGAAAAAAGAGGTACAGGATGCGCAGGAAGAATGGAATTTCACCTGTGATCCGATTACAAGTTTAACAGAACCCCAAGCCGTCATCCTCAAGGTCAAAGGAGTATCACGTGGTTGATCTATCTCGTCCCTCAGGCCCCCGGATCATAGCGGTAGCCAACCAGAAGGGCGGAGTTGGGAAGACGACAACAGCCATAAACTTGGCAGCAGGCTTGGCCGAGGCCGGATGCAGGGTTTTAGTGGTTGATCTGGATCCACAGGGAAATGCTTCAACCGGTTTAGGCGTCGAGGATCGAGATTGGACAACTTATGATCTGATTCTGGATGATGCGCCTTTGGATGCGGTCGTTCAGGACTCGGAGATTGAAGGTATTCTCGTTGTCCCCGCTACGGTAGATCTCAGTTCCGCCGATATCGAACTGATTTCGAACGAAAAACGCAGCTATTTACTGCATGACGCGTTGCGCCAGACTGCTATTGATAAGTACGATCTGGATTTCGTCCTGATTGACTGTCCGCCATCGCTGAATCTTCTGACGGTAAACGCGATGGTCGCAGCGCATTCCGTACTGGTGCCATTGCAAAGCGAGTTCTTCGCATTAGAGGGTTTGTCCCAGCTCATGCTGACCATTCGCGAGGTGCGACAGACTGCGAACCCAGACCTCAGAATCGAAGGTGTTGTGCTGACTATGTATGACAACCGCAACAACTTGTCCCGTCAGGTCGAAAAAGACGCACGTGACAATCTGGGCGAGATGGTATTTAAAACCAAAATACCCAGAAATGTGCGGGTCAGTGAGGCTCCGTCATACGCGTTGCCGGTTTTGCAATATGACTCGGGGTCTCTGGGCGCGATGGCCTATCGGCATTTGGCCCGGGAAGTCATGCATAAGAACAATAAAACCGCAGTCTGAGCGGTACTAGGAGGACCCTGTGACAGCCAGAAAATCAAAACCAAGAGGGTTGGGTCGCGGGCTTTCGGCGTTGATGGCAGATGTCACACAAGAGCCCCAGGGACGCGTGCCAACTGATTCACGGCGGCCGGACCTGACGATTCCAATCGAAAAGCTTCACGCAAACCCAAATCAGCCGCGCCGCACCTTTGCCCGGGAGCATCTGGATGAGCTTGCCGCTTCGGTCAAAGAGAAGGGGATCATTCAGCCGCTGATCGTCCGCGAGATTGCCGAAGGCGATTATGAAATCGTCGCGGGTGAACGCCGCTGGCGCGCGGCGCAAATGGCGCAGTTGCATGATATCCCCGTTATCGTTCGCGATTTTGATGACACTGAGGTTCTGGAAGTCGCCATTATCGAAAACATTCAGCGCGCGGATTTGAATGCGGTGGAAGAGGCGGCCGGCTATAAGCAGCTGATGGACCGCTTTGGTCATACGCAAGAAAAGCTGGCTGAAGCATTGGGCAAAAGCCGCAGTCATATTGCCAATTTGCTGCGCCTGTTGTCCCTGCCAATGGATGTACAAACCCTTGTAATAGAAGGAAAATTATCGGCTGGCCATGCACGAACGCTGATCACGGCCGAGAATGCCTCGGATCTTGCAAAGCAAATTGTCAAAGACGGGCTGTCGGTGCGGGCAACGGAAGCGCTGGTGAAGAAGCAACAGCAGGGGGATGCGGCCCGACCGGCACCAAGGTCTCGGGATCTGAATGCGGGTAAAGATGCGGATACCCGGGCGCTGGAAAAGGATCTTTCCGCGATTCTGGCGATGAAAGTGGCGATCAATCACAAAGCGGGCTCGGAAACGGGGCAGGTGGTCCTGACCTATGAGAACCTGGATCAACTGGATGATCTTTGTTCCAAGCTCAGCCGCTAGGGCGGGTCCAGATAAAGAACATCACGCCGCCTAGTACAATCGCCTGGATGATCAGGACATGAGACGGCGCAGACATCATGACCGATAGTCCAAATACGGCGGTGACCGACAGGGTGGCCGCCTTTTTTGCGGCCGGACGAATCGCGCCTGAACTCTGCCAATCGACGATCATTGGGCCAAACAGTCGGTGCGTTATCAGCCAGCTATGCAGCCGTGAAGACGAGCGGGCAAAGAAGAAGGCGGCGAGAAGCAGAAATGGAACCGTTGGTAGTAGGGGAAGTACCACCCCAACAGCGGCCAGCCCGACGCATAACAATCCAAGCCCTGCCCACAGATATTGCATGGTCTATCCCAAAAGTTCGCGGATCACGGCGTTCAAGACGGCCCGCCCGTCGGTTGTAGCCATCAGTCTACCATCCAGCATTTGAACCATGCCGATATCCTGAAGATGGCCCAATGGGTCTTGTGGTAAGGGGTGGCCTGATATTCCCATATATCTATCTATATCTAGCCCGTCGGAAACTCTAAGACCCATCATAAGGTATTCACTTGCCTGATCTTCACGCGACAATGCGGCGCGTTCTTTCTCTCCGCTACCACAGGAAGCCGCATCCAACCACCGCTGCGGATTCAGATAGGTTTCAGTCGCGTATTTCTGGCCATTCTGGGTGATCCGTCCATGGGCGCCGGGGCCAATGCCGACATAGTCACCATAGCGCCAATAGATCAGATTGTGCTGTGATTCCGCGCCGGGGCGGGCGTGGTTCGATACCTCATAGGCGGGCAGACCATGAGCCTCGCAGATCTTTTGCGTGGCCAGATACATATCGGCGGCGCTATCATCCAAGGGCAGGCCGCGTAGCTTGCCCACGGCATAGCGATCACCAAAGGCGGTTCCGTCTTCTATGGTCAGTTGGTACAGCGACAGGTGATCGACCGCCATCGACAGGGCTTCGGTCAACTCTGCGCGCCAGGCATCAAGGGTTTGATGTTGCCGCGCATAGATCAGGTCAAAGCTGACCCGTTCAAAACAATGACGGGCTATGTCATAAGCAGCCCGCGCTTCGGCCACGCTGTGAATGCGGCCCAACCGGCGCAGATCGTCATCATTCAGCGCCTGAACCCCCATTGAGATACGGTTGACGCCTGCTTCCCGGTAGGCTGCGAACCGTCCCGCCTCGACCGAGCTGGGATTGGCTTCAAGTGTGATTTCCATGTCATTGGCGGGGTGCCAAAGGGCGCGGGCGGTATCAATCACTGCGGCGACGGTTTCGGGATCCATCAGAGACGGGGTGCCGCCGCCAAAAAAGATCGTGTTCAGAACACGGTTGGGGGTCTCGGCGGCGCAGCGGTGCAGCTCGGTCAGATAGGCCTCAAGCCATTGTTTTTGATCGATTTCACGGGAAACATGGCTGTTGAAATCGCAATAGGGGCATTTGGCCTCGCAAAAGGGCCAATGCACATACAGGCCAAAGCCCCCGTTGCGCCAATCATCCGCCAAAACAGCCTTTCACGAACATCTCAACCGCGCGACCGCGATGGCTGATCTTGTTCTTTTCCCAGCGATCCATCTGCGCAAAGGTGATGTCATGGCCCTCGGGCACAAACATCGGGTCATAACCAAAGCCGTCCGCGCCACGGATTGGCCAGACCAGATGGCCAGGGGCGATACCCTCGAACACCTCGTCATGGCCGTCGGGCCAGGCCAAAACCAGAGTGCAACGGAATTGCGCGGTGCGGGGATGGGCGGCGTTCTTCGCATCAAGCTCCTCATGTGCGCGGGTCATGGCCATCAGGAAATCGCGGCCATTGCCGGTTTCTGCCCAATCGGCGGTGTAGACGCCCGGCGCCCCGTCAAGCGCGTCGATGGTGATCCCGGAATCGTCCGACAGGGCAGGAAGGCCGGTGGCTTTGGCGGCGGCATGGGCCTTGATCCGGGCATTGCCGACGAATGTATCCTCGGTCTCTTCCGGTTCAGGCAGGTCCATGTCGGCGGCGCCGATAACGGTGACACCAAAGGGTTCAAGCAGATGTGCCATCTCCTCAAGCTTGCCTTTGTTATGCGTGGCCACCAGCAACCTGTCGCCGTCGAACTTGCGGGTCATGCGGTGGCGGCTTTTTGCGCAGCAGCCAGTTCACTAACGCCCTGTTCAGCCAGATCCATTAGTTGATCCATCTGAACGCGGCTAAAGACCGAGCCTTCGGCGCTCATTTGAACTTCGATCAATTTGCCGGACCCGGTCATGATAAAGTTGCCGTCCACGCCGGCTTCGCTGTCTTCGGGGTAATCCAGATCCAGCACCGGTTGACCGGCGTAAATACCGCAGGACACGGCCGCAACCGGGTCAACCAGCGGGTCCGAGATCACGTCACCCGTTTTCATTAGCTTGTTGACCGCAAGACGCAGCGCAACCCAACCGCCTGTGATCGAGGCACATCGGGTGCCACCATCGGCCTGGATCACATCGCAGTCGACGGTGATCTGGCGTTCACCCAAGGCAACTCGATCGACACCTGCACGCAGGGCACGGCCGATCAAACGCTGGATTTCCACGGTACGACCACCCTGCTTACCGCTGGCAGCCTCGCGCCGCATCCGTGTATTGGTCGCACGGGGCAGCATGCCGTATTCAGCGGTAACCCAGCCCAGGCCCGAACCCTTGATGAACGGTGGCACGCGATCTTCGATCGTGGCAGTGCACAACACATGGGTATCGCCCATCTTAATCAGGCAGGAACCTTCGGCATGTTTGGTAAATCCCGTTTCGATTGAAACGGCGCGCATTTCGTTTAGATCACGTCCTGAGGGTCGCATGGGAATTCCTTTGTTTGCTGGTTTGGGGATACCGCCCCGCAGCGTCAGGATGCAACCCTGATTGACCTTTCGCCTACCTGCTATTTAATGGCCATCCAGCAGAGGATTGCCGATGAGTGACGCTAGCAAAATTCTGAACGAGATGAATGACCGGTCGCGCGAGGTGTTTCGGCTGATTGTCGAAAGCTATCTGGATAGCGGTGAGCCTGTCGGCAGCCGTACCCTGACGCGCACTTTGTCGGAAAAAGTCAGTGCGGCGACGGTTCGCAATGTGATGCAGGATCTTGAGTTTCTGGGCCTGCTCGACAGCCCTCATGTCAGTGCGGGGCGGATTCCGACGCAACACGGGTTACGGATGTTCGTGGACGGATTGCTGGAGGTCGGTGATCTGGGCGCGGATGACCGGCAGAAGCTGGACGACACACTGGGCGCTAACTCGGGGGATGTCGGCGGGATGCTTGACCGTGTCGGTGCGGCCTTGTCACACGTGACACAAGGGGCCTCACTGGTTTTGACGCCGAAACACGAAGCGGAAATCAAACATATCGAATTTGTGTCGCTTGGGCATGACAGGGCCCTGGTGGTTTTGGTCTTTTCCGACGGTCAGGTGGAAAACCGGCTGTTCAAGCCGCCACCCGGGCAAACGCCCAGCTCGATGCGGGAAGCGGCGAATTTTCTGAACGCCCTGATCGAGGGCCGCACAATCAGCGAGGTTCGCCGTCAGATGCTGACCCAGATCGATGCGCGGAAACAGGAAATTGACGTGCTGGCCCGTGAAATGGTCGACAGCGGCATGGCCGCATGGGACGGGGATGATGGCGACTCGGCTCGTTTGATCGTCCGAGGGCGGGCGAATCTGCTGGGTGAACGTGGCGAAGCAGATGAGTTGGAGCGCATTCGCACCCTGTTTGACGACCTCGAACGCAAGCGCGACATCGCCGAATTTCTGGAATTGACCGAAGAAGGCGAAGGTGTGCGCATTTTTATCGGGTCTGAGAACAAACTTTTCTCACTTTCGGGTTCCTCTTTGGTGGTGTCTCCATATATGAACGCTGATCGTAAGATAATCGGTGCGGTTGGGGTCATCGGGCCCACACGTCTGAATTATGGACGGATCGTGCCGATCGTGGATTATACGGCGCAACTGGTCGGCAAACTGATATCCGACCGGAGCTAGAGGGTAAGAGATGGCAGAGCCCAAGAACGAAGATTTTCTGGACGATATCGCAACGGCCGAGGCCGAAGAGCTGGCAGATGAATTTGCTGAGATCAGCGAAGAAGCGCTGGAGCTGGATGAGCTGCGCGCCGAGCGCGACGACTACAAAGACAAATTCATGCGTGCATTGGCCGATGCGGAAAACGCGCGCAAGCGCGGCGACAAGGCACGGCGCGATGCCGAACAGTATGGCGGCTCGAAACTGGCCCGTGACATGCTGCCGGTCTATGACAATATGAAACGCGCGCTTGAGGCCGCAACCGACGAGCAGAAAGAGGTCGCAGGCGCTTTGCTGGAAGGTGTTGAACTGACCATGCGCGCGCTGAAGGACGTGTTTCAGAAACACGGGATTCAGGTGATCACGCCAGAAGTTGGCGATCGGTTTGACCCCAATGTGCATGAGGCGATGTTCGAGGCCCCCGTGCCCGGAACACGCGCCGGTGACATCATCCAGGTATCTGCAGAAGGCTTTATGCTGTACGACCGGCTCTTGCGCCCCGCGCAGGTGGGTGTGTCGTCCACGCCGGCAAGCTAAGCGCTTAAGATATCATTCAATTATTGAGGCGGTCAGGATCTGGCCGCCTCTTTCAATTTATAGATCAGGTCCAATGCCTCGCGCGGGCTTAGCTCATCCGGCAAGATCTCACCCAACATATCCGCAACGGGTGAAGCTTTTGGGGGAGGCGGTGGCGGCGGGGCAGCCGAGAACAGCGGCAGATCGTCGATCAAAGCCTTTTGCTTGCCGCCTTCGCGTTCGGTTTTCTCCAGCTGGTCCAGCACAACGCGGGCACGTTCGACAACGGATGCCGGCAGGCCAGCCAGTTGCGCCACCTGGACACCATAGGACCGGTCTGCGGCGCCTTTGTGAACCTCGTGCAAAAAGATCACTTCGCCCTCCCATTCCTTGACCGCAACGGTGGCGTTGTCGACACCTTCCAGATTTCCGGCCAGCGCGGTCAGCTCGTGATAATGCGTTGCAAACAGCGCGCGACATTTATTGGCGGCGTGCAGATGTTCGAGCGTGGCCCAGGCGATGGAAAGCCCGTCATAGGTGGCCGTCCCGCGTCCGATTTCATCCAGAATGACCAGCGCATGATCGTCGGCTTGATTGAGGATGGCGGCGGTTTCGACCATTTCAACCATAAAGGTCGACCGACCCCTGGCCAGATCGTCAGATGCCCCGACACGGCTGAACAGCTGGCTGACTACACCGATATAGGCTTGTTCGGCTGGAACATAGCTGCCCATCTGTGCAAGCAGGGCGATCAGCGCATTCTGCCGCAGGAAGGTTGATTTACCCGCCATGTTGGGGCCGGTCAGCAACCAGATTGCAGCACCATCTTCGGCGCTGAGATCACAATCATTGGCGATAAACGCGTCACCGCTTTGTTGGCGCAGCGCATGTTCAACAACCGGATGCCGCCCGCCCTGAATATCAAAGGCACGAGAGGCATCGACCTGCGGGCGACACCAGTTCTCGCCCCGTGCCAGATCGGCCAGCGCAGTGGTTAGGTCCAGCTCTGCCAGCCCGCGCGCGGCTTGGTTCAGTTGCGCAGCACGGGTAAGAATCTCATTAGAAAGCCTTTGATAGAGCCGCTTTTCGATCTCCAAAGCATGATTTCCGGCGTTCAGGATACGGGTTTCGATCTCGGACAGTTCTACTGTCGTGAACCGCACCTGATTGGCCGTGGTTTGCCGGTGGATATAGGTTTCGGAGAACGGCGGGTTCAACATCTTTTCGGCATGTGTGGCCGTGGTTTCGATGAAATAGCCCAGCACGTTGTTATGCTTGATCTTCAGCGAGGTGATGCCGGTGTGCTGGGAATATTTCTGCTGAAACCCGGCGATGACCGAGCGGCCTTCGTCCCGCAGGGTGCGCGCCTCATCCAGTTCCGCGTCATAGCCGGGGGCAATGAAGCCGCCGTCGCGCGCCATCAGAGGCGGCTCGGCCACAAGCGCCTCATCCAGCAGGGTCAGCAGATCATCAAACCCTGTCAGGTTTTGCACCGCAGTGGCCAGCAATACCGGCAGATCTCCGGCATTGCACAGTTCGGCTATGGTTGCAGCCTGCGCCAGCCCGTTGCGGATGGCGGCCAGATCGCGAGGACCGCCGCGTTCCAGCGACAGGCGCGACAAGGCGCGGTCCAAATCGGGGGTTTTGCGCAAGGCATCGCGCAGATCTTGGGCGATCAGGCTGTCATCGGCTGCAAAACTTACCGCATCCAACCGCCCGTGGATCACATCCAGATTGCGCGAGGGGCTGGACAGGCGCTGTTCCAACAACCGCGCGCCGCCCGGCGTGACTGTACGGTCAACCACCGACAAAAGCGATCCGGCGCGCCCGCCAGACAGCGACCGGGTCAGCTCCAGATTGCGGCGCGTTGCGGCGTCGATCTGCACCACGCGGTCCTCGGATTCTTTCAGCGGCGTTTGCAGCAGGGGCAATTTGCCTTTTTGCGTGATCTCCAAATAGTCAATCAATGCGCCCATAGCGGACACTTCGGCCCGGCCAAAATTTCCAAACGCGTCCAGCGCGCCCACGTGAAACAAAGCGCAGATGCGCTTTTCAGCCGCCGTGCTGTCGAAACTGGCGCGGCCAATGGGCGTCAGCGAGATGCCCAGATCGCGGGCAGGTTCGTGCAGGACCTGTTCGGCCCCGTCAGCCACGATCAGCTCCGACGGGGCCAGCCGGGCCAGTTCAGGGCTTAGGCGCACAGAGGTCAAAGGCATCACGTGAAACGCCCCGGTTGAGATATCGGCCCAGGCAAGCGCCGCTTCATCCCTCACCTCGGCATAACAGGCCAGAAAGTTGTGGCGGCGCGCCTCTAGCAGCGCGTCCTCGGTCAGTGTTCCGGGTGTCACCAGCCGGACAACACCGCGCTTTACAACTGATTTAGAGCCTCTCTTCTTTGCCTCAACCGGGCTTTCCATCTGTTCGCAAACGGCCACGCGAAAGCCTTTTCGGATCAGCGTCAGCAGGTACCCTTCGGCGGCATGGACCGGCACACCGCACATCGGAATGTCGGCGTCGTTGTGCTTGCCGCGTTTGGTCAGGGCGATGTCCAGCGCCTCGGCGGCGTTGACGGCATCCTCGAAAAACATCTCGTAGAAATCGCCCATCCGGTAAAACAGAAGGGCGTCGGCATGGGCCTCTTTGATTTCGAGATATTGCGCCATCATCGGCGTGACTGTGGACAAGGCTGATCCCTTTTGACGGCGTTCGGTCGCGACCTTACAAATCCGCCATCTGGTGCGAAAGGCAAAAGTATTCTCGTTGAGGCGCGCGCGTGCCTGCGCTATGAGGCAGAAGCCCCGAAGTTGCAGAGAAACGACGTATCAAATGCCCAAAGCGAAGATCACCAACGAAGAGGCGCTGGCCTTTCACCTGGACCCAACTCCTGGCAAGTGGGAGGTACAAGCCACCGTTCCCATGACGACGCAGCGCGACCTGTCGCTGGCCTACAGCCCCGGCGTGGCTGTTCCATGTGAAGCAATCGCGGAAAATCCAGAAACGGCCTATGACTATACCAACAAGGGAAATCTGGTCGCCGTGATTTCGAATGGGACGGCGGTTTTGGGTCTTGGTAATCTGGGCGCGCTGGGCTCAAAACCGGTGATGGAGGGCAAGTCAGTCCTGTTCAAGCGTTTCGCTGACGTAAACTCGATCGATATCGAGCTGGACACCGAAGACCCGGATGAGTTCTGCCGCGCCGTGCGACTGATGGGGCCAACCTTTGGCGGCATCAATCTGGAAGACATCAAGGCGCCCGAGTGTTTCATCATCGAACAGCGCCTGAAGGAAGAAATGGATATCCCCGTCTTCCACGATGATCAGCATGGCACGGCGGTGATCTGTGCGGCGGGCCTGCTGAATGCGCTGCGTATCTCGGGCAAGAAGATCGAAGATGTGAAGATTGTTCTGAACGGTGCCGGGGCTGCTGGGATAGCGTGTATCGAACTGCTCAAGTCGATGGGCGCGCGGCATGAGAACTGCATCGTGTGTGACACCAAAGGCGTGATCTATCAGGGCCGGACCGAGGGCATGAACCAGTGGAAATCGGCCCATGCGATCACCACAGATCTGCGTACGCTGGAAGACGCCATGAAAGGCGCAGACGTCTTTCTGGGCGTGTCGGTCAAAGGGGCTGTGACGCAGGATATGGTCGCCAGCATGGCCGATAACCCGGTGATTTTTGCGATGGCAAACCCCGATCCGGAAATTACGCCGGAAGAGGCCCACGAAGTGCGCGTTGATGCCATCGTCGCCACAGGGCGCAGCGATTATCCGAACCAGGTCAACAACGTGTTGGGCTTTCCCTACCTGTTCCGCGGTGCGCTGGATATCCACGCCCGCGCCATCAATGACGAGATGAAAATTGCCTGTGCCCACGCCCTGGCCAACCTCGCGCGCGAAGATGTCCCTGATGAGGTCGCGATGGCCTATGGTAAGTCGCTGACCTTTGGGCGCGATTATATTATCCCGACACCTTTCGATCCGCGCCTGATTCACCGCATTCCGCCCGCCGTTGCGCGGGCCGGGATGGATACCGGCGCGGCGCGGCGCCCGATTATCGACATGGACGCGTATGAGCTGAGCTTGAAATCCCGCATGGATCCGACCGCCAGCATTCTGCGCGGCCTGAACGCGCGGGCCCGTCAGGCGCAAAGCCGAATGATCTTTGCCGAGGGCGACGATCCGCGTGTGCTGCGGGCTGCGGTGATGTATCAACGCTCGGGCTTTGGTAAGGCGCTGGTCGTAGGCCGCCCGGATGACGTCAAGCAAAAGCTGGAAGAGGCCGGGCTGGGCGATGCTGTGCGTGAGCTGGAGGTCGTGAATGCCGCCAACACTGCGCATCTCGATACCTATTCTGATTTTTTGTACGATCGCCTGCAGCGTAAAGGCTTTGATCGAAAGGATATTCATCGACTTGCCGCGCGCGACCGGCATGTGTTTTCATCGCTGATGCTGGCACATGGGCATGGCGACGGTTTGGTCTCGGGCGCGACGCGTAAATCGGCGCATGTGCTGGATCGGATCAACCATGTGTTCGATGCAGATGCGGCCCGTGGCGCGGCCGGTGTGACGGCGCTGTTGCACAAGGGGCGGATCGTGCTGATCGGCGACACTCTAGTCCATGAATGGCCGGACGAAAACGATCTGGCCAATATCGCCGAGCGCTCAGCAGCCGTTGCCCGCCATATGGGGCTGGAGCCGCGCGTTGCCTTTGTCAGCTTTTCGACGTTTGGCTACCCGGTGTCGGAGCGGGCCGAAAAGATGCACCGCGCTCCTGCCGTTCTGGATCAGCGTGGCGTAGATTTCGAATACGAAGGTGAAATGACGGTGGACGTGGCGCTGAATGTCGACCAGCAGGCAAACTATCCGTTCCAGCGCCTGACCGGACCGGCGAATATCCTGATTGTCCCAGCACGGCATTCGGCCTCGATCTCGACCAAGTTGATGCAGGAAATGGGTGGGGCCACGGTGATCGGCCCGATCTTGTCGGGCATCGACAAGCCGATTCAGATCTGTTCGACCATATCGACGGCCAATGACATTCTGAACATGGCCATTCTGGCCTCCTGCGATATTGGTTAAGCCATGACAATCTGGAATCTAGGCTCGATCAACGCAGACATGATTTATGATGTGCCACACCTGCCGGGCGCGGGTGAGACGCTTTCGGCCAACCGTTTGGATCGGTTTCTGGGCGGCAAGGGCGCGAATATGTCCGTCGCCGGCGCGCGGGCCGGCGCACGGGTGGCGCATATTGGGGCCATAGGGCCCGACGGGCGCTGGGCGCGTGACAGGCTGACCGAATATGGCGTCGATACCCGGTGGATTGCCGAGGTTTCAGATCCTACCGGGCACGCCATTATCGCCGTAGACGCCGAGGGTGAAAACAATATCATCCTGTTTCAAGGCGCAAATCATGCAATTACGTCAGATCAACTGGGCCAGGCGCTGTCATCGGCGGATCAGGGTGATCTGATTGTGACGCAAAACGAAACCAACTTGCAGGTCGAAGCCGCAAAAATGGGCCGCGAAATGGGGCTGACTGTCTGTTACGCGGCGGCCCCTTTTCAAGCCGATGCAGTGCGGGCGGTTCTTCCGTATCTGGATTTCCTGATCCTAAATGAGGTCGAGGCCGAGCAGCTGCGGCGGGCAACCGGGCAGGGCCTGTCCGAGTTGGGGATAGAGCATGTCATTGTGACCCTCGGATCAAAGGGCGCGCGATATCATCATAAGGGGACGACCTCGGATTTTTTGGCTCACAAGGTTCAGGCGGTGGACACAACTGGTGCGGGCGATACGTTCACTGGTTACGTTCTGGCAGGAATGGATCGTGGCATGCCGATGGAGCAGGCAATATTGCAGGCAAACCGGGCTGCCGCGTTGATGGTGACACGGCACGGTACGGCGGATGTCATTCCTGATCTGAAAGAAGTGCGCGAAGCGCGCTTTGATTAAGACCCGGCAAAGGGCGCGTCACTGCCCCACAGCTGTTTGACGCGGGCGTCGCGACCGCATGCTTTGCGATAGGCCTTATAGGCGTTGCGCTGGCGTTTGGGACCGAACCGCGTAAAGACCAGTTTTTCGCCCTTATAGTAATCCTGATGATAGGCTTCGGCCGGGTAAAACCGGTCCTGTTGCAGGATCGGGGTGACAATCGTTTGACGCAGGACGTTCTGTGCTTTGGATTTTGCAGCCTCGGCTAACGCCTTTTCGCCTGTGTTAGAGACAAATACCGCGGTCCGGTAACTCTCGCCCCGGTCGCAGAACTGGCCGCCCGCATCCGTGGGATCGACCGAGCGGAAAAACAGGCTCAGCAAGGTTTCACGGGAAACACGGTCCGGATCAAAGGTGATCTGAACAGCCTCATAATGGCCGGTGCCGCCTTTGGTTACCTCGCCATAGGTCGGGTCCGCCGTTGCGCCCCCGGTATAGCCCGAGACCGCCTGAACCACGCCCGGCACGGATTCGAAATCGGATTCAACGCACCAGAAACACCCCCCGGCCACGGTCAGCGTCTCGGTTCCGGCAGCCGGTGCAGGCGCGGCGCGCAGCATTGCGACGATGAGGATCAGCGCAAACAGAAGCCAAGGTTTGACAGCGTCAATGTATGTGGTTCGGATCATGGTGGGTCTCCTTCCATGATCAGACTGCCTTGGGAAACCCCCGGGCGCAACGCGCTGACATCTGTTCTCACGCGCTGGTGAGACGAGTTTATCGCCTTAGCCCAGCAACTGCCCCAGTTTCATCGCCACACCCATATTGCCCGAGATCTTGAGCTTGCCCATGGCAATACCGGTCATCGGGTTCAGCTTGCCGGTCAGCAGCTTGGTTAGGTTCTCTTGTGAGATACGAATGGTGCAATCAGTGTCCCGATCCTGCGTCGTCGCCTGATTGTCGGCCAGAACAATCACACCGGCATCACCGCAATCGAATTTCAACGACCCATCGAAGTTTTTGCCATTCAGACCGCTCTGAATACCTTCTGCGATATCCTGCAACATGCCCCCTCCTTTCAGTGTTGTGACTTGGGTAAAGACATATCCTGCGGTGGAGCAAGAGTGACCTGACGGGAGGTGGCAAAAATGGGCGCATAAAAAACCCGGCATCCTGAGGGGCTGCCGGGTCTTCAGGTCAAAATCTCAGCTGTCTTACTTTGACAGCCGTTTGTCGCGTGCTGCCAGCAGTTTCAGGCGTAGGGCGTTCAGTTGGATGAATCCCGCAGCGTCTTTCTGATCGTAGGCACCAGCATCCTCTTCGAAGGTCACGTGCGCCTCGGAATACAGCGAGTGTTCCGACCAGCGGCCCACGGTCGATGCCAGACCTTTGTACAGCTTCACGCGCACGGTGCCGGTGACATGATCCTGAGATTTGTCGATCGCGGCCTGCAGCATCTCGCGCTCGGGCGAGTACCAGAAGCCGTTATAGATCAGCTCTGCATATTGAGGCATCAGCTGGTCTTTCAGATGCATCGCGCCCCGATCCATGGTGATGGACTCGATGCCACGGTGTGCTTCCAACAGGATAGTGCCGCCCGGTGTTTCATAGATGCCGCGCGATTTCATGCCAACAAAGCGACCTTCGACCAGATCGAGACGCCCAATGCCGTGCTTGCCGCCATATTCGTTCAGCTTGGTCAAGATGGTCGCGGGGCTCATCGCCTCGCCGTTGATGCTGACCGCGTCACCTTTTTCGAACCCGATCTCGATGAATTCAGGTTTATTCGGCGCGTCCTCGGGGTGGACCGTGCGCTGATAGACGTAATCGGGCGCCATATCGGCGGGGTCTTCCAGAACCTTGCCTTCGGATGAGGTGTGCAGCAGGTTGGCATCAACCGAGAACGGTGCCTCGCCCCGCTTGTCCTTGGCGATCGGAATCTGGTTGGCCTCGGCAAATTCCAGCAGCTTGGTGCGGCTGGACAAGTCCCACTCGCGCCACGGGGCAATCACCTTGATGTCAGGGTTCAGCGCGTAAGCGGCCAGTTCGAACCGCACCTGATCGTTGCCCTTACCGGTCGCGCCATGAGATACGGCATCCGCTCCGGTCGCCTCGGCAATCTCGACCAGACGTTTCGAGATCAACGGGCGCGCAATCGAGGTGCCCAGCAGGTACAGGCCCTCATACTGCGCATTCGCACGGAACATCGGAAAGACGAAATCGCGAACGAATTCTTCGCGGATGTCCTCAATATAGATGTTTTCGGGCTTGATCCCCAGCAGCTCGGCCTTCTTGCGGGCGGGCTCCAACTCCTCGCCCTGACCCAGGTCGGCGGTGAAGGTTACGACCTCACAACCATACTCGGTCTGCAGCCATTTCAGGATGATCGAGGTATCAAGGCCACCGGAATAGGCCAGAACAACTTTCTTGGGCGCGGACATCTGACTTCCCTTTATGCGTAGAACGACTGGCCCCTAGCGGGTTTTGAACGCGGGGGCAAGTTATCTGCGTTGACGCAGGTCGGGATTTGGGGTGAAACAGAAGGAAAGAAAACAAGGATTGGTTGAAGGGATAGATTTCAGATGCTGGGTTGGAAGATTTTTGCACATTCGGTGCGGATGGTTATTGGGAATCTCAAACAGGTTTTGCAGATTACGTTCGGGCCATCTTTGGTTGCGACAGCGGTGATTGTCGCACTGTTTTTTGTATTGGACGTTCCGCTGGATCAACTCAATACAACCACCGGAGAGTTGCCTGCGGGCGTTTCGAGCGGATCGGCGATTGGCTTCCTGGTGGGCTTTATGGTCGTGATATTTGTGACGATGTTCTGGATTGTGGTGTCGTGGCACCGCTTTGTCCTGCTTGAGGAATATCCAAGAGGTATTTTCCCAACCTTCCGGTTCGATAGAATTCTGGCCTATTTCGGGCGGGTTCTTCTGTTGGGTATCCTGATGGCCATCGCGTTCCTGCCGGCGGGCGCGGTACTTTCAGCGCTGGGCGGTGGAGCATTGTCAGTTGTGTTTGTCATTGTCCTTGTCGTCTTCCTCATCATCGGCTTCTACCGTTTGTCCATAATCCTGCCTGCAGCAGCGATTGGGCAACCGTTGACACTTGGGCAAGCTTGGAACAACACCGCCGGTGCGGGTGGTGCGATCATCGTTCTTTTGCTTGTAAGCTTTGTGTTCCAGGTCGTGGTCCAGTTGGTCTTTACAGCGCTCGCTTTCATCCCGGTTCTGGGTGTTTTGCTCTCACTGTTCTTTGGGGTTCTGGTTTTGCCGCTGATCAATGTCAGTATCTTGACCACCATGTACGGCGTGTTCGTTGAAAAGCGCCAGCTGACCTGAACTCGTACACATATGTATTCCTTGCTCTTTCAGCGATGATGGGGCAGGGAAACCGGCATGAGTGATTTCATGACCCGCGCCCGCGCTGCCGAACAGGCGATGCGCTCTGTGTTTCCGGTGACGCCTCTGCAGCGCAATGCCCATCTGTCTGATCGTTTCGGGGCCGATATCTGGCTGAAACGTGAGGACCTCAGCCCGGTGCGGTCCTACAAGATCCGCGGTGCGTTCAACGCCATGCGCAAACAGCAGGGGCAGAACCTGTTTGTCTGCGCCAGCGCGGGAAATCATGCGCAGGGCGTGGCCTTTATGTGCAAGCACATGGATGTGAAGGGTGTGATCTTCATGCCCGTGACGACGCCGCAGCAGAAAATCCAGAAAACTCGTATCTTCGGCGGCGACAATATCGAGATTCATCTGACCGGCGACTATTTCGATGACACGTTGGCCGCCGCGCAGGCGTGGTGCACCGAACAGGGCGGCCATTTTCTGTCGCCCTTTGACGATGTTGATGTGATCGAGGGGCAAGCCTCGCTCGCGGTTGAGATCGAAACGCAGTTGGGTGGGTTGCCGGACCACATCCTTTTGCCAGTAGGCGGTGGCGGCATGTCTGCGGGCGTGGCTACGTGGTTTGGCGATCGGACCCATTGCCTGTTTGTGGAACCCAAAGGCGGTGCCTGTCTGCACGCGGCAATGGCAGCAGGACATCCGGTGGCATTGGATCAGGTGGACAATTTCGTTGACGGTGCTGCGGTTGGTCGGATCGGTGAAAAACCGTTCGAATTGCTGAAATCCCGTCATCTGTCGGATGCTCTGGTCCTGTCCGAAGACCGAATCTGCACAACCATGATCGAGATGCTGAATGTCGAGGGCATCGTTCTGGAACCCGCCGGGGCCCTCGCGATTGAGGCGCTGAGCGATATTCAGAGTTTTATCCGAGGGAAAACCGTTGTCTGCGTAACCTCTGGCGGCAACTTCGATTTCGAACGTCTGCCCGAGGTCAAGGAACGCGCGCAGCGCTATCTGGGGGTGAAGAAATACTTCATCCTGCGCCTGCCACAGCGCCCTGGCGCATTGAAAGAGTTCCTGAACATCCTTGGCCCCGAGGATGACATTGCGCGGTTTGAATACATGAAGAAATCGGCACGTAACTTCGGCTCGGTTCTGATTGGTATCGAAACCCGCAAGCCCGAAAACTTTGCCCGTCTGTTCGCGCATCTGGATGAAGCCGGGTTCACTTTTACGGATATCACCGAGGACGAGACCCTCGCCCAGTTTGTGATCTGAGCAAATGACCATACTGCAATGTTGTCTGTCGCGGCGATGGATCAGCTGCGTTTGAAACAGACAATATACGGGGCCGGGTTGTCACCCATCGCTAGTGTACCTGTTTGCTGCCTGTACGGCGCCGCTCAGAGCTCGTTCAATCCTGCCTGAAACTCCGTTGCTGAGGTCCGGAATGTGCCGACTATTTCGGCGATATCGACGGTTGCGGCCTGACCCTGTGCCGAATGGCGCTCACCATCCTGGCAGAGCCTGGCCAATGTCCTGAATCCCAGACTAAGCGCGCTGCCCTTCAAGGAGTGTAGATGCTGTTCGAAGTCAGACCGATCATCATCGACCAGCAAATGCTCCAGGCCTTGTTGCACCTCATCGAGAAAGATTTCCACTACTTCGTCAAACTCGTCGGCGCCGACCTCGTCCCGCAGCTGTCTGACCCAGGACCAGTCGATCATGGCCATCCTTTCCCTAAAGATAACGACCCGATTATCACTACAGGCCGTTGGTAAATCCGTGGTTAAGATGGATGCATTTACGACCTTCACAGGATGTTAAACAGCCGTGCGCTAGGGTCGTCCCGTTCCGCATTGTGTGGCAGAGCTGAGGGTCAGGTGGCAGAGGTCAGTCAGGCAGAAACAAAGGCAGAGCTGGATTTTGGTGCGATTCGCAAGGTGCTGGTCGTTGATGACAGTCGTCTGCAACGTCGCATCCTTGTGGCCTCGCTGAAGAAATGGGGCTTTGAGGTGCTCGAGGCCGATAGCGGAGAGGCCGCCATCGAAATCTGTGCTGCCATGTCCCCCGATCTGGTCCTGAGCGACTGGGTCATGCCGGGGATGAGCGGGCTGGAATTCTGTCAGGCATTTCGGGCGCTGGAGAATGACGAATACAGCTATTTCATCCTTCTGACTTCAAAAAGCGAAAAGCAGGAGGTTGCGCGCGGACTGGATGCCGGGGCGGATGATTTTCTGATCAAACCTCTTGAGGCCGATGAATTGCGGGCGCGCATATCTGCGGGCGCACGGATATTGGATATGCAGCGTGAGCTGTCTGATAAGAACCGAATGATCGAGACCGCGCTCGAAGAACTGAAAGTGGTCCATGATGCGATCGACAAAGACCTGATTCAGGCGCGTAAGATACAGGAATCTTTGGTCCCCGAACTCACGCGTGATTTCGGTAGGTCGCGTATCAGCATGTTGCTGAAACCTTGTGGGCATATCGGTGGCGATCTGGTGGGAATGTTTTCACCGGGGGTCAACCGAGTGGGGTTTTACAGCATCGATGTGTCCGGCCACGGCATCACCTCGGCGATGATGACAGCACGGCTGGGCGGGTATCTGTCCAGCAAACATTTCGATCAGAACGTGGCGATGGAAAAGCGGTTCGATAAATTTTACGCATTGCTACCACCTGATCAGGTGGCAGAGATGCTCAATTCCCGCCTTATGGCCGATGCTGGCGTCGAAGAGTATTTTACCATGGTCTATGCCATTATCGACCTGCGAAACGGACATCTCAAGATGGTGCAGGCAGGGCATCCGCATCCGCTGTTGTTGCGACAGGATGGTGGGACCGAGTATCTGGGGCAAGGTGGTTTGCCCATCGGACTGTTGCCGGATGTCACGTTTCAGCGAACCGATACCTACATGAAGCCCGGTGACAAGCTGTTGCTATATTCAGACGGGTTCACGGAATGCCGGATGGCGGATGGATCCCTGCTGGAAGAAGAGGGGCTGTGCAGAATGGTGACGGATTGTGCCATCGATCTCAGCGGGCCCGAATTTCTGGACGATATGTTCTGGCGGCTGACACAGGCCATGGATCCGGACCAGGGTATGGATGATGACGTATCTGCGGTTTTCTTTGAATACAGCGGGCCTTAAAGCCCCATCAGGTGTCCCGAAGCGAAATGTCGGTCGCCGCTGTTGCCCAGCATCTGCGCGGCATCCGCACTGTCCAGCCAAAGGGCTTCGTGGAATGGCTCTGAAGGTGGACCTATGCGGCGCACAGGGCGGGCTCGATATATCAAACAGACCTTTTCGGCCCACAGGTCATATTCGGGCATGTATGTGAAACGGCGAAAGGCGCCGACCCGCCGCGGGCTGGCAATCAACCAGCCGGTTTCTTCAAAGACTTCGCGATGCAGGGCGGTGATGGGCGATTCGCCCGGGTCAATACCGCCACCCGGCAACTGCAGATCAGGGCCGGGCTCTGTCTGGCAGGTCAGCAACAGATGTCGTCCTCGAGGCAACAATGCGTATACACCCACACGTCGTGTGTATTTGCGCCCCGCTTGTGGGGTTTCACCGAACCGTCTGATCATGTATGGCCCCTTACAACCCGAAATCTTCGACCTATATGCTGGCGGTATGCCAATCTGTGGCGTTTAAGGAAACCCCATGTCTCTTGGAACAAAAATCGCGTGGGACGACACCGTCCTGCCCTTTCAACTTGATATACCGGATATGCGCGGACGTGTGGCGCGGCTGGACGGAGTGTTGGATGGCATTCTGAAACAGCACGACTATCCCGAAAAGGTCGAGGCTTTGGTGGCCGAGATGGCCTTGCTGACTGCTCTGATCGGCCAGACCGTCTCGCTGCGCTGGAAGCTGTCGCTTCAGGTTCAGTCCAAAGGCGCCGTTCGGATGATCGCAACCGATTACTACGCTCCGCAGGCCGAGGGCGAACTGGCCCGCATCCGCGCCTATGCCAGTTTTGACCCGGACCGCCTGACCGATTCCACACCGTTTGATCAGGTGGGTGAAGGCTATTTCGCCATCATGATTGACCAGGGCGAGGGCACGCAGCCTTACCAGGGGATCACACCGCTGGCTGGCGGCTCTCTCAGCGCATGCGCTGAGGCGTATTTCGCACAGTCCGAACAGTTGCCGACGCGGTTTTCACTGAGTTTCGGCAAATCAACTGAACCTGGCGTCGGTGAGCACTGGCGCGCAGGCGGCATCATGCTGCAGCACATGCCCAAAGCGTCACCATTTGTAGCCAATGCAGAGGGTGACGGTCAGATTCTGTCGGCGGATGATCTGGTTGACGGTGAGGAAGGTGAAAATTGGGGGCGCGTCAATATCCTTCTGGATACTGTTGATGACCTTGAACTGATCGGTCCTTCGATTGCGCCAACCGACCTGTTGATCCGGCTGTTTCACGAAGAACAGCCACGTGTTTATGATGCGCAATCGGTTCAGTTCGGCTGCACCTGCTCGGAAGAGCGCGTGCGCCAAAGCCTGTCGATCTATTCGGCGCGCGACATCGAAAAGATGACAACTCCCGAAGGCCAGGTCACCGCCGATTGTCAGTTCTGTGGTGCCCATTACGTATTGGACCCCGTCACCGTTGGCTTCGATGCCGGTGAAGCCTGATCCAACAGAACAGCTGCGGGCGGCCCTGAGCCGCCCCGGCAACGGGTCCAGTGATTTCGATCTGAACCCTGATGCGGTTTTGCCAGCGGGGCGCAAGCTGCGTCCAGCCGGGGTTCTGGTTCCGATTCTTGTGACGAATGAGGCCCCGCGCCTGCTTTTGACCAAGCGCTCATCGGCGCTGAAACACCATCCCGGCCAGATCGCCTTTCCCGGCGGAAAACAGGATGAGACTGATCCGGATGTAACCGCAACCGCCCTGCGGGAAGCACAGGAAGAGATTGGCCTTTCCTCGGATATGCCTGAAATTCTCGGGCATTTGCCTACCCATGAAACCGTGACGTCTTTTGTCGTAACCCCGGTTGTCGCGATCCTACGAGACGGGTTCGACCCAATTCCTGAGCCGGGTGAAGTTGACGAAGTTTTTTCAGTCCCACTTGCGCATGTTCTAAACCCTGCGAATTATATCGTTGAGTCGCGTCGCTGGCGGGGCCAGCGGCGGTATTATTTCACCGTGCCCTATGGCCCTTATTACATCTGGGGGGCTACGGCCCGGATGTTGCGGGGCTTGGCTGCGCGGGTGAGTGAATGATGAAGCTATCAGAAAGCTGGGTTACAAATCCGGCAACCCAGACAGTCTGCGCCGTTTTGATCGATGCCGGTTTTCAGGCGCTTTTCGTCGGCGGTTGCGTCCGCAACGCGCTTTTGGGGGCGCCGGTCTCGGATCTGGATATTGCCACGGACGCTCCGCCCCAGCAGGTGCTGGATTTGATGCGGGCGGCGGGGTTGAAGGCCATCCCAACTGGGATCGAGCATGGCACGATAACCGTTGTCAGCCAAAGCATCCCGCATGAGATCACGACCTTCCGGCGAGATGTCGAAACCGATGGCCGCCGAGCTGTTGTGGCGTTCTCGGACAATGTTGATGAAGATGCCAGGCGGCGCGATTTCACCATGAACGCGCTGTATGCCGGCCCGGATGGGACGCTTTTGGACCCGCTGAATGGATTGTCCGATCTAAAGGCCCGAAAGGTTCGGTTCATAGGCAACGCCCAGCATCGCATCCGCGAAGACTATCTGCGGTCTCTGCGCTATTTTCGGTTTCACGCCTGGTATGGGGATGCCGAAGCCGGGTTTGATCCCGAAGCGCTGTCGGCCATTTCAACCAATCTGGTCGGATTGGCAGGCCTGTCGCGCGAACGGGTTGGGGCCGAGTTTATGAAATTGCTGACCGCGCCTGACCCTGCGCCTTCGGTCGCTGCCATGCGCAGCACGGGCGTTCTGGCACAGATATTGCCGGGGGTTGAGGATCGATCACTTGCCCCGCTGATCGCCTTGGAACAGCAGGCTGGGGCAAAGCCCGAGCCGGTCCGGCGACTTTCCTCCATCGCCACGCCTGAGATTGCCCAGACCCTGCGTCTGAGCAAGGCCCAGATGCAACGCCTGACACGGATGCGGGATGAGGCCGCGGGAACCGCGGGCACTGCCGAGCTTGGGTTCCGTTATGGCGAAGAGGACGGCCTGCACGAAGTTCTGCTGCGTTGTGCTTTGTTGGAACAGCCCTGGTCCGAGGATAAGCGGCAAGCGCTCCGGGACGGGGCAGCAGCGGATTTTCCCGTGCGGGCCGCTGACCTGATCCCTGACTTTACCGGCCCGGCGCTGGGCAAGAAACTGGCCGAGCTCGAGGCGCGCTGGATCGCCTCGGGTTTCACCCTGACGCGCTCCGAGTTGCTGGTCGAGTAAATTGAAGTCTCAAAAGGGGATGACAAGCCGGATCGTTTGTGTTTTCTTGCGCCTGTAACATGAATGGAGGGATGCGAATGTATTACGGGATCTGGTTCGGCTAAAGCCATAACACTTGACCCGTAGGGGTGGTGTTCTGGCGCCATCTTTTTTCGCATGACTTGTTATCTGCTCAATCGGAGCACTCTCTATGTTTCGCTATTTCGAAAATCTCGTCGACCCTTTTGTCGACTACGAAGAAACCGACACGCCGCCGACACGGCTGTGGCCCTTTATGTTGAACTATTCCCGCCCTTTTATGCGGGTGTTCTTCTGGGCCGGATTGATTTCGGTCGTGGTGGCCGCGGTTGAGGTCGGTCTGATCTATTATATGGGTCGCGTTGTTGACTTGCTGTCCGCCCCGCCGGACGAAGTTTGGCAGACCCATAGTACGGAACTGATCCTGGTGGCGCTATTTGTGCTGCTGCTGCGACCCATGCTGCATGTCGTTGACGTGCTGTTGCTCAACAACACGATCCTGCCGAATTTTGGCACTCTGATCCGTTGGCGCGCGCATAAGCACGTGTTGCGGCAATCGGTGGGCTGGTTCGAGAATGATTTTGCAGGCCGCATTGCCAACCGGATCATGCAGACGCCGCCCGCTGCGGGTGAGGCCGTGTTTCAGGTGTTTGATGCGATTTCCTTCTCGCTGGCATACCTGATCGGCGCAGCCTTTTTGTTGATGACGGCTGATGCCCGGCTGCTGTTGCCGTTGTTGATCTGGCTCGTGCTGTATGGGTTTCTGGTGCATTGGACGGTGCAGCGGGTGGGACCGGCTTCGAAGGCGGCCTCAGACGCGCGCTCGGCCGTAACGGGCCGGGTTGTGGACAGCTATACCAATATCCATTCCGTAAAGATGTTTGCCCATGGAGCACAGGAATTGGATTATGCGCGCGAAGCGATCGAGGAAACCCGCCGTACCTTTCAGGCTGAGATGCGGATTTTCACCATTATGGATGCGGTTCTGGTTGCATTGAACGGGTTGCTGATCGTTGGTGTGGTGGGCTGGGCAATTGCGCTGTGGATGCAGGGTAGTGCTACGGTCGGTGTGGTCGCGGCGGCCACAGCCCTGACCCTGCGCCTGAACGCGATGACCGGATGGATCATGTGGGCGCTGACCAGTTTTTTCCGCCAGCTTGGTGTCGTTGCCGAAGGTATGGAGACGATCGCTCAGCCGATCGACCTGCTGGATGCGCCGCAGGCCAAACTCCTGCATCTGTCCAACGGCAAGATCGAGGTTCGTGATCTGTCGCATCATTACGGTCGCAAGACCGGCGGGCTGGACCATATCAACCTGACCATCGAGCCGGGCGAAAAGATCGGTCTGATCGGACGGTCGGGAGCTGGTAAGTCGACCCTAGTTAAGCTCCTACTTCGGTTCTACGATGTGGAGCAGGGGGCCATTTTGATCGACGATCAGGACATTGCCCGGGTCACTCAGGACAGCTTGCGCATCCATATCGGTATGGTGCAACAGGACAGCGCGTTGCTGCACCGCTCGGTGCGCGACAATATCCTCTATGGCCGCCCCGAGGCTTCCGAAGAGCAGATGATTGCCGCGGCCAAACAGGCCGAGGCGCATGAGTTCATCCTTGACCTGCAGGACCCGAAGGGGCGTACCGGCTATGATGCGCATGTGGGCGAGCGGGGCGTGAAGTTGTCAGGTGGTCAGCGGCAGCGGGTGACGCTGGCGCGGGTGATCCTGAAGGACGCGCCGATCCTGTTGCTGGATGAGGCGACCTCGGCGCTGGATTCCGAGGTCGAAGCATCGATTCAGGAAACGCTCTATGGCATGATGCAGGGCAAATCCGTGATCGCGATTGCCCACCGCCTCAGCACCATTGCCCAAATGGATCGCATCCTGGTGATGGATGGCGGCCGGATCGTCGAGCAGGGCACCCATTCCGAATTGCTGTCACACGGCGGGCTTTACGCCCAGTTCTGGGCACGGCAATCTGGAGGCTTCCTGAACACGGAGGCAGCTGAGTGAAACTTGCCGATCTCATAGATCCGTTCAAACCCACCGAAACGCCCCCGCCGCAAAGGCTGGGGGCGTTCATTCGCTGGTGCCTGTCCGGAGCTTGGCCGATGATCCTTGTCGCCTCCGTGTTTTCGGCCTCTGCCGGGGCGATGGAGGCCGGAACCGCCTGGATGCTGGGTCTGGTGATCGACATGGCAAACGAAAGCGGGCCGGATGGGGTTCTGACGGCGGGCAATCTTTGGATAATTGGAGGGGTCGCCGCATTTTTCATGCTGCTGCGACCAGCGCTGTTTGGTCTTTCGGCCTTTTCCAACAACTATATTGTCATGCCCAATATCCCGCCCCTGGTTCTGGCCAAGCTGAACCGGTGGACTTTGGGTCAGTCTGTGACCTATTTCGACGACGATTTTGCCGGGCGGATCGCTCAGAAACAGATGCAAACTTCGAACGCGATGGCCTCGGTCGTGTCCGAGACGATAAGCGCAATGGTTTTTGCGCTGGCGTCTCTGGCAGGGACTTTGCTTTTGTTAGGATCTATTCATCTGCTGGTCATGCTGCCCTTCGCCGCCTGGTTGGCGGTGTATTTCCTGCTGATCCGCTGGTATTTGCCACGCATCCGGGCACGCTCAGCGGCGCGGGCCGGGGCGCGGGCGATGGTGTCGGGGCAGGTGGTCGACACGATCACCAATATCAAAACCGTCAAGCTGTTCGCCCATTCCGAGTTCGAGGATCAGGCGGCCCGAAACTCGATGGTCGATCTGCGCCACAAGATGCTGGCCTTTGGCAAGCTCTCCGCCAGTTTTAGGTTCATACTGATGGTTCTGGCCGGGGTGTTGCCCGTGCTGCTGCTGGGGGTGACCTTGCTGCTGTGGCGGTCCGGGAT
Organism: Ruegeria sp. YTSA219; assembly: GCF_059609985.1. Taxonomy (NCBI): domain Bacteria; kingdom Pseudomonadati; phylum Pseudomonadota; class Alphaproteobacteria; order Rhodobacterales; family Roseobacteraceae; genus Ruegeria; species Ruegeria sp. YTSA219. Next base: position 65,987 of record NZ_JBXWMT010000011.1, read on the forward strand.
GGCCAGCGCTGGTGATATCGTTGCGGCGGGCGCGATGTCCGTGCGAATTTCGCAGATGACAGGCTGGGTCAGTTTCACGCTGATGGGGCTTTATGCCAATGTCGGCGAGATCGAGAATGGCATGAAGACGCTAGCCAAGCGTGACCGGGTCGAGGATGCGGCAGGGGCAGCTAGGCTGAGCGTGCCAGAAGGTCAGATCGAGTTTAACCATGTCAGCTTTGCTTATGGCGGTGACATCGGCGGCGTGACCGACGTGCACATGACCGTACATCCTGGCGAAAAGCTGGGTATCGTCGGGGCATCGGGTGCGGGGAAATCTACGCTCGTTTCGCTTCTACTCAGGCTCTATGAAGGGGAAAACGGCGCAATTCGGATTGATGGGCAGGATGTGTCACAGGTGACGCAGGACAGTCTGCGCAGTCAAATCGGAATGGTCACGCAGGAAACTGCGATGTTCAACCGCTCGGCGCGCGAGAATATCCTATATGGCCGCCCTGATGCCTTGGAAGACGATATGATCGCCGCGGCGCAAAAGGCCGAGGCGCATGAATTTATCCTTGGCCTGCGGGATGCCCATGGTCGCAAGGGCTATGATGCGCATCTGGGCGAGCGCGGCGTCAAACTGAGCGGCGGTCAGCGGCAGCGGATTGCGCTTGCACGCGCCATCCTGAAAAACGCGCCGATTCTGGTGCTGGATGAGGCGACCTCGGCCTTGGATTCCGAGGTCGAAGCCTCGATCCAGACCGCGTTGCATCGGGTGATGCAGGGCAAAACGGTATTGGCGATTGCACATCGGCTGTCGACGCTAAGCGAGATGGACCGGATTGTCGTTCTGGATCAAGGGCAGATCGTTGAAATGGGAAGCCATGACGACTTGCTGGAGCAGGGCGGGCTTTATGCCCGGTTCTGGGATCGCCAATCGGGCGGGTTTATTCAGGCCGCCGCCGCCGAATAAGGGTTTTGTTGTGGGTAAAGCCCAGCTATCAGGCCCTCATGACGCAGCATTACAGCATTTTACGCCTTGGTCATCAGGGCGACGGCATCGCCGCTGGACCGATCTACGCCCCCCGCACCTTGCCGGGGGAGGTGGTCAGCGGGATATTGGTTGGTCAAGTGCTGAGCGACATTCGGGTCGAGACCCCCTCGGACCAGCGGGTCAAAGCACCGTGCCGGCACTACAAAGCCTGCGGCGGATGTCAGCTACAGCATGCCGCGGATAATTTCGTTGCTGATTGGAAGGTTGAGGTCGTGCGCAACGCGCTGGCCGCGCAGGGGCTCGATGCCCCGATGCGGCCGATCCATACCTCGCCGGAACGATCACGGCGACGGGCTACGATTGCGGTTCGACGGACCAAAAAAGGCACTATGGCCGGGTTTCATGGCCGTGCCTCAGACACGATTACCGAAATCTCTAATTGTCATCTGCTTGATCCGGCCCTGATTGCAGCCGTCCCCGTGGCCGAGGCGCTTGCCGTTTTGGGTGGTAGCCGCAAAGGGGCGCTGGCGGTCACGCTGACCCTTTCTGATGGCGGTTTGGATGTCGCCGTCAAAGGCGGCAAACCGCTGGACGGTCCATTGGAACTGGCCCTGGCACAGGCGACCGAGGCACATGGGCTTGCGCGGCTCAGCTGGGATGGCGAGGTGATCGCTTCGCGTCACGCCCCGATTCAGCGATTTGGCGTGGCGGCTGTCGTGCCGCCTCCAGGGGCATTCCTGCAGGCCACGAAGGACGGAGAACAGGCTCTATTACAGGCAGTTCTGCAGGCAACCAAGGGCGCCAAGCGGGTTGTGGACCTGTTTGCGGGTTGCGGGACATTCTCATTGCCACTGGCCGAGGACGCCGAAGTACACGCGGTTGAGGGTGAGGCCCTGATGACCACCGCTCTGGATCAAGGCTGGCGTCGCGCGCAAGGTCTGAAACGGGTCACGACCGAGGCGCGCGACCTGTACCGCCGCCCATTGATGCCTGATGAGCTGAAGAACTTTGACGCGGTTGTCCTGGACCCGCCCCGCGCCGGGGCCGAGGCGCAGGTGGCCGAGCTGGCGCAAGCGCTGCCCCCGGTCATCGCCTATGTCTCATGCAACCCCGTGACCTTTGCGCGGGATGCAAAAAACCTGATTAACGCAGGCTATACCCTTGAATGGGTACAGGTGGTGGACCAATTTCGATGGTCGTCACACACGGAACTTGCCGCGCGGTTTGCACTGAACCCCGCATCATGACCAAACAGGAGAGTTTCAGAATGGGGCTTGCCCAGCGCCTGCATGATATCACTGAAAACCCGACCTTCGGTCGGTTCATCACAGGTGTCATCATCTTCAACGCCATCCTGCTCGGCATGGAAACCTCACCGACGCTGATGGAGGCCGCGGGTCCCTTGATCGTGGTGTTGGACAGCCTTTGCCTAACGATTTTCGTGGCCGAGATTGCGATGAAACTGGTCGCCACAGGGCGCCGGTTCTTTACCAATGGTTGGAACCTGTTTGACTTCATCGTTGTTGGCATCGCTCTGATCCCAAGCGCCGGCGGTCTGTCGGTGCTGCGGGCGCTGCGGATCCTACGGGTGTTGCGGGTAATTTCAGTCGCGCCACGGCTGCGTCGGGTGGTCGAGGGTTTCATCTCAGCTTTGCCGGGTATGGCCAGCGTTTTCCTGCTGATGGCGATTCTGTTTTACATCGGCGCGGTAATCTCGACCAAGCTGTTCTCGGGCACATTCCCGGACTGGTTTGGCGATTTGGGCCTGTCGGCCTATACGTTGTTCCAGATCATGACGCTGGAAAGCTGGTCCATGGGCATCGTGCGCCCGGTGATGGAGGTTTATCCCTATGCGTGGATATTCTTTGTGCCATTCATCATGGTTACGACATTTGCAGTGGTGAACCTGTTGGTTGGTCTGATTGTGAATTCAATGCAGGATGCCCATCACGCCGAGGATGAGGTGAAAACCGATGCCTATCGTGATGAGGTGCTGGAAAGGCTGGAATCCATCGAACGCCGCTTGCTTGAGCAGTCGAACAGCAAAAAGTGATTTCAGTTTTCTGGATTTCTGGCATAATCACAAAAAAAAGCAGAAGCAGGCATTAAACATGGATCGTCGAGCATTTGGAATGGGTGCTGTGGCTACGCTGGGTCTTTCGGCCTGCGCCTCGGCCAACCCCAGATTTTTGGCCTATGATGGCCCCGAGGTGACCTCTATGGTCATCAACAAAAGCGCGCGGAAGCTTTATCTTCTGCACAATGAACATGTCCTCAAGGAATATAAGGTCGATCTTGGCTTTGCCCCCAATGGCACCAAAACAAAACGCGGCGACGGCCGCACGCCAGAGGGCACCTATTTGATCGACCGGCGCAATCCCAAAAGCCGCTATCACCTGTCGCTGGGGATTTCCTATCCGGATTCGAAGGATATCGCAGAGGCCAAGGCTGCGGGCGTTGATCCGGGCGGTGACATTTTCATCCACGGCGAGCCGAAAACCCGGTCCGAGAAAAAGCGTGCCAAGAAGCAATCGGATTGGACGGCAGGGTGCATCGCTGTCAAGAATGAAGAGATCGAAGAGATCTATGCGATGGTGAATCGCGGCACAGTGATTACGCTGCGCCCGTAGCCGGCTTCCAGACGTCAAACCCGAATTGCATATAGTCGCGCTGGTAGGTTTCGGCCGCCAGCGCCTCAAGTTTGGTGTCATAGATATCGCTCAGTGAAAACGGGATATCTGGTCTGGTATTGCCGGGCGCGGGCGGGCTGTCATGACCCAGCCGCCGCGCCAGATCCGGCAGGGCAGTTGCAATTTCTTCCTCGCGCAGGATTAGATCCGGCAGGGCAAAACCGACTACGCCCTCCAACACCTGCGCCTGACTGCACCAAACGCCGTCAACGCGCACAGGGGTTTGTCCCGCCAGGTTTTGCCGCAGGAAGGTCAGAAAAGCCGAGAATGCCTTATAATGCTGCTCGATGGGGTAGTTTTCAGCGCGTAACTGTCCGGGGATCGGAAGCTTGAACCGGTTGCGCAGCATATTGCGGATTTTCAGATAGGCGCCGGGCTCGGTGCTGAGGATATAGGAACAAAAGGCCGAATGTGCGCGCACCAGCGGGTGCCGCACCACGGTGAATTTGCGATGCCCCGGATGATCCTGTAACCACTGGCGGGTCTTTTTGCGGTTTTGATCAGTGATCAGGTCATCCGCACTGATTGAATCAAGCGCAGCCATCCATTGCTTCACAACCCCTTCGATGCCGCTCCGCACGGGCAGATACATTAACGGGGTTTTCGGCGTGGCGACATAGGTCGCAACGGCCGCGCCACGCCGGGGTTCAAAATTCGGAGTTCTGTGCAGGCTGAAACTGTCGATGCGCGACAAGGCCTGTTCGGTCTCATCAGGGTTTGTCACCTTGGACAAGGCCGGCTCAGGGTTCTGGGGTTTGAGCGTGTCGTCGATCGTGGTCAACCGGCCCGATACCCCAAGCCAGGCCGCCAGGCCGTTCAGGCTGTCGAGCCGGTTCAGATCGTCGTAAGCGATGAAAAAGGCGGTTTGCCCGCTGGCCTGAAGATGATGCAGCAAAGTCAGTTGAAAGGCCTGTTGCTGGTCCAGATAGGTTTCGAACTCACGAGGGTTGAAGGCGATCTGCTCGGTGCGCCGCCGTTTGACGTTTTTCAGCTGCCATTGCTTGGTCTCGCGCGCGATCTTCAATGAGATATAGCTGTCCAGAGGGTTGCGCGTCAGAATGATCTTGGCGCAACTCGGGTCATCCAAAACAGGCTCTAACACACGCGGATCGTGGCCCTGGAAAAAGCGAAACCCGTTCATTTCACCGTCAGCTGATCGGATGGCGTTCAGCAGGGCTTTAGGGTCATTGTCGCGTTCTTCGAGAGTGACGCCCAACAGGCTGTCCCCCTTTAGCCTGCCAATGAAATGAGGATTGAAGGCCTCACCATGGCTGGAGACACCTTCCAATGCGTTCAGATTTGCCTCAAGCAGGTTCGATCCGGTCCGCATGGCGGCAAGTATTACGAAATAGTCGAATTTGGATGACATGAAACGCTATTGCACCAGATATGGTTTTCGATAAGGCCTGAGTTGCCGGCCAAAAATGTCATCGGCTGGAAAATCTCCCATAAGATAAGGGTGCATACCCTGGTTCTTCAGGTTTTGCAGGAACTTCCCGAACCCGGACAGGTCGACCATCGTAGGGGCTTGGGTCAGGTGGCTGGGATTCTGGCATCCGGTTTCTTCCAGAATTGATTGCAGAGGCTCCATCGGAGATTCCACAAACTCGGCCAGCGACCAGGTGCGCACTTTGGCCTTGGTCCAGACCGAAGTTAAAACCTCAAGCTGTTTGGTCTCGATTTGTTGCAGGCGGGCGGCTTCGTTACGGATATCCGCGAAATTTCCATTCGAACGGAACAGGGGAATGGCCCAGGCGCCTGTGACAACTGAAATCTGCGCATTTCTGTCGCGCGCCAGAAACCAGTTGATATCCTGCGTATCCGTGGGGCCAAATTGAAAGCACTGCCTCTCGCCCCGAGTATTCCAGATCAGATTCGACAAAAACGCCGTAGGATTATAGTCCCGCAGGCTGGCACAATCGCTTAGTGCGCCGTTGACCAGAGGCGCCCCGCCGGCGAATTCCGCCCGTTCGGGACCAAAGAGGTGACCGTGGACCTTTGTTCCGGTGGCTTCCGACAGCCAGGGCTCGAAATCTGCGAACAGTTCGGTAAACCCCTGAAATACCGAATAGGGGAACGACGTCAGTCCGTTTTCGCTGCCGTGGCGGGGAAAGCGGCTTTGCATATACAGGCCATCCCGGCCTCGTGTCCTGCGCTCGACCGCTTTCGAGAATAACCGGTCGATCTTGCCCGGGTTGGGTTCTGTAGGCTTCATCGCCTGTGCCTGGTTGGTCAGAAACGCCTGATAAAGCCGATTGGCCCGGGGCCAGATCTTGCGTGCTACAAAACAGTCCGACCGTCGCAATAGCTGTAGATGATCGTCATAAAAGATATGCGGGCGACCTTGATAATCAAATTTGGACAGCGTCAGGGAGCGACTTTCGATATGTGTTGAATAAAGCCGGGTTAGGGTCTGAAAATAGCTTTCGTCGGGAATCCAGACGCGCCGAAAATAGCGGTCATATGTTTTGCGTTTGGGATCTTGCAGAATGGCCGACAGCGTTTGACGGGTCAGGCACCACCATTGACTGCCCATATGCGGCACCAGACCTTCGGGTATCGACCGTCGGATTCCGATGGTCCGCTGTAGCTTTACGTAAGCGTCGAACAATTTGCGCTGTTTACGCCACGAGAACGGAAATCTCAGCGTAAATCGTTCCTGATCCAGTCCGCCGATCGTCCAGCTTACATCAGCTGTTGTCGCGCTTTCGATAAAGTCGACACGGGGCCGTTCCGCTAGATATGTGACCAGCTCATCGACGGGCCGTAGCGGCAGGCAGGCGCCCGAGGCCAGAAAGATATGGTGTACATCGGGAAAGGCCTCCAGCATCAGTTCAGCCGCTGATTGCGAGGCTGCAACAATGCCCCAACCGCCCCAGTTGCAGGTGTGGCGCTCCGAGAACCGGATCAGAGGTTCGTCCGCACAGGAGGCTACAAAGTCATCAAAAACAGTGTCCGCAACCTTGCGGTCGACATGGATCACCACCGGGCAGCCGGATGCCGCCCAATGGCGCGCGACCTGTTGCGCCCTTGGAAGCGCGGCGTGCACCAGCATGATGACGCCAAGGCTGCTCATGCCCAGTTCCCTTTCGACATGAGGCCAAGAATCTCAAGCTGTCGCCAGTTGATATATGCCTCGGACCAGTCGCACCAAAACACCGGACGGTCGTTCAGCCCTTCGGCATAGGCGCGATATTCGCCGGACCCGCGATAGTGCTGACGCCGCTCCATCTCTTCATGTGCCTTGTCGCCCAAGGTGTTGATCAGCTTGGCATGCAGCAACGCCCCGCTGGTTTTTTCGCCGCCCCAATCGTCATAGACCTGGTTCAGCCCGCGTGGCAGCAGCGAATGGGTCGAACTGACATAGACATACCGACGGTCCCACTTGACCAGCGGTATCTTGTTCAACGCAGGCGCCTTTTCCGGAGCCTGGCGGAAAAAGACACGGGCGCGCGGCCCACCCTGTATCCAGAGATTCCCGTATTCAGGGTTTTTGCTGATCACATAATTCCCGGCATCGAACCAACGGGCAATCTCGAAGGGGTCTTGCCCCTCACGATAGGGTTCGGCATCTACCGGGCCCTGCGGGTACATGTCGATCAGCATGGTGCCGAAACTGCGGACGGCACAGCCATCAAGCCAGTCGGTCAGGGCACGAATGGGCCGCGTGTCGCAGAACGGATAGATGAAGAACTCATCCGGATCGACCGTCAGAACCCAGTGCCCATCGGCGTATTTGCGCAGCAGATAGTTCGACCAATCAGTGCCATATGTGGCCCGCTTATAGCTGCCGTTGGACTGCCAGACCGATACGTCCGGCTGACTACTCAGAAACTCGCGGGTGCCGTCGTCGCTGTTGTTGTCCACAAACAAAAAGCGATCGACGCCAAGTTTTCGGTAGTATTCCAGAAAATAGGGCAGGCGGATTTTTTCGTTTCGCACCACGCTCATCAACAGGATGTCACCGGGTTGAATAGCGTTGGTTTTGTCGGAAACCGCTTCTAATTCGCGTCGTTTGCGAACGCAACGCAACAGGCGGCGCTTGCGCCGCAATCTCATTCGGTATGAATCCAACAGGCTCACGCGACTGCCCAACCTTTGTTTATACGCGAGCATACCCGGGGCCTGAACAAGCCAGAGTGGAGCCGGGCGAATGCCATTTTATGCCACTTTACCATCTAATGAAGCAACGCATTTAAAAGTAGTTAGTCCGAAACGTTGTTTTTCCAGTCAGTTTTGCCCATCAAGCCAAGCTCACACAGTTGGCGCCATCCGATATATTCCACCGATTGTGGATCCCACATGATCGGGCGGTTAATTATGCCGTCATAATAGCTGTCGAACTCCGCCGGGTCGTGAAAATGCTGCGCTCGGGTTTTCTCGATTCTTGATTTGATGACCACCTCGGGCAGGAACTTTGTGTGCAGTAGCACGCCCGAAGGGCCGTGGCTCCCCGGTCCGTCATAGGTGGCGTTCAAACCTCGGGGCAGGGCGGAATGGCAGGAGTTCACGTAAGCATAGTGCCGCGACCAGCGTACCAGCGGTATTTTGTTTAAAGTTGGTGACCGCTCGGGCCGGTCAGCAAAAAACACGCGTTCCCGTGCACCGCCCTGAACCCAGAGATTGCCCAGCGGCGATTGCCGTTTGGCGCGCAACGGGCCTGGATCAAACCAGCCCAAAACTTCGGTCGGGTCGGTTCCGGGGTCATAGGGCTGTGTGCCGAGCTGATCTTTGGGGTACAGGTCCAACATCAAGGCTCCGAAAGCGTCGCGCCCCTGCACCTCTAGCTGTTGGGTCAAATCCTGCAGCGGATGGCTGTCCCATTCGGGATAGATAAGCAACTCATCCGCATCCACCATCAAAGTCCAATGGCCGTGACCAAATCGCATCTGTAGCCAGGTCAGCCAATCCAGCCCGTATCGTGAGGCGCGATAGCTGGCATCGGTTTGCCACAAGGATACATCCGGTTGATCTTTCAGATATGCGACCGAGCCATCATCGCTGCCGTTGTCCACGATCAGAAAATGATCAACGCCCAGCGTCCGGTAGTGATGGAAATACCAGGGCAGGCGCGTGATTTCATTTCGCAGGGTGGTAAAGACCAGTATCGCACCCGGGCGTATCTGGTCGGTTTGGTCGACCAGTTGGGTTAGCTGATGGCGGCTGCGAAAGGATCGCCACAACAGCCGCCTGCGTTTCAGGCGCAAGCGATAGCGTTGCACCCATCCGATTGGCGGCAGGGTATCGCTCACGCGGCCCTCATCTGTCGTAATGCCCGTTCTGATGCCAGCGCCAGGCATCGGCAATCATCGTCTCTAACACGGACCTTTTGGGGGACCAGCCCAGTTCTTGCCCGGCCCTGTCCGAGCCCGAAACCAGCTTGGTGCAATCTCCGGTGCGGCGCGGGCCGATGGTATAGGGCACCGCGCGATTGGTGACGGATTTCGACTGGTCGATCACTTCCATCACCGAAAAGCCAGAGCCCGTGCCCAGGTTGAAAACGCGGCTGTCCTTTCCCTGTTCCAGCCATCGCAGCCCCAGAACATGCGCGTCAACCAGATCGCAGACATGCACGTAATCGCGGATACAGGTGCCATCGGGCGTGTCATAGTCGGTTCCGAACACAGTCAGCCCGTCGCGCTTGCCGTCAATCGCATCCAACATCAGCGGAACCAGATGGGTCTCGGGGCGGTGGAATTCGCCTACTTCTCCGTCCGGATCGGCGCCAGCCACGTTGAAATAGCGAAAAATCACATGGTTCATCCCGTGAGCGGCCTGGAAATCACGCAGGATATCCTCGATCGCGCGTTTGGAGGCGCCGTAAGCGTTCAGCGGCTGCTGTGGCGTGTTCTCGTCCAGCACCACATTGTCATGTTCGCCATAGGTGGCGCAGGTCGATGAGAACACGAAATCCAGACATCCAGCCGCCACCGCGGCCTCGATCAGGGTCAGCGAACCAGTGACATTGTTCGACCAGTATCTTCCGGGTTCCGACATCGCCTCGCCCACCTGGCTGAGCGCTGCGAAATGCATCACGGCGGCGGGTTGATACTTGGCGAAAACCTCATCCAGGCGCGCCCGGTCCAGCAGATCACCCTGTGCGAACGGGCCAAATTTGACCGCGTCCTGCCAACCGGTGATCAGGTTGTCATAGGTGACAGGTGTGTACCCGGCACGAGACAGTGCCTTGCAGGCATGGGATCCGATATATCCGGCACCGCCGGTTACAAGGATATGTGTCATATCAGATCCCGTTATTCCGGTTTTTCAGGGTGCGACAGCCTGCGGCACTCAGTCCAGCCCCATCGCGGCCATCATCTCTTCAAGTTTGGGAACGTCCTGCGGATTGTTTAGTTCCCAGAACTGGCGGCCTTTGGATTCGACTTCAACACACAGAACCTTACGCCCGTTTTCCATGAAACGCAGCTGTTCCAGCCCTTCCAGTTGCTCTAATGGACCGACAGGCCAGGACGGATAAGCCGCCAGCGCGTCAGGGCGGTAGGCATAGACGCCGACATGGTGAAACACCGGCGTTTCCTCCCCGCCCGCATAAGCCTGTGAAGTAAAGGGCACGACCTCTTTCGAGAAATACATCGCGCCGTGATCAGCGGCGAAAACGGCGGTTGTTCCACCGACGCGCCCGTGTTTGCGGTCATTCAGCAGGCTGTTGAGCGCATCGCCGTCGCAGCGCAGAACCGGAGTGGCCACCCCAGCCTTGGGTGCGGCACGCAGACCGGTGATCAGATCTTCGACGAACCAATGCGGGGTCAGCGGTGCATCGCCCTGCAGGTTCACCACGATGTCATAGCTTGCGCCCAGCACATCATGCGCTTCGGCGCAGCGTTCGGTGCCATTGCCACAGGTTTCCGAGGTCATCACAACCTCGGCCCCGAACCCTTCGGCCACCTCGCGAATGCGGTCGTCATCGGTGGCAACCACAACGCGGTCCACGCCCGAGACCGAACTGGCCGCGCGCCATGACCGCTCGATCAGAGTCATTGCATTGCCACTGGCCCCGGTGAGCGGCACCAGGGGTTTGCCCGGATACCGGGTCGAGGCGTAGCGGGCGGGAATGGCGATCAGAACGGACATCAGGCCTCCTTCAGGTCTACACCCGGAGCGTAGGCGATAAAGAACGGGTTTGCATAGCCGTCCTTGCCATAGGTCAGCGGCGCATGATTGTCGAACCGGACAACTTTGCCGCCCGCACCTGTCAGCACGGCGTGACCTGCTGCCGTATCCCATTCCATCGTGCGGCCAACGCGGGGATAGATATCTGCCTCGCCCGTCGCAATCAGGCAGAACTTCAGCGACGAGCCCGCGCTTTTGCTGTCCTGCACTTGATATTTGTTGATGTAATCGTCGGTCGCCTGGTCACGATGTGACTTCGAGGCCACGACCAAAAGCGCGGAATTGTCTGGATCAGAGACCGAAATCGGAGCCACGGCGCCGGGTTGATCCTTGTCCAGCGCGCCGGTTTCCTCGACCGATTGCCCGTCGGCCAAAGTATAGAACATCCGGCCGCGGGCTGGCGCATAAACCACGCCGCGCGTTGGGGTGCCGTTTTCGACCAGCGCGATATTAACGGTGAAATCGCCACGCCGGTTGATGAACTCTTTGGTGCCATCCAGCGGATCAACGATCAGGAACGTATCGCCTTTTTCAGAATGCGAGGCGGCCTGTTCCTCGGTCACTAGCAGGATATTGGGGAACGCCGCGCGCAGACCGGCCGAGATCAGCGCATCGGCGGCCTCATCTGCTTCGGTCACGGGGCTGGCATCGGATTTGACCTTCACGTCAAACCCATCCGAGTTATAGATGTCCATGATCGTATCGCCCGCTTCCAGGGCCAGACGTCGGATGACGGGGATGAGGGCATCATAGGTCACAAAAAAGCTCCGTTCCTGTGATTTGTTGATCGAATAACCTGACGGCCTTATGCTGTGCTGGTTACGGAACGGCAAGAATTTCGTGCCAGATTGCAGGCAATAATACAGGAAAGACGCTTCGGGTGTTTTATTACAAGCGAAACCGGTCGCTTATAGGCGGTGCGTTTACGACGGCGGAACTGGTGTTTCACGCCGTGGTCCGGAATGTCCGATCTCAACACAGCAATGCTGTGCTTTCGGTGCTTATCAATATTTTCCAGGTTCTGGTGCTGGTGAGTGTGTTTTACGTGATCATGTCCCTTCTTGGCGCGCGCGTTGCCAAAATCCGGGGTGAGTTCATTCTGTATCTGCTGTCTGGGGTTTTCCTGTTTCTGACGCACATTAAAGCCGTCGGTTCGGTTTCCGGATTGGACACGGGTAATAACCCGATGATGCTGCATTCGCCGATGAACATGATGGTCGTGCTTATGGCTGCCGCTTTCGGGTCGCTGTATACTCAGGTTTTGACAATCGTCATCATCCTGTTTGTCTACAGCGTATCGGTTGCTCCGCTGGAAATTCAGGAGCCCGGTGGCGCCTTTGCCATGCTGATGCTGGCCTGGTTCACGGGCTGTGCGGTCGGCGTGGTGTTCATGGCGATCAAGCCCTGGTTTCCGACCACTGCCACGATCATGAGCACAATTTACCGGCGCCTGAATATGGTGTTCTCGGGAAAAATGTTCGTCGGCAATGCGCTGGGCGGGTTCATGTTGACCATGTTCGCCTGGAATCCGTTGTTTCACATTATCGACCAGTGTCGGGGTTTCGTTTTTCGGAATTACTATCCGCGCAATACCAACTGGGAATATCCTGTCTGGGTCGGGTTGGCTCTGTTGTTGATCGGCTTGCTTGGAATTTTCTTTACCCGCCAGCATGTGTCGCAAAGCTGGAGCGCACGCCGTTAACCCGCCACGCGCAAGGTCAGGTTGATCCGCCCGCCCTTTGGCAGCAGTTTTGAAGACCCGAAACGAATGCGATCTACCCCGTGATAGGTTAGGCGCGCGGGTCCGCCCATCACAACAACATCGCCCGAGCCAAGCCAGATCGATTCCGTTTTGCCCCCTCGGGTCGTGTTGCCAATGCGGAACAACGCGTCGTCACCTAATGAGATCGAAAGGACCGGCCAGGAAAAATCGGCCTCGTCCTTATCCTGATGCAGGCCCATTCGCGCCCCTTCGCCATAGTAGTTGACCAAGCAACAGTCGGGGTCACGTTCGGGGCTGGCAAGATCGCGCCAGATATCCAGAATGCAGTCTGGAATGGCGGGCCATTCCATACCCTTTGGATGGTGCGGCTGGTACCTGTACCCGTTCTTGTCAGTGACCCAACCCAGCGCCCCGGCCGAGGTCATGCGAACAGACATTTCCTTGCCCGAAGGGGTGGTCGGGCGGAACAAAGGTGCTGATTTCAGAATCGGACGCAACAGCGTGATCAGCTGTGCCTGGGCAGCTCCGTCAAGGTAAGCTTTCCTGATTTCAAAACCGCGTAAAAGCAGCCGCGCCATTCTAGATTCCTCAATCCTTGCCAAAACCTTGCTAAAAAGGCTGCAGATTCCTGAAAACCTGCATTTGTGAATGCTTGCAGGCCCCTGTTCCCGTCCTTATATACGCCGGGACGCGCGATGGTGTAGGACCATTGCGCAAATCAGATCGGGGCCAGATGCCATAACGGGTCGGGCCTCGGGACATCGCCTTGAAGAGAAAGGGATTGAACATATGGGAAAAGTAATCGGGATTGACCTCGGCACCACCAACTCGTGCGTTGCCATCATGGACGGTTCGCAGCCGAAGGTCATCGAAAACGCCGAAGGGGCGCGGACCACGCCCTCGATCGTCGCCTTCACCGAAGATGAGCGACTGGTCGGTCAGCCTGCGAAACGCCAGGCGGTCACCAACCCCGACAACACGGTTTTTGGCGTCAAACGCCTGATCGGTCGTCGTGTGGATGATGCCGAAGTCGAAAAAGACAAGAAAATGGTACCATACGCCATCGTTGATGGCGGCAATGGCGACGCGTGGGTCGAAGCCCGCGGTGAAAAGTACTCCCCAAGCCAGATTTCGGCCTTCACTCTGGGCAAGATGAAGGAAACCGCTGAAAGCTACTTGGGTGAGGAAGTCACACAAGCCGTCATCACCGTTCCGGCCTATTTCAACGACGCACAGCGTCAGGCGACCAAAGATGCCGGTAAAATCGCCGGCCTGGAAGTGCTGCGGATCATCAACGAACCGACAGCTGCCGCTCTGGCCTATGGCCTGGACAAGGAAGAAACCCAAACCATCGCGGTTTATGACCTTGGTGGCGGTACCTTCGACGTAACCATTCTGGAAATCGACGACGGGTTGTTCGAGGTTAAATCGACCAATGGCGACACCTTCCTGGGTGGTGAAGACTTTGACATGCGCATCGTCAACTACCTGGCGGATGAGTTCAAAAAGGAGCACGGTGTCGATCTGTCCCAGGACAAGATGGCGCTGCAGCGTCTGAAAGAAGCTGCGGAAAAAGCCAAGATCGAACTGTCCTCGACCTCACAAACCGAAATCAACCAGCCGTTCATCTCGATGGGCGCCAACGGCCAGCCGCTGCACATGGTCATGAAACTGACCCGTGCCAAGCTGGAATCGCTGGTTGGTGATCTGATCAAGAAGTCGATGAAGCCCTGCGCGGCTGCTCTGAAAGATGCTGGCCTGTCGGCTGGCGATGTAGATGAGGTTGTTCTGGTCGGTGGTATGACCCGGATGCCGAAAGTGATCGAAGAGGTCACTAAATTCTTCGGTAAAGAGCCGCACAAAGGTGTGAACCCGGACGAAGTGGTTGCCATGGGCGCCGCTATTCAGGCCGGTGTTCTGCAGGGTGACGTCAAAGACGTTGTTTTGCTGGACGTGACACCGCTGTCGTTGGGGATCGAGACGCTGGGTGGTGTGTTCACCCGACTGATCGACCGCAACACCACGATCCCGACGAAAAAGTCTCAGGTCTTCTCGACCGCCGAAGACAACCAGAACGCCGTGACCATTCGCTGTTTCCAAGGGGAACGTGAAATGGCTGCGGACAACAAGATCCTGGGTCAGTTCAACCTCGAAGATATCCCGCCAGCACCGCGCGGCATGCCGCAGATCGAGGTGACTTTTGACATTGACGCCAACGGCATCGTCTCGGTTTCGGCCAAGGACAAAGGCACCGGCAAAGAGCAGAAGATCACCATCCAGGCATCGGGCGGCCTGTCCGACGAGGACATCGAAAAGATGGTCAAGGACGCCGAAGAGAACGCGGAGGCCGACAAAGAACGCCGCGAGCTGGTCGACGCAAAGAACCAGGCGGAAAGCCTGATCCACTCGACAGAAAAGTCGATGGAAGAACATGCCGACAAGGTTGATCCAACAACCATCGAAGCCATCGAGCTGGCGATTGCCGCGCTGAAAGACGAGCTGGAAACCGAGAATGCCGACAAGATCAAGTCGGGCATCCAGAACGTTACCGAAGCGGCCATGAAGCTGGGCGAAGCCATCTACAAAGCGCAAGCTGAAGACGGCGAAGATGAACCTGCCGCTGCGGATGCTGCACCTGGCGAGGATGACATCGTCGATGCCGAGTTCGAAGATCTGGACAACGACAAGCGTAGCTAACGGGTAACCGGGCCAATTCGGGCCGGTCCGGTCACCGGGCCGGCCCGATTACGTTGAGGCAGAAGGAAATACTGATGTCAAAACGCGACTATTACGATGTGCTCGGCGTATCCAAGGGTGCATCAGCGGACGAGATCAAGAAAGGCTTTCGTAAGAAAGCCAAAGAATTGCATCCCGACCGCAACAAGGACAATCCGGAGTCAGAGGCACAGTTCAAAGAAGCGAACGAGGCCTATGACGTCCTGAAAGATGCTGAACGCAAGGCGGCTTATGACAGGTTCGGTCATGCTGCATTCGAAAATGGCATGGGCGGCGGTGGCCGACCTGGCGCTGGCTTTGGTCAGGGCGACTTTTCCAGTGCATTCTCGGATGTGTTCGACGACCTGTTCGGCGATTTCATGGGCGGCCAACGGGGCGGGGGCGGTGGACGTCGTGCCGCACGCGGTTCGGATCTGCGCTATAACCTGCGCGTCTCGCTGGAAGAGGCGTATTCAGGTCAGCAGAAAACCATCAATGTCCCGGCAGCGGTTGCCTGTTCGTCCTGCGACGGATCTGGGGCTGAAGGCGGTGTTGAGCCCACCACCTGTCCGACCTGTTCGGGTATGGGCAAGGTGCGTGCGCAACAAGGCTTTTTCACAGTAGAACGCAGCTGTCCGACCTGTTCGGGCCTGGGTCAAATCGTCAAGAACCCCTGCAAATCCTGTCAGGGTGCGGGCCGTGTTGAAAAAGAACGCGCTTTGTCAGTTAACATTCCAGCCGGTGTCGAAACCGGCACGCGCATTCGTCTGGCCGGTGAAGGCGAGGCTGGAATGCGCGGTGGCCCTCCGGGTGATCTATACATCTTTGTAGAGGTCTCAGATCACAGGCTGTTCGAGCGTGACAGCGTGAACCTCTATTGCCGCGTGCCGGTCAGCATGGCCAAAGCCGCGCTTGGTGGTTCGATCGAAGTTCCGACCATCGACGGTGGCCGCGGGCGTGTGCAGATTCCAGCGGGCAGCCAATCGGGTCGCCAGATGCGACTGCGCGGCAAGGGCATGCCAGCCCTGCGCGGCGGCGGTGTTGGCGACATGTTCATCGAGCTGGCCGTGGAAACTCCGGTAAACCTCACCAGCCGCCAGAAAGAGCTGCTGCGCGAGTTCGACGACCTGGGTGAAGACAATCACCCGGAATCCAACAGCTTTTTCTCCTCCGTCAAATCCTTCTGGGACGGGATGAAGGGCTGAAGTCTTTTCCCAAAAAAGGGGGCGCTGCCCCCGCGACTCCCCCGAGGTATTTAGGGCCAGATGAAGCAGGTGATCCGCTCTTCATCGGGCTAAAAATACCTCGGAGCGCGAGGCAGAGCCTCGCAAATCTCCGCTTGATTATTGTCGCCGCTCCTGAGATGGTCCGCGCAACCGTTGGGGTGCCTTGTTCGCAAGGCTGAGAGGTGCAGCTGCATCAACCCATCGAACCTGATCCGGGCAATTCCGGCGGAGGGAACGGTCTTATGAATACAGACGTTTTCCATCCTCCGTTGTTGCCCCTAGAAGATGGAGCAACGACATGGCAGCTATTGCCTTGACCATTGCAGGGTCCGACAGCGGAGGCGGGGCCGGAATTCAGGCCGATCTCAAGGCGATGTCGGCGCTGGGCGTTTACGGGGCTAGCGTTGTTACGGCAGTGACTGCGCAGAACACCCGGGCCGTGACGGCGGTTCATGGCATTCCCCTTGATGTGATCCGCGCACAGATCGACGCGGTGCTGAGCGATCTGGATGTTGGGGCGATCAAGATCGGCATGCTGGCAACCCCCGAGATTATCGAGACCGTGGCAGATGCCTTGTCAGGCTATGCGGGACCCATTGTCTTGGACCCTGTCATGATCGCGAAATCCGGGGATGCTTTGCTGGCCGGTGACGCGATCCAGACCCTGACGGACCTTCTGATACCACGCGCGACCGTCCTGACACCCAATTTGCCCGAAGCTGGGCGGCTGCTTGAGCAGAACGAAGCGCAGTCTCCGGATGAAATGGTGGCTCAGGGGCTGGCCCTTTGCGCAAAGGGTGCCGCGTCGGTTTTGATGAAAGGCGGGCACGGTAAGGGCGAGATATGTCATGATCTGTTGGTTGACGGCTCGGGTTTGGTGGATGAATTCACGGCGCAGCGCCGGAATACAAAGAACACCCATGGGACCGGATGCACCTTGTCCTCGTCCATATCCGCCGGGCTGGCCAAAGGTCTGAGCTTGCGGGATTCCGTGGCAGAGGCACATGCTTATTTGCAAGGCGCTATCGCCCAGGCTGATGGGCTGTGCGTGGGCCGGGGCCATGGTCCGGTGCATCATTTCCATCGGGTCTGGCCAGCGTGAGGATCTGGTCTGTCATAGGGGCAGGCGTGGCCGGTTTGGCTGTTGCGTCCGAATTGGCCCATCGCGGCGCACGGGTGCAGGTCTTTGACCCCGCCGGCCTGCCGGGTCCGCATGGCTGTTCTTGGTGGGCCGGGGGAATGCTGGCCCCGTGGTGCGAGTTCGAAAATGCCGAAGAGCCGGTCTTGCGCCTGGGGCAGGGTGCTTTTGACTGGTGGGCGACCCGGACCAAGGTTCATCAGCGCGGTACTTTGGTCGTTTGCGGTGCGCGCGACTTGCCGGATTTGCGTCGGTTTGGTCGTCGAACGCAGGGGTATCATGAGGTAAATCAGCAGGAACTAGCCACATTAGAGCCTGATCTACATGGTTTCGGCAACGGTCTGTATTTCAAGGACGAAGCCCATATAGACCCACGCAAGGCGCTGCAGGATGTGTTCGACGATCTTATCGCGCGGGGCGTTGCCTTTCATCGCGAACCCGCCCCTGCTGGGTTGGAGAACGCGATTGACTGCCGTGGTCTTCAGGCGCGGGACGCCTTGTCTGATCTTCGGGGCGTAAAGGGTGAGATGCTGGTGATCCGCTGCCCTGATGTGACGCTGACCCGGCCCGTGCGCCTGTTGCATCCCCGGATGCCGCTTTACATCGTGCCGCGTGGCGATGGCATCTACATGCTGGGCGCGACGATGATTGAATCCGAGGATAAAACCCGCATCACCGCGCGCTCGATGTTGGAACTGCTCAGCGCGGCCTATGCGTTGAACCCCGCTTTTGGCGAGGCCGAGGTGCTAGAGATCGGCGTCGATCTGCGCCCGGCCTTTCCCGACAATCTGCCTCGGATCCGGCGTCGGGGCGGGACGATTTACGCCAACGGGCTGTACCGCCACGGGTACCTGCTGGCACCGGCGATGGCCCAAGGCGTTGCCGATCTGGCACTTGAACACAAACATTCGGAGATGGTCGATGAAGATCGTGCTTAATGGCGAGCCGCGCGAGGTGCGGGCCGAGACCTTATCGGAATTGCTGATGGAATGCGGCTACTCGGGCCGTGTCGCCACTGCGGTGAACGAAGAGTTCGTGCCCTCGGGGCTGCGTGTTGCCCATGCTTTGGTTGAAGGGGATCGGATCGAAATCGTCGCGCCGATGCAGGGGGGCTGAGGATGAAATCCTTTTACGGAACCACATTGGCCAACCCGCTGATGCTGGGCACGGCGCAATATCCCAGCCCAGCTATTCTGGAGCAGGCCTTTCGCGAAAGCGGGGCGGGTGTTGCCACGGTCTCGCTTCGCCGTGAATCCGGGGCGGGGCAAGCATTCTGGCAGATGATCCGCGATTTGGGCGTGTTGGTGCTGCCCAACACCGCCGGATGCCACACGGTCAAAGAGGCGGTGACCACCGCCCATATGGCGCGTGAGGTCTTTGATACCAAGTGGATCAAGCTGGAACTGATCGGCCATACCGACAGCCTGCAGCCGGATGTGTTCCAGCTGGTCGAAGCCGCGCGCATTCTGACCAGCGACGGGTTTCAGGTCTTTCCCTATACGACCGACGATCTGATTGTTGGCGAACGGCTGCTTGCCGCCGGGTGTGAGGTACTGATGCCATGGGGCGCGCCGATCGGGTCAGGGCGGGGGCTGAACAATGAATATGCCCTGCGGGCGATGCGGGCAGAATTCCCGGATGTGCCCTTGGTGATTGACGCTGGTATCGGTCTGCCCAGCCACGCGGCCCACGCGATGGAGCTGGGCTATGACGCCGTTCTTCTGAACACCGCCGTGGCCCGTGCCGGAAACCCCGCGTTCATGGCCCGCGCAATGGCCCGCGCGATCGAGGCCGGGCAACTGGCCCATCAGGCCGACCCGATCGAGGCGCGCGATATGGCCGAGCCATCGACCCCGGTTATCGGAAAGGCGTTTCTGTCATGACACTCGACCGGTTTTATCCGATCTTCGATCATTCGGACTGGCTGCGCCGGATGCTGCCGCTGGGCATCAAGCTGGTACAGCTGAGGGTCAAGGACCAGCCCATGGATGTGGTGCGTGACCAGATTGCCAAGTCGCGTGACCTGTGCCGCGCTCATGGGACAGTTCTGGTGGTCAATGACTATTGGCAGGCGGCCATCGACGCCGGCTGTGACTGGGTGCATTTGGGGCAAGAGGATCTGGACGAGGCCGATCTGACTGCCATCCGCAAGGCGGGTTTGAAACTGGGCGTGTCCACCCATGATGATGATGAGTTAGAGCGCGTGCTGGCCATGGACCCCGACTATGTGGCGCTTGGCCCGGTCTATCCCACCATCCTGAAAAAGATGAAATGGCAGCAGCAGGGTCTGCCCCGCGTCACAGAATGGAAAGCGCGCGTTGGTGATACTCTACTGGTTGGCATCGGCGGGATGAGCGTCGAGCGTGCACCGGGTGTCCTGCAGGCTGGGGCGGATATCGTCTCGGTCGTGACCGATATTACCCTGAATACCGACCCCGAAGCGCGTCTGCGCCAATGGATCGAGGTCACCAGATGAGCCGATATGCCCGTCAGACGCTGTTGCCAGAGGTAGGGGCCAAAGGGCAGGCGCGCCTGTCTTCGGCACGTGTGCTGGTGGTGGGCGCGGGCGGGTTGGCCGCCCCGGTCCTGCCGCTGCTGGCCGGGGCCGGGATCGGGCAGATCACGATCCTGGATGGGGATCAGGTTGAGCTGTCCAACCTGCATCGGCAGACCTTGTTTACTGAAACGGATTGCGGACATCCCAAAGCCGAGCGAGCGGCGGCACGGTGCACGGCGATCAATAGGGAAATAGACGTCAGCGGCAGAAAACAGGCTCTAACAAGTGAAAATGCCGGTAATCTGGTCGCTCAGGCGGATGTGATCCTGGATTGCGCAGACAGCTATGCAGCCAGCTATATCCTCTCGGACACTTGTCTGGCGCAAGGCAAACCGCTGATCAGCGCCTCGGTGCTTGGGCTGTCGGGCTATGTCGGCGGTTTCTGCGGCGGCGCGCCGTCCTTGCGCGCGCTGTTTCCCGACGCGCCGGACAGCGGGGCAAGCTGCGCCACCGCTGGTGTTCTGGGCCCGGTCGTCGGGACGATTGGCGCGATGCAGGCACAGATGGCGCTGAACCTGATCCTTGGGCTGACGCCCTCGGTGCTGGGTCAGATGGTTCAGTACGATGGTCGGACACTCCGCAGCACGGCCTTCCGCTTTGATAATGCGCCCGAACCGAACAGCTGTTTCCGGTTTCTCTCGGCCGGGCAGCTGACGACAGATGACCATATCATCGAGCTGCGCAGCGCCGAGGAATCCCCGCGCCCGGTACATCCTGACGCGCAACGGATATCGCCGGATGATCTGAGCGATATCGACCCTAATAAGGGCAAAAGACTGGCATTGTGCTGTGCTACCGGATTGCGCGCCTGGCGCGCTGCCGAACGAATTCAACCGAATTGGCCGGGCGAGATTGTTCTTGTCGCAGCCTCAACTTCGTGAACAGAAGGAACCGCGAAACATGAAGAAACTGATCGCTGCAATCGCCCTGCTGGCTGCCGCGCCGGCCTGGGCCGAGGATAAGATGACCGTCTTGTTGGATTGGTTTGTAAACCCTGACCATGGTCCAATTATCGTCGCACAGGAAAACGGCTATTTCGCCGACCAGGGGCTTGAGGTTGAAATCATTCCGCCCGCGGACCCCTCCGCGCCGCCGCGTCTGGTGGCCGCTGGTCAGGCCGATCTGGCAGTGTCCTACCAGCCTCAGCTGCATCTGCAAATCCATGAGGGCTTGCCGCTGAAACGGGTCGGCACGCTGGTTGCCACCCCGCTGAACTGCCTGCTGGTGCTGGATGATGGCCCGATCAAGTCGCTGGCCGATCTGCGGGGCAAGAAAATCGGTTTCTCGGTCGCCGGTGTCGAAGAGGCGATCCTGACAACCCTGCTGGGGCAGCATGATATCGGTCTGGATGAGATTGAGATGGTCAACGTCAACTTCTCGCTGTCGCCGTCGCTGATGACCGGTCAGGTGGATGCAGTTATCGGGGCGTTCCGGAATTTTGAGCTGAACCAGATGGATATCGAAGGTGTCGCGGGTCGCTGTTTCTATATCGAAGAGGAAGGCATCCCACCCTATGACGAGCTGATTTATGTCGCCAATCCCGATACGATGGATGCCGACAAAATCGCCCGTTTCTTGGCCGCGACCGAGAAAGCGACCCAGTATATCGTCAACAACCCGGAAAAAAGCTGGGAAATCTTCGCGGCCACCTCGACCGAGCTGAAGGATGAGCTGAATGCCCGTGCCTGGGTCGACACGCTTCCCCGGTTCGCGCTGCGTCCGGCGGCGTTTGATGCGGGTCGCTATGCGCGGTTCGAGGAGTTCCTGAAGAACAGCGGCATGATCGACAGCCTGAACCCGGTCAGCGACATTGCCATCGATGTGACCGCGCAATGAGCAATTACGGCAAAGCTTTCGCATTGATGCGGGATGCCGCGCAGGGGCCGTGGCGGGATTACACTCGCCACACCTTTGTGGAAGGGATGAAAGACGGAACGCTGCCGCGCACGGCGTTCCTGCATTACCTGCGACAGGACTATGTGTTCCTGATCCATTTTTCCCGTGCTTGGGCACTGGCGGTTGTTAAGTCCGAGTCTCATTCGGAAATGCTGACCGCCGTGGCCACGGTAAATGCTCTGGTTGCCGAGGAAATGCAGCTGCATATCGGTATCTGTGAGGCGGCTGGGATCTCCCATGAGGAGCTGTTCGCAACCCCTGAACGCGCCGAAAACCTGGCCTATACACGCTTTGTGCTTGAGGCCGGGTATAGCGGTGATTTGCTGGACCTGCTGGCGGCTCTGGCCCCTTGTGTGATGGGCTATGGCGAAATCGGCACGCGGTTGGCTTCTGAAGCTACATCCGAGGTCTATCGTGATTGGATTGATACCTATGCCAGTGACGACTACCAAGGCGCGTGCGAAGCGGTCGGAGATCTGCTGGATCAGGCTCTAACAAGGCGCATTGGTGCGGATATTCAGACTTCCCCACGCTGGGACCGCCTGTGCCAGACCTTCCGCACGGCAACCGAGCTGGAAGTCAACTTCTGGCAAATGGGCCTGACCCCATGACCCCGGCGCCCGATCTGAGCATCAAAGGTACGGCCACGATTGACGGAACGACCCTGTTCGCGCCGCTCACCCTGACCCTTGGGGCCGGGCAGTGGACTTGCCTGCTGGGCGGATCGGGCGTCGGTAAAACCACAATTCTACGTCTGATTGCCGGGCTTGATACAGGTGCCGTGTTCACCGGGCAGATCACCGCCGGCGATGGTGCTCCGATGCAGGACCGCGTGGCCTATATGGCGCAGGATGATCTGCTGCTGCCCTGGGCAACGGTCGCACAGAATGTCTCGTTAGGTGCGCGGCTTCGGGGCAAGTCGGTCGATCTGGAGCGGCGCAACCGTCTGATTCAGCGCATGCGATTGCAGGATCATATGACCAAGAAACCCGCCGAACTGTCGGGCGGCCAACGCCAACGCGTGGCCTTGGCCCGCACGCTCATGGAGGATCGCCCGATTGTTCTGCTGGATGAGCCGTTCTCGGCGCTGGATGCCCGCACTCGGGCCGATATGCAGGACTTGGCGGTCGAGGCGTTGCAGGGCCGGACCGTTTTGCTGGTGACACATGACCCGGGTGAGGCCGCCCGGCTGGGCCAGTCCATCATGGTGATGACACAGCAGGGCCTGACCCCTTGTGAACCGCCGCATGCACCTGCCCCGCGCCATGTGGACGACCTTGAGACGCTTGAGACGCAAGGTGCGCTGTTGCGCTTGCTGCGCGAGGCGGTCGCATGAAATATCTCTCAGCCCTTGCAGCCACCGTGTTCGCGATTGCCATTTGGCAGGGGATCGTCTGGACGACCGGCTTGCCTAAGTTCATCCTGCCAAGCCCCGCCGTGGTGGCCGAGACCTGGTGGCAAAACCGTTGGCTGATCGCCGAACACACTTGGATCACTGCGGTTGAGGTGGTGATTGGACTGGCCTTTGGGACGGTTCTGGGTGTGGTTACGGCGCTGCAATTGGCCAATTCGCGGGCGGTGCGAGTTCTGGTACAGCCGATGCTGGTGTTCACGCAGGCTCTGCCGGTTTTTGCGCTGGCCCCGTTGCTGACGCTTTGGCTGGGCTATGGCCTCTGGTCCAAGGTCGCGATGGCGGTGCTGATCATCTATTTCCCGATCACCTCGTCTTTCTTCGATGGGCTGATGCGGACGCCGCAGGGCTATCTGGACCTTGCGCGCACGATGCAGGCCAGTCCGCGTGCAGTGCTGTGGTATATCCGCATTCCGGCGGCGATGCCCTCGCTGGCGTCGGGGATGAGGCTGGCCGCCGTCTATGCGCCGATCGGGGCGGTGATTGGTGAATGGGTCGGCTCGTCGCAAGGGTTGGGATATTTGATGCTGTTGGCCAATGGCCGTGCAAAGACCGATCTGATGTTCGCCGCGATGCTGACCTTGGGAGTGTTTTCCATCGTGTTGCATATGGTTGTCCGCCGCGCCACTGCCCGCATGGCAGGTGAGGTGCGTTAACCATCTGGAAACCGATTCTGCGTCAGGCTGAGAGCATGACACAGGACGCCTTTTCCGAAGCCCCAATGCTATTCGATACAGACGAAGCTCCCGCGCAGCCGCTGCCGACGGGTCGGTTACCCTCCTACATCAAAGATCATCGCAAGCGGCTGCGCGAACGGTTCCTGTCTGGCGGGTCCGCCGCCATGCCGGATTATGAGCTGTTGGAGTTGGTGCTGTTCCGTTCAATCCCCCGGCAGGATGTGAAACCGCTGGCGCGTGCGCTGATGGATACGTTCGGCGATTTCAATCGGGTGCTGACCGCCCCCGAGGAACGGCTGTGCCAAATCAAAGGTGTCGGGGATAGCGTGATCACCGATCTGAAAATCCTTGAGGCCTGCGCTCATCGCATGGCCCGCGCGCGGGTGATGAGGCGACATGTGATTTCCGGATGGGACGCATTGCTGGACTATTGCCACACCACCATGGCCCATCGTGAGACCGAACAATTCCGTGTGTTCTATCTGGATCGCAAAAACGTGCTGATCGCTGATGAGGAACAGGCCAAGGGCACGGTGGATCATGTCCCTGTCTATCCGCGTGAGGTTGCCAAACGGGCGCTGGAGCTGAATGCCTCGGCGTTGATACTTGTGCATAACCATCCGTCAGGTGACCCGACCCCGTCGCAATCGGATATCGACATGACCAACCGAATTCAGGATGCCTGCCTGGCACTGGGCCTGACGCTGCATGACCATCTGATCATTGGAAAGTCGAACGAGCTGAGCTTTAGGTCCGAGGGTTATCTGTAGCTGCTATTGAACCCAGACCTCGACCCGGCGGTTGACCTTGCGGCCCCATTCCGTGTCGTCGCAGGCCATGGGCATGGCCTCGCCAAAGGCGTCGACCGTGATTTCGACGCTGTCCCCGATAGCGGTTTCAATCTCGGCCAATACGGCATTGCGAACGGTTTTTGCCCGCAACAATGCGATCCGCGCATTGGTTGACGCTGCCCCTTCGCCATCGCTGAAGCCGACAAACCTAAGCTTTCGGGCATCGAGGGTCCCGGATTCCAAAAGAAGGGCAAGATGTCGGATATTGGACCGTGACTGCGCATCCGGGCGCGAGGAACCGGGCTCGAACCGGAAGGACAGTGACAGGCGGGACATGGGTCTGAAAATCTCGACCAGCCGCTGAAGTTCCTCCAAACCAACTTCTGATCCGCCCGACGCGATAGCATTGGCAAGTCGATCCCCTTGCACCCCAAGACCCATAGTCTCGGGGGTTTGATCGACAAAGCCAGCTTCGCGTATTGCCATCTGCGCCTCGATTCCTTGAGTGTAGGCCAGGAATTGACGTGCAAAACGCGGCAATCGCCGGTCCGGCAGGTATAGAAACATAGGCGAGGTCAGCGGATAATCTTCGGTCTTGATTGACTGCCGAGTTGCCGCCAGCGCATGACCGCACCCGCCGGTCAAAGGCAGGGCACGCGCGGTGCTGGCTTCGGCTTGGCTTGCGACACCTATTGAAAAGGGATCCGCAGCAACGGTACGCACCAGATCAGTACTGCGGTCATGCCGAATGGCCGCCTCGGAAAGGGCTGTGCCGGAGGGTCCCAGAAGCCTGTCTTCGACATTCTGGGCCAGACCCGAACCGGCTTCCGGAAGGTGCAGTGAAATTGGCGCATCGGGTCCGCCCAACTCGGCCCAACTCGTAATCTCGCCCGAAAACACCCGGGTTAATTCCGCAAGCGAGATTTGCTGTAACGGGTTCGAGTTGGCAACGATTGGTACCAAAGCGTCAAGCGCGATGACGCGGGCCCGGCGGGTGCGGGTCAGATCGCCAAGGCCTACCGCTTGTGCGGCTTGCTCCTCTTCGGGTCGGATTTCGCGCAACGCCAGAACAATATCAGCCTGGTTTTCTGCCTGCGCCCTAAATCCGCGCTCAGTGTTCCCTGCGTCAAAGAAGAACCGACCCAGCGGTGCTGCCCGCCCGGGTTGGTGCAGTTCGTAAGAAAATGTGTTGGCGGTCAGCCTGTTTGGGGTCGCCGACAACCCTTGCTGCTGTGCGAAGCCAACAATCAGCGCTGGTAGAACCTTTTCCGCCATGACCGAAGATCCGGCAAATCGGATTTCAGCCACAAAATCGGTCAGGCTTGGGCAGGCAGGTCCGGTACAGGTCACACCGGTCCCATCAACTGTCAGCGTGCCGAATTGTGTTGCCACGCGATAGAACTCGCCGTCAAATCCCAGCAGGTCACCGGTGATTTCGACCTTGCCGTCATGCGACATAAGCGAGATGTCTTGCGCCTGTGCGCCCGACGCGATTGTAACGGAAGCCAGTGCAGCCGCTGCCACACGAAAGAATTTCATAAGATGCCCGAGCCTGCCTGCGGATTTAGTTTGCGGCGATTGTCAGGTCTTGGAAGAGATTATTCAACACCAGAAACTCTCCGGTGCGGGAGCATTCAGGAAAACTCAGCGTCCTGTCTTTTGATCTCAACCGATCATCCCGCAATTCAAGCGACTGGATGTTCAGGTCGCGCCCGCAATTTTCTGAAGTCACCTCGGTTTCGACAGTGATTTCTATCGACCCGTTTTGGTTGGAAAGACCAGCAGGGAACGAATAGATTTCGATGTTTTTCATGTCCCCGGTTCCGGTATTGCCCAGACGCACTACCTGTCCGGCGCCTTCGGTCGGGGTCTCGGCCGAGACATGGCCATTGCCGCCATAGCTGGCCCCGAATTCCAGCGCATGAATTTGCAGGTCAGTTTCACCCTGCCATTGCAGGGCAATGCGTTCGTAATTGGCAATGTCAGCGATATGGGTGGTTGCGACTGTTCCATGCTGGTCTTCAAACGAGATCAGAAAGATCGCATATTCTGACAGGGCCGGGATTGTCATGTCCATGCGCCCTACTGCGTCGGTGCGCTGTGTGACTGTCAGACCGCTGTGGTGAATTTCCACGGATTCATTACTGTGGCAGGGGGCGTTGACGACCAGCCGGGCGGCAGCACCGGGAACGGCAGTAGCGCGCGCACTGAGGGTGCAGTCAATGGGATTGACAGGTTCTGACCGACTGGACTCGATAAAACGGTTGTCGGACCCGGTCTCTTTGCTTGTTCCGTGAACCGGTGCAGATGAGGTCAGAACGACTTCGCTTAACCCGGGGATGATTGAAGCCTGATCCGTAACTGATGCCACATCGACAGAAGCCCGCTCCCCTCGCGGTTGCGCAGGGGTTCCGTTCTGCATGAGGTAGCCAATGGCCAATGCACAAGCAACGGTGCCGCCAGTGGTTACGTAGTTCTTAATTACAAACAAGACACCCTCCCCAGTTGAAGGAGCGATTCGCACCCTGCAGTTGAATCACGGCTAATATGTGGCCGTGAGGCGGACTCATTGTGTCTCGATTGTGGTGACGTTAGGTCAACCGGCCATGGCAATGCTTAAACTTCTTGCCTGAACCGCAGGGGCACTTGTCGTTGCGCGACGGGTTTCCCCAAGTTGCCGGGTCGTCTTCGACAAATCCAGGCCGCGCATCACCCGAGGCTTCGGCCTCGGCCACCGCTTCGGCGTGACCAGTGGCCTGATCTACCGCCTGCTGCGCCCGTGCCTGCTGCGCTTGCATCTGGGTCAGCATTTCGCGCTGCTCCTCTTCGGTCAGCGGTCGCACGCGGGACAGCTGCTGGGTCACGGTTTCGCGCAACGAATCCAGCATGGATTCGAACAGCTGGAAGCTTTCGTTCTTGTATTCGTTCAGCGGGTCGCGCTGGGCATAGCCGCGGAAGCCCACGACCGAGCGCAGATGTTCCAGCGTCAGCAGATGTTCGCGCCATTTGCTGTCGATCGTGTTCAGCAAGACCTGCTTTTCGATGTTGCGCATGTTCTCGGGGCCGAACGCGGCCACTTTTTGCGCCATCATCTCGTCAGCGGCGTTGATCAGCCGTTCGCGCACCTGCTCGTCATCTACGCCTTCCTCAGCGGCCCAATCCTGAACCGGGGCGTCAATGGTCAATTTTTCCTTGACCGCTGCGTGCAAACCCTCGGTATCCCACTGATCAGCATAGGATTTCGGCGGCATATATTCGTCGATCAGATCGTCGATCACCTGTTCACGCATGTCTGATACGATTTCGGACAGATCGTCAGCGGACATGATTTCGCGCCGCTGGCTGAAGACCACTTTACGTTGGTCGTTCATCACATCGTCGAATTTCAGAACGTTCTTGCGCATGTCAAAGTTGCGACCTTCGACCTTGGATTGTGCCCGCTCCAGCGATTTGTTCACCCAAGGGTGGACGATGGCCTCACCTTCTTTCATGCCCAGCGTGGTCAGAACCTTGTCCAACCGTTCCGAGCCGAAGATGCGCATTAGGTCGTCTTCGAGGCTGAGGTAAAACACGGTGCGGCCCGGATCACCCTGACGGCCGGACCGGCCCCGCAGCTGGTTGTCGATACGGCGGCTCTCGTGCCGTTCGGACGCCATGACATACAGCCCACCGGCAGCCAGGACCTTTTCTTTTTCTTCAGCATGGCGGGCTTCTTCCGCGGCACGCAGCTCGGCCGGATCTGCCTCGGGGTTTTCGGCCAGCGCCTGCAGAACCTTCATTTCCACATTGCCGCCCAGCTGAATATCAGTACCGCGACCGGCCATGTTGGTGGCGATGGTTACTGCGCCATATCGGCCCGCATCGGCAACGATCTGCGCCTCTTGCTCGTGTTGGCGGGCATTCAGAACATTGTGCTGGATACCCTCTTTGGTGAGCATCTGGCTGAGCAATTCGGACTTTTCGATGGACGTGGTGCCCAGAAGGACCGGTTGTCCGTTTTTCTGGGCTTCCTTTGTCTCGTCGATCATGGCGCCGTATTTTTCGGCCGCGGTACGAAAGACCTGATCGTCCTCATCCAGACGCGCGATCGGTTTGTTGGTTGGTACTTCGACAACGCCCAGACCGTAGATTTCGGCAAATTCCTCAGCCTCGGTCAGCGCGGTGCCGGTCATGCCGCCCAGCTTGTCATACAGGCGGAAGTAGTTTTGGAACGTCACGCTGGCCAATGTTACGTTTTCGGGCTGGATCTGCACGTTTTCCTTGGCTTCGATGGCCTGATGAAGACCTTCCGACAGGCGACGACCTGGCATCATGCGACCGGTGAACTCATCAATCAGAACGACATTGCCGTCCCGCACGATGTAATCTTTGTCACGTGTAAACAGCTTATGCGCGCGCAAGCCCTGGTTCACGTGGTGAACGACCGTGGTGCTTTCAGGATCATACAGCGAATGGCCTTCTGGGATCAGGCCGTTGGCAATCAACTGTTGCTCCAGAAACTCGTTACCCTCATCCGTGAAGGTCACGTTCCGGGACTTTTCGTCCAGCGTGAAGTGATCTTCTCCCAATGACGGGATTAGCGCATCAATCGCGGTATACAGGTCCGACCGGTCCTCGGAGGGCCCGGAAATGACCAGCGGCGTCCGCGCCTCGTCAATCAGGATCGAGTCGACCTCATCCACGATCGCGAAATTGTGGTGTTTCTGGTAAATTTGATCCAGTTCCGCCTTCATATTATCGCGCAGGTAATCAAAACCCAGCTCATTGTTGGTGGCATAGGTCACGTCACAGGCATAAGCAGCCTTTTTCTCGGCATCGGGCTGCCCTGACCAGATGACACCGGTGGTCATGCCCACGGCGGCAAACACCTTGCCCATCCATTCCGAGTCGCGCTTGGCCAGGTATTCGTTCACCGTGACCACATGCACGCCCTTACCGGTCAGCGCGTTCAGATAGGCGGGGAGGGTCGCAACCAATGTCTTGCCTTCACCCGTTTTCATCTCGGAAATATTGCCCTGATGCAGGAAGGCGCCGCCCATCAACTGCACATCAAAGGCACGCAGGCCCAGCGCGCGTTTTGCCCCTTCGCGTACGTTGGCAAACGCCTCGGGCAGCAGATCATCCAGGCTTTCGCCTTCCAGCGCACGTTTGCGCAGCTCGGCGGTCTTTGCGATCAGGCCGTCATCCGACAGATTCTCGAACTCGGGTTCCAGCGCGTTGATCTGTTCGATCAGGGGGCGGGTCGCCTTGATCTTGCGGTCGTTCGGTGTTCCGAACACCTTTTTGGCGAGCGTTCCGAGTCCCAGCATGTTCACTCCAGCGGATCTGTTCTTGTCTTGGTTTTGACAGGCTTGCCCACCTTGCGCGCAACCCATAGATACGGGGGGTGAAAGGCGGCCCTGTCCAAGGCTTCAAAGCGATGTAAGCGGCAGGTTCCAGAGTGTCAACGCTGCGCCCTGCCGTGGCAAAGAAATAGGATGATTCCATGCCCAAAGGCCTCACTTTTCTGCCATCGCTGGCCCTTGCAACGGTGATGGCGCTGCCATTGGCCGCCGAAACCAAGCCCGATGCCAGCACGGTGGTCGCCCGCGTAAACGGCGAAGAAATCACTCTGGCGCATGTGATCGCAACGGTTGCGACACTGCCCCCCAACTACCAGCAGGTCGAAGATGATGTTCTGTATGATTTCATCATCGAGCAGCTGATTCAGCAGCAGTTGCTGGGCCAGGAGCAAGAAGGGCTGAGCAATCTGAACGCCTTGGCCATCGAGAACGAGACGCGGTCTTTGCTGGCGGTTCAGACCGTAAATGCCCTGATCGACGAAGTTGTAACGGCAGAAACCATTCAGACCGCCTATGATGCGCGCTTTGCCGAGTTTGAAGGCGAAGATGAGTTTAATGCCAGCCATATTCTGGTCGAGACCGAGGATGAGGCAAAAGACCTTAAGGCTCAGTTGGATGATGGCGCCGACTTTGCCGAGCTGGCCAAAGAAAAATCAACCGGTCCTTCCGGCCCGAATGGCGGGGTGCTGGGTTGGTTCGGCAAGGGGCAGATGGTTCCCGAGTTTGAAACCGCCGTTGTCGCGCTTGAGAGGGATCAGGTGTCGGACCCGGTGCAGACACAGTTCGGCTGGCACGTGATCATTCTGAATGACAAGCGCAAATCCGAAGCGCCCGCACTTGATGCGGTGCGCGACGAGCTGGCACAGGATCTGCAAAGTGAAGCTATTCAGGCCCGTATCGGCGAGTTGACCCAGGCTGCACAGATCGAACGTCCTGCGCTCGAAGATGTGACCCCGGGCATCGTGCGTCAGTTGGACCTGATTCAGGAGTAACCCCGTGGCCTCGATCACCAAAGTCTCTCCGCTGGCCCCGGCGGCGTTTCCCGAATTGCCCGCGATTGACGGTGTGCGCTTTGCGACCGTCGAAGCCGGCGTACGCTATCAAGGCCGCACTGATGTGATGCTGGCGGTCCTTGATCCAGGCACTTCAGTGGCTGGGGTCTTTACCCGCTCGGCCACACGCGCGGCACCCGTGCTGGATTGTCAGGACAAGATCGGCGGGCCAAGTGACGGGCCGGCGGCGATCCTTGTGAATTCGGGCAATGCCAATGCATTTACCGGGCATTATGGCCAAAGCTCGGTCGCCGAGGTGACGCAAGCAGTGTCCGAGACCACAGGCGTGCCGGTCGAACGGGTTTTTACCTCGTCAACTGGTGTGATCGGTGAACCCTTGCCGCATGGCCGCATCGTGGCGCAGCTTGAGGCCCTGAAATCCGGCCTCAGTCGCCACGCAATCGAAGATGCAGCGCGGGCTATCATGACCACGGATACCTTTCCGAAAGGAGCTTCGGCGCAGGTCGAGATTGATGGAAGAACAGTCTCTATTGCGGGGATTTCCAAGGGTTCTGGCATGATCGCGCCTGATATGGCGACGATGCTGGTTTATATCTTCACCGACGCCCAGGTCGAGCAATCCGCGTTGCAGCAGATGCTGGGTACGCAGACTGACCGCACTTTCAACTGCATCACTGTCGACAGCGACACTTCGACCTCGGACAGCCTGCTGCTGTGTGCTACTGGGGCTTCGGGGGTGGATGCGACAGACAATGCCGCCTTTGCCGAGGCTTTGGAAACCGTGATGCTGGACCTTGCCCAACAAGTGGTACGCGATGGCGAGGGCGCCACGAAATTCGTAGAAATTCGTGTGACCGGGGCCGTCACCGATGCCGACGCCAAGGTGCATGGATTGGCGATTGCCAATTCACCACTGATAAAAACCGCCATTGCGGGCGAAGATCCGAATTGGGGCCGCGTCGTCATGGCCATCGGAAAATCGGGTGCAGCTGCCGACCGTGACCTGCTGAGCATTTCTTTCGGAGACATCCTTGTGGCCGAAAAAGGCTGGGTCAGCCCCGATTACCGCGAGGAAGATGCCGCCGA
The DNA here is from genome assembly GCF_059609985.1 of Ruegeria sp. YTSA219. Lineage (NCBI taxonomy): Bacteria > Pseudomonadati > Pseudomonadota > Alphaproteobacteria > Rhodobacterales > Roseobacteraceae > Ruegeria > Ruegeria sp. YTSA219. The sequence continues at coordinate 98,359 of NZ_JBXWMT010000011.1, forward strand.
ATACATGAAAGCTCAGGACCTTGTAATCGGCGTCGATCTGGGGCTGGGCGCCGGTAAATCCACAGTTTGGACCTGCGACCTGACCCATGGCTATATCGAGATCAACGCGGATTACCGGTCGTGAAAACAGTTCTGGTTTCTGCGGTCGCCCTGATAGACATTGAGGGCCGGGTGCTGCTGGCGCAGCGCCCCGAAGGCAAATCCATGGCTGGACTTTGGGAGTTTCCCGGCGGCAAGATCGAACTCGGCGAAACGCCCGAGGTCGCCCTGATCCGCGAACTGTACGAAGAACTGGGCATCAACACATGGTCCTCCTGCCTTGCGCCGCTGACCTTCGCCAGCCACAGCTATGATGATTTTCACCTGCTGATGCCGCTGTTTGCCTGCCGGAAATGGGAGGGCATTCCACAATCGAAGGAAGGACAGGCGCTGAAATGGGTGCGTGCGAATGATCTGCGCAGTTACCCGATGCCTGCGGCAGATGTGCCGTTGATCCCGATTTTGCGGGATTGGCTTTAGGGTCCCGGTTCGATCTTGTCTGGACGCTGGAATTCAGCGCGCGATTTAAACCTATTGCAGCGCTTAGGCGCAGGCAAGAAACGGAAAAACGCACGAGTGCAATCGCTTGAAAAGTAGGGAGATGTTTGGAGTTTGGTGCCCAGGAGATGCATTTAGACATTACACCACCATACCCCACGACATTCCACTTTCTTATAAAAACCAACACCCTAAGACTTTAGCTATTCCGTTATGTGTCAGGATATAGCAGGATACCGCAGACAATAAGGTGGATAGAAGGGTGGACGGATGGCGCGGCCTATCCGTAAACTTTCGGCCGCAGCGGTGAAGGCAGCAGGCCCCGGTAAGCACAACGATGGTGCCGGATTGTGGTTACACAAGCGCCAAGATGACGGCGGGCAATGGTTCCTCAGGATCACGGTACACGGTCGCAGGCGTGAAATGGGCCTTGGGTCCATTGCAGATGTATCGCTCAAAGAACCAAGAGAACACGCGGAACAGTGGCGCGCCTTTGCCCGGAAGGGTCTTGATCCAATCAAAGAACGCGAAAAACAACGGCGTGAGGCTGAACGCAATTTACATTGTTTGGCGGATGTCGCATTGGACGCGTTCGAAAGTCGGAAGGCCGAACTCAAAGGCGACGGTAAAGCTGGGCGCTGGTTTTCTCCTCTAGAACTACATGTCTTACCCAAACTGGGTAGATCCCCGGCTCAGATATCGATCAGATCGACATAAGAGACGCTCTGAGGCCCATTTGGCACTCCAAAGGGGGAAAACTGCCCGGAAAGCCATTAATCGCCTCAGCATCGCTCTAAGGCACGCTGCGGCGCTAGGGTTGGACGTAGATTTGCAAGCCACCGAAAAAGCCAAAGCGCTTCTTGGTAAATCTAGGCATACGCCACAACACATTGCTGCCATGCCGTGGATTGACGTTCCAGAATTCTACAGAACCCTAGAAGTGCTCACGACAACCAATCTGGCCCTGCGGATGCTGATCCTGACGGCAGCCCGCTCAGGTCCACTCCGCTTTAAGAGATACGATCAAATTGAAGATGACATTTGGACAATCCCTGCGCATCAGATGAAGGGCCGGTTAGGCCAAACGGCGGATTTTCGCGTGCCTTTGTCCGGCGAAGCCCTGCGCGTGGTTGACCTCACCAAACCCTTCTACCGTGATGGTTTTCTCTTCCCCGGCCTTCGCAAAGGAGTGATTTCGGATATGACGATGGGGCAACATATGCGCAAGGCAGGTTTGCCATATAGGCCTCATGGGTTCAGATCCAGCTTTCGGGATTGGGTGGCGGACCGAACCAATGCGCCAAGGGAAGTCGCAGAAACCAGCCTTGGCCATGTTGCAGGAAGTCAGGTCGAAAGGGCGTATCGCAGGACGGATTATCTGGAGCAACGTCGACTAATCATGAACGAATGGGCTCGTTATGTAACCGGCGAGGAAGAAAGCATCCATGATGATTTCTGAACCGTCCGCCCGAAGCCCAAGCGGTAACTCGCTGCAGGATCTGACATTCAAAGCGAAATATTAGACAACATCGTTCGCGCAGTTCGGAAGACGGATGGCTGTCGGGGTCGGCATTAAGATCGGCGCTGAACATCTCCCCAAAAACCCTGTTGAAACCCTTTCGCATTAGAAACGTCAGCGATCGGCTTCTTCCTCTTCACTCCTTCACATCCTGCTTTAGCAGAAACTGATTCTTGAAATTCTTCAGCCCCGGCATAACGTCGGCATTGGCGATATCGTCACTCGCATGGATTTCATGCTCTAGAAATTCCTTCAATGCGTCACCGTCGTCACTGACCAGTTCAATGATCAGGTCGTAACGTCCCGCGACCCACAGGATGAAAACAACCCTTGGGTTCTTTTCAAGGCGCTTCGCCACCTGGCGTGGGGTCACGCCAGCGGCCACATTCAACCCGATCATCGCGTCGGTTGTGTATTCTGTGGCCACCGGATCCGACATCGCAACGATCCGCAACATGTTGTTGTCTCGCAGACCACTCACCCTGTTGCGGATGGTTCCTTCGGACACATTCAACTGCTGTGCAATTTCCGAAAAAGCCATCCGACCATCTTGCTGCAACAGCCGGATGATCTGCTGGTTCAAGTCATCCTTTGGGGACCTAATGCTCTGTGCGGAGGCGCGCACGTTTGATTGCTTTTTGACTGCCATATACCCGATGCTCGATTGCTGCATTCGTAGCTGAGACTAGGTGAGGACATCGAAATTCGCAATTCTCTCTTAAGAATTCTGTGGCAGGAAGTGCAGAAAACGACATCTTTTGCCCTCGACACCGCAGCTTCCAAGGACCGTGACGCGGGCCTATTGCCAAATTTTCTGTAAAATCCCGCTGAAATTGCGGCTCTCGCAATCCGCACGACCTGGTTATTCGAAATTCGCACTTCCATGCCGTTTTTTGACCAGATTATTTCTGATTCGTGCCCCAAAATCCCAGAATATTCGCGAAAATCGAAAGAATGTTAGGCGACTAATGCGATATTCGCAGTCGAAACTTCAGTTCCCGGCGCGGCGGGACAGAGTCCGCAAGTAGGAAGACCGCGAGAAACGGTAAAACCATGCGCCTGTCGTTGGACCGACGGGTGCAGGTGGCAGTGTCGAAGGGAGGACAAATGACAATTGCCGAGGATAGAACTCAGGCCATTGGAGGGCCTCAGCACGGGCTGACCGCCGGGGCGTATCGCAGCGAAGAGTTCTGGCAGCGGGAATGCCAGACTGTCCTGGCCAAGAACTGGGTGTTCATCGGGTTTGCCCATCAGATGGCTAACCCCGGTGATGCTCATCCGGTTACCTGCGCAGACTTACCACTGCTGGCGGTGCGCGGTCGTGACGGCGACATCCAGGTGTTTCACAATGTTTGCTTGCACCGGTGTATGACATTGGTCGACAAGCCTAAGAATGTCGGCAAGTTGATCCGCTGCCCCTATCATGCCTGGGCCTATGATCTGGATGGCCGCTTGCGGGCTGCGCCGCATTTTGCCGGAACCGGCAAGCAGGAGTTCGACGGCTTTGACATCAAAAATCATCGCCTCAAGCCTGTACGCACCCATGTCTGGCATGACTGGATCTTCGTCAATCTGGATGGGAACGCGCCTGATTTCGAAGACTATGCCGCGCCTTTGATTAGCCGGCTGGAGGGGATGGATTTCACCAGAGTGGAACCAATTGGCCTGCTCGACTTTGGTGAGATTAGCACCAACTGGAAGCTGATCATGGAGAACTTTATCGAGCCCTACCACGTTCAGTTTGTCCATGCCTCAACCACTGATCAACCATTGGAAAACCACTATACAATCACCGATGGCACCTGCATCGGCAGCGCGGTGGATCTGAACGAAGAGTTGGGCACATCCGGCAGTCTGGGGGTCAGCTCTCGCTATCTGACCCTGTACCCCAATTTCATTCTGGGCCGCTATTTTCCGGATCAGCTGGGCGTATATCTGAACGTGCCCATTGGTCCCGGAAAGATGCGCCAGTACCGAGCACTTTACACGACAGAAGGCCAGGAACTGAGCGCCGAGGAAGTACAAGCCCTCAGAAACCTTTGGTGGGATGTCCACAAGGAAGATCACGAGATGGTTGAACGCATGTTTGAGGGCCGCAAATCCCCGGTCGCCGAGGATGGGGGCCTGTTGTCGCCCGCTTGGGAGGACAGCGTCCGCGCCTTTCAGGATCTGATCGAGCGCGACGTGGCCGGTACTTAAGCAAGAAGGAACAATATCGATGAACAAGTCCATATCCAAAGGGTTTCGTCTGGCCCATACGATGATGCGGGTCACCGACATGGAGAAGTCACTGGATTTCTATTGCGGAATTCTGGGTATGGAAGTGCAGCGGCGCACGGACTACCCCGAAGGCAAATTCACCAATACCTTTATCGGCTATGGGCCCGAGGCCGAGTTTCCCACGCTGGAGCTGACCGCCAATTGGGATCAGGGCACGCCTTATGACAAAGGCGACGGCTGGGGTCACATCTGCATCGAAACGCCAGATGTTTATGCCGCGTGCGAACAGCTGGCTGCGGCCGGCGTAAACATCACCCGCCCACCGGGGCCAATGAAAAACGGCACAAGGGTCATCGCCTTTTGCGAGGACCCTGACGGTTACAAGGTCGAATTGAACGAATCCATACTGAAACACCTGGCACAGGAAGGCTGACCAAATGGGTGACACACCTCAACTTTTCAAATTCGATCTGGTTCAAAATCGCTACGACTCGATGGGCGACAGCGACACTTACATCAAACCGATGGTGACCAGCGAATTCAGCAAGTCCATGTGCGGCGGTATCAACGTCCTGAACAACATCAAGGTGCCGTGGGATCTGACCTGCGACGAGATCATTTATTGCCTTGAGGGCACGTTCCGACTGGTTTGCGGCGGCAAAAGCTATGTTTGCAATCGTGGTGATGTGCTGTTTGTCCCGAAGGACAACCACATCTCCTACGAGTCGGACGGCAAATGCGTGATCTTCTATGCCGCCTACCCTCACAACTGGAAACAGCTTGCCGGGATCACGCAGGTTCCGGGCATCGACCCTGACGATTTTGTCCCCGGCTGAACATCTTAACCGCTGAGCGACAGAACAACCGAAACCAGCACCAACACTGAGGGATCACCCTCGGTGAACCAAATCTGATTGCCATTCGATGGGAGAACGCCGAATGCCCAAGGACAATGCCAGCACCCGCATCTACTACGAGACTATCCATGACGCTGTCGAGCGTAACCGCCCGCGTATCGCAGAGGTACGGCAACGTCTGGAGGAGGCTGGCGTCAAATACGTGATGGCCGCCTGGATTGACCTGCACGGTATTCCAAAAACCAAACCCGTACCGATGAGTGATTTTGAACCGCTATGCCTCGGGAAAGGACCGCAATTTGCGGTGCATTCGATTTCTTACGTGCCCGAACTCAGCCCTGCCGACAGCGATCAGGTCGTGGTGCCGGATCTCGATGCCGTCTATGTCTGCCCGTGGGATACTTCGATGGCGATCATCTTCTCGGACCTCTACTGGGAAGATGCGCCCTATAATGTCTGCCCGCGTCAGGCCCTGAAACGTGCCATGCACGAGGCTGCGCAGGAAGGGTACACAGGTTATGCTGGGGTCGAGCCCGAATTCATTGTGATGAAATACGACGACGCCGGTCAGCCGGTGAAGGCGTTTGACGACGACCCTGCAAGCGGCCTTCGGCCCCGCCGTCAGGCGTTTGGCTATGACGTTGAATACTCGATCGACTCGATGGCGTTTCTGAAAGACATGATCGACATCATCGAGGGTCTGGGTTGGAACCTGCATGACGTGGTGGCCGAGGGTGCGTATTCGCAGTTCGAGCTGGATTTCCACTACACCAACATGCTGGAAATGTCTGATCGGCTGGCATTCCTGCGCATCACCCTGAAAGAAGTCGCAAAAAAGCACGGGATGTTCATCACTTTCATGCCGAAACCGACAGTGGGCGATTGGCGGTCTGGCGCGCATATCAACATGTCGATGCAGCATGAAAGCCGTCCGGGCGAGAACATTTTCGAAACGCCGGATGGCGATTGGAGTGACGAAAGCCGCTGGGCAGTTGGCGGACTGATGCAGCATGCAGAAGCAATCACCGCGATCACCTGTCCGACGGTGAATTCCTATAACGGTCTGGTGCCACGTGTTGGCGGCTTTGAAGGCGGCACGGTCACATGGGCCCCGACAAATATCACCTATGGCTTCAACAACCGATCCGCCCAGTTCCGCCTTCCGCAAAGCCGCCACTGCATCGAAAATCGCGCCTGTGACATGACAATGAATGTCTATCTCGCGATGGCGATGCACTTGAGCTGCGGAATAAAAGGCATCAAAAACAAGATCGATCCGGGCAAACCAACAGATTTTGATTTGTACTCAAAGACTGAATCCGAGCTTGCCGAGCTCGGTATACGCAGGCTTCCGCGAACTTTGTTCAACGCTATTGAGGCTCTGCGTCATGACGAGATGGCCGAACATGTGATGGGGCGCGTGATGCGCAACTCCTATATCGAGTACAAAAACGACGAATGGGAGCGCTATCACCAATCGGTCACTGATTGGGAAGTGCAAGAGTATCTGAGGCTGTACTGAAAGATGGTCGTGGATGAGTTTAGGACATTCGACCTTGGAGACTTCCCGCTTCTATCGGGTCAGGTTTTGCACGACGCCAAACTTGCCTATCAAACTTACGGCACGTTGTCGGCCACCCGCGACAATGTCATCGTCCTACCGACCTTCTACACGGGGACAAATACTCGGAACGAAGGGTTCTTCGGCCCCGGTCGCGCTATTGACCCAAGCCGCCACTTCATCGTCAGTCCAAATTTGTTCGGCAATGGCCGTTCGTCTTCGCCCTCGAATACGCCCTCCCCTCAAGACGGCCCGCGATTTCCGTTGGTGCAGATGTGGGATAATATCGCGGCGCAGCATCGGTTGATCCAAGATCACCTCGGCATCGAAAAGATCGCGCTGGTCGCCGGCTGGTCAATGGCGGGCTGTCAATCCTATCAATGGGCGGCGCAATACCCGGATATGGTACAAGCGATCTTGCCTTTCTGCGCCTCGGCCAAAACCTCAACGCATAATTTTGTCTTCCTCGAAGGGGTCAAGGCCGCCCTTTGCGCGGACCAGAATTGGAACGGCGGCAATTATGACAGCCCGCCCGAGGCCGGGCTCAAAGCCTTCGGTCGGGTTTACGCAGGCTGGGCTTTCTCTCAGACCTTTTACCGTGAGAGGCTTTATGAGCAGCTTGGATTCCAATCCATTGAAGAGCTGATGCAAGATTGGGAACAGGACCATGTACAGAGCTGGGATGCCAACAATCTACTGGCCAAGCTTGCCACCTGGCAGGCTGGCGACATCTCTGCCGGGCCACTTTACAATGGGGATTACAAACTGGCGCTGGGTGCCATCAAGGCGCGTGCCATCCTGATGCCCTGCACTCAGGACCTCTATTTCCCTCCTGAAGACAATGAAATTGAGGCCCACCACATGCCTAACGCCATCTTCCGTCCTTACGACTCGCCATGGGGTCATTGCGCCGCCAATCCTGGTAACGACAAAGGCTTTGCGGCACAGTTGGACGTTAATATCCGCGAGCTCTTAGAAGAATAAGACCTTGTAAATAAATGAGAGATTGTACTCATTCATTAGCGACTGGTACATTCCTTCAAGTGAAGGGCAGCAATTCGGCAACAGAACTGCAACCGCAGTGGATTAGCTATAGTTACGCTCTGGGTAATTCGTTCGATGTTGCCAAGTCCGCATTACTGCGCATAACAGACGTCGATGCCAGTCGCGGAATTCGAAACATTGGACTCACTGCTACCGTCGGATGCGGCGCAGAATGACTCGCCTAGCCAAGATAAACCCTGTCCTGTACGGCCCAAACCAGCCGTTTGCCTCACCACTCGACGCTGCAGCGCAGCCTGCGCATTGCTGCCGTTCGTGCACCTTGCAGCATTGTCGAACAGCGGGTGACGGCAAACCACAACATAGCCGTCAAATTCTCGGGATACTCTGCCACAGTTAGGATCTTTCTTTCGGCCAATAATCCTGAAGCAAACCTATGGCTGTGCGCCCTGCTTCCAGCACTCGGTCTGCCTCTTCTTCGGATTCCGTCAGACGAGCCAGGGTAATCGTGCCCATCAAGAGCGCCATCGCAGCTACTGGCTGTAAATCAATGAGTCTGGAGCCTAGTGATTTCGGTAGGAATTCAGGCCGTGTCTCTATATTTCTGGGGCTTCTCCGGATGTTCCCCGCACTTTCAGGACCGCAGAATACTCGAAATGACGGACTGGTAGTTCGGGTGTTCGCATTCGGTCCAGAAGGATCTCGGCCAACCGCTTGCCTAACATTTTCGGGTCGATCGCCATGGTTGTTAGGCCGGGGGTCGAGACGGCAGCATCTTCGATGTCATCGAAGCCTACTACTGAAAAGTCTTGCCCGGGGTTCAACTCGGACTGGATCAAGCCGAAGCAGGCACCAAGCGCTACAACATCTCCGTTACAAACAATTCCTGTCACCTCAGGGTGTTTGTGTCGCAGCGCTGCGACAGCGTCAAATCCGGCGCGCTTGGTCTCCTCACATGGCCAGATTACTGGGCGTATGCCATCTAGCTTTTCACAGGCACTAAGGTAACCGGCAATTCGCTCCTCGCGCACCGACGTTTGCTCAGTGCCGCCAAAATAGGCGATGTGCCTGTGTCCCAAATCAATCAGATGCTGTGTAGCTTGAGCAAGAGCCGCGGTGTTTAGAACACCGACGTGATCAAGGGACTGCGATACCTTGCGCATGAAAGTAACAGCGGGAACACCGTGGGTTTCCAGAAGCTCCATAGCGTCCTCGTTCGTGTCGAGCGCCGGCACCCAAATTAAACCACGGCGACCAAATCTGATGCAGGCTTCCAGGAGGCGGTCCTGACGCTGAAGGTCTCCTTGTGCATCGAGGACCGACACCATGAAACCTTCGGTCTCGAGCAAGTCGACGGCTCCACTGACAACTTCTGCGTTAAACGGATTAGCCAATTTGTTAATGATAAAACCGATTTCGCGATTGTCACCCGACCGCATTGTGGCCGCCGCTTGATTTGGGACGTAGCGCAGACGCTTGGCAGCGCTTAGGACTTTCTGACGTGTCTTCTCTGAAATTCGGCCGGTGTCACGCATAACTTGGCTGACGGTTGGAACCGACACGCCCGCTTCTTTGGCAACGCTGGATAAGGTGGGCTTTTTCGTCATGGGTCACTGTTGAGGTATAACGTTTGCATAAGATCGCAAGTGATTTTGCAAATGACAAGCAAATTTTGGCGAATACTTGACGGCAACATACTTGACTCAAGATACAACGATATATCATATTAACTGCATTCGCCCGCGGACTGACCCAATGGTGTCGGCGAGGGAGAGAGGTTGCCTGTTTCTTTGTCAGCCTCAGACATAGGGAGGAAAACATGTCTATTCATTCGAAGCTAGCGGGAGCCGTGTCCGGTGTGGCCATGCTTGTTGGCGCTGTCACCGTGCAAGCTGAAACTCTGTTCTGGTCGACCCAGGCCCGGCCAGCCGAAGAAGCGCAGGCTATGCGGACCGAGGTTCTTGGTGGCTTCGATGGTGGAGTGGATTACCAGCCGAACGAAGACGGCCCTTGGCTGACGCGTTTGCAAGCTGAACTACAAGCGGGCTCGGGTAGCATTGACTTGTTGGGTTCTTTGCACGGCAACTTCTCGGCGATGAACCCTGATGACCTAATGGATCTCAGTGATCTTGGCGTCATGTCGGCCTCAGACACTTTCAATGATCTGGCCAAGCTGGGAACTGACGGCCTGCACTACATGCCTTGGATGCAAGCGAGCTACATCATGGCCGCCAATAAGGAAGCGCTGCAATACCTGCCTGAAGGTGCGGACATCAATGCGCTGACCTATGACCAGTTGATCGCATGGGCGGCGAATGTAGAAGAAGCAACTGGCCAGAAGAAATTCGGCTTTCCTGCAGGACCCAAGGGTCTAAAACACCGCTTCTTCCAAGGCTACCTCTACCCGTCCTACACTGATGGTGTCGTGCGGACATTTGCATCGCCCGAGGCTGTGACAGCATGGGAGAAGTTCAAAGAGCTGTGGAGCCATACAAACCCTGCATCGACCAACTTCTCGTTCATGCAGGAACAGCTGTTGAACGGCGATGCCTGGATCGTCTTCGACCACACCTCGCGCCTTGCACAGGCGTTTAATGAGCGTCCTGACGATTTTGTTGCCTTCCCGGCGCCTGCTGGTCCGACCGGCCGTGGCTTCATGCCTGTTCTGGCAGGTGTTGCCATCCCACGCACCGCGCCAGATGCAGAAGGTGCCAAAGCGTTGGTGACCTATTTGATGCAGCCCGAAACACAGATTGCGACCCTGAAGGCCACAAACTTCTTCCCTGTGGTTGAAGTCGAACTGCCAGACGATCTGCCGCCTTCGGTCAAAGCTGCCGGCGAAGCGGTTGCCACGATGAGCGGCTCACCAGATGCTAATCCTGGCCTGCTGCCTGCAGGTCTGGGTAGCATGGGTGGGGATTTCAATCGTGTTTACGTAGATGCGTTCGAGCGCATTGTTCTGGCTGGTCAGCCCATCGAGCGGGTTCTGGAAGATCAAAAGAAACAGCTGGAAAAGATCATGACTGAAACTGGCGCGCCTTGCTGGGCACCAGATGCACCATCGGAAGGTGCTTGCCCGGTCGAATAAGACCTTCCCTGACTGCCGGGCCGCCGAAGCTGTGGCCCGGCTCCCCCAGCAAAATCCCAATTTAAAGGAGTGGTCCGATGGAAGCGCGGCTTTTGCCCTATTTTCTGATCCTCCCGGTGACGCTATTTCTTTGCCTGTTTTTCCTCTATCCGTTTGCGCTGGTTGCGCAGCAGGCTTTTGGAACCGGGAACGGCTTTTCACTGGATAACTTTCGCGAGGTCGTGAGCTACTGGAAGTTCCCGATCTCGATGAAGAACACTTTCCTTCTGGCCGCGGCCGTGGTGCCAATTCAGCTGGCGCTGTCACTTCTGATGGCCACGATGGTCACGAAGATGCAAAAGGGCCGCGATCTGGTTCTGTATATATGGACCATTCCTTTGGGAATTTCTGACCTTGCAGCCGGTATCATCTGGCTGGCGATCTTCGAGCAGTCGGGTTTTCTGAACTCGATGATGGTCGGGCTTGGTGTCACTGACCAGCCTATAAGTTTGCTGAGTTATCAAACACCGTGGGTAGTGTTCCTGGCGATTATGCTTGCCGAGATTTGGCGCGCAACTGCGATCATGCTTGTGATCCTTGTGGCGGGCATCGGCCTGATCCCCAAGGAATACTACGAGGCTGCGGATGTTTTTGGCGCCTCGCGTTGGAAACAGTTCACGCGTATCACCCTGCCGCTATTGCGCCCGTCGCTGCAAACGGCCCTGGTTCTGCGCGTCATCCTGGCCTTCGAGGTCTTCGCCGTGGTTGCAGCTCTTGGGGGCACGATCTTCCCGGTGCTTATGGGCGAGATCTACGCTTATCAGTTTGACCTGCAAAATGGTGGAGCAGCAGCAGCGCTGGCGATCATCGTTCTGATTATCTCGATCGTCTTCACTCTGATCATCATGCGCGCGCTGCGCGTCCCGAAAGGAGCCACGATATGACGGCTGTAGCAGACGTTGTGGCCCCTGACGCCCGCAAGGCGGGTAGGGGGCTCTATCGAGCAGGCGTGATCTTGCTGTGTGCCTGGGTGATCATACCGCTCTACTTACTGTTCGTGAACACAATGTCCTCACCGGATACGGTAAACAGTTTCCCCAAGAGCTTCATCCCGGAGTTCAATATGGGATCCCTGGAATTCTTCATGGGGTTCCAGGGAATGCTGAGGGCGCTGTGGAACTCGGTTGTGGTGGCTTTGATGACGATGGTGATGTCCATCGCCATCGGAGCCCCCGCGGGCTACGCCCTATCGCGGTTCGACTTCCGTGGGAAAGAGCTGTTCCGGCTGCTGATCCTGCTGACCCGGGCCTTTCCGCTGCCCTTGCTGGCGCTGCCCCTTGCGGTTCTCTTTATCCGCACAGGTCTGGATGACACGGCCTTCGGTCTGGCGCTGGTCCACACGACCCTGGCGATCCCATTCGCAGTGCTCATCACCTTTTCGCTCTTCTCGGGTATCCCGCTGGAGCTCGAAGAGGCAGCCTGGACGCTGGGCTGCACGCGGCTGACCGCCTTCACCAAAGTGATCCTGCCTTTGGTTCTGCCAGGGATTACAGCCTCAGCGATCTTTGCATTCGTGATCTCGTGGAACGAAGTGTTCGCAGCCGCTGTGCTGACGATCGAGAACCGGACATTGCCCGCATTCCTGTTGCAAACCCTGGGTGAGGCTCCGTTACACCTGAAGTTTGCAGGCGGATTCATCCTCGTGGTGCCTGCGCTGATCTTCATCTTCGCAGTGCGCAAATATCTCTTTGCCATGTGGGGCATCGCCAACCGCTGAGCGGTGGCTGAAAGGAAACTGAAATGGCTGAAATACAGATCAAAAACGTCGCCAAGAACTTTGGGTCCTACCAAGCTCTGCATGACATCAACCTGACCATCGCAGACCAGGAATTCATGGTCCTTCTGGGGGCATCGGGCTGCGGTAAGTCTACGCTTCTGCGTATCATCGCCGGACTTGAGACGGCTACAACCGGCGAAGTCTGGATCGGAGGGCGTCGTGTGGATCACCTATCGCCCAAGGATCGCGGCATCTCGATGGTGTTCCAGAATTATGCGGTGTTTCCGCACCTAACGGTGTTCGAGAACATTGGCTTTGGTCTGCGGATGCAAAAATTGCCCGATGATGAAGTTAAACGTCGAGTGGAGAGAACTGCTGGGTTAATGCACATCGAGCAGCTCCTTAAGCGCTATTCAGGCGAATTGTCAGGTGGTCAACGCCAACGGGTCGCGGTCGCACGTGCCTTGGCGATGGAGCCGGACGTAATTCTGATGGACGAGCCCCTATCAAACCTTGACGCACTGCTGCGGATGGAAATGCGTGCCGAGCTGAAGGGTGTTCTGGCTGAAAGCAAGACCACAGCCATCTATGTAACCCACGATCAGGTTGAAGCAATGTCCATGGCTGATCGGATCAGCGTTATGCATCAGGGCAAAATTGTTCAGGCAGCCTCGCCCATCGAGGTGTATCGGGATCCAGCGGCCGAGTTTGTGGCCAGTTTCATCGGCAATCCGCCTATGAATTTCCTCCCCGCTGAAGCTGCGGGCTCTGGTCGCTGGACAGTGGCCGGGCAGAACCTTGACGGTCCGGCAAATGGTAAGGATCTGAAATGGGCCATCCGCCCGGAAGATCTACGCATTGCGGATCAGGGGTTTGGAGCGCGAGCCAAGGTTGTAGAACCTTTGGGCGCACATTTACTTGTGACTTGTGATGTAGACGGGCACCAGTTCCGTGCAGTTCTGGACAGTGAGCTCAGCGTGAAACCTGGTGATGTACTTACCCTGGCACCGCAAGAGGGAAGGGGGCGTTGGTTTGACCCCGAAACCACTCTGGCCGTCGCTTAAGGGGGAAACAGGATGAGCCAAGCTCTGATCGATCAGGCCCGAGGCGTCATGGAAGGAAATGATAGGGGCACCTACACCGTTCCTACCCATGGCCTCTATCCTTTCCAATGGAACTGGGACAGTGCTTTATCCGCGCTTGGCTTTTCGCATTTCGACATGGATCGGGCCTGGGTCGAGGTCGAGACTCTTATGGCCCATCAGTGGGACGACGGTATGGTGCCCCATATCATTTTCCACGAACCTGATGATGGGTATTTCCCGGGTCCTGACGTCTGGCAAACAGGTCGAGATGTGCCCACGACTGGAATTACCCAGCCAGCGGTTGCGGGTTTTGCGTTGCGCAAGCTTTATGATCGGACTGAAGACAAAGCGGTCGCGCGTGAGCGTCTGGCCAAGCTCCTGCCCAAGGTCCATGCATGGCACAAATGGTTCTACCGCGACCGCGATCCCAAAAGCACGGGATTGGTCGCAATCATTCACCCGTGGGAGTCTGGCAGAGACAACTCGGTGGATTGGGATGAAGGGCTGGACGCCGTGCCGATTGAGGGTGTCGCGCCATTTACTCGGCGCGATACGACACACGCCAACCCAGATCACCGCCCGTCGGACGAGCAATACAAGTGCTATATCTGGCTGGTCGAGTACTTCCGAGGGCTTGGATGGGATAATGCGAAGCTCCACGATGCCTCGCCCTTTTGCCTCGTTGATCCGGGCTTTAACGGCATCCTGATACGGTCTTGCGACGATGTTGCGGATTTGGCCGAGTTCTTAGGCGAATCTTCGATGGCTTCGGAGGCGCGTGAGATGGCCGCAAATGGCCGCGCGGCGCTGGAAAGCCTCTGGAACCCGGCGCTGGGGCAATACACGTGTTACAATCGTGCCGCCGGTCGCCTGCAAGACACACCCACGATTGGTGGGTTGCTCGCTGCAATTGCCGATGTCCCTCATGTTCGAGCTGATGCGCTCGCACGGAGGATCGCTTTGTTGGCCGAGCAATGCGGCTATCTGGTGCCCAGTCACGACCCAATAGATGGCGCTTTTGACAGCCTGCGCTATTGGCGCGGGCCGACATGGCTGATCGTGAACTATTTGATTGCTGAAGGTCTTAGCCGATCTGGGCAGGGGGGAATGGCACAACGCATCCTCGCAGACAGCCTGAAGCTTATTCAGAAAAGTGGCTTTGCGGAATATTATGACCCAAACAGCGGCGAGCCCTGTGGTGGTGGAGATTTCACCTGGACCGCAGCCATGGTGATCGAAATCCTCAAGACCCAAAAAGTGTCAGCATGAAACGTTCGCGCATCAATGAGATCATGGACCAAGCAGCTGAGTTCATTTGCTCTCATGGCTTTGCTTTGCCGCCCTTCGCCCGTTGGAGGCCAGAAGAATTCAAGGTTCGTGAAAGTGATGCGCGACATGTGATTGACGCACGTTGCGGTTGGGACATCACTGATTACGGTGACGGTGATTTTGACAAGATGGGCCTGTTCCTCTTTACCCTTCGCAACGGATTGCAGAGTGATTTGGCCAAGGGCGGCGGCATGTGCTACGCTGAAAAGCTGTTGATTTCAAGGCAAGACCAACTGTCGCCAATGCACACGCATGTTCTGAAAGCTGAGGATATCATCAACCGCGGTGGCGCAACTCTGATTGTTGAGTTGTTTGGCTCAGACGACGCCGCTGGCTTTGCAGAGGATCGCGGCGGTGAGGTCTGGCTGGACGGCATCCGACACGAATACCAACCGGGCGAGAAGCTGCGCCTGGCACCTGGTGAAAGCGTCACGCTTCGTCCTGGTGATTGGCACGCATTCTGGGGCGAAGGAGGAGATGTGTTGATTGGTGAGGTCTCAACCGTCAATGACGACGAGACCGACAATATCTTTCGTGAACCCATCGGCCGTTTTGCCGAGGTCGAGGAGGATGTTGCTCCAACACATCTACTGGTCAGCGACTATTCTAAATGGCTTGGTTGATTGATGAAACTTGCAATGACCAACTGGCGTTGGCGTTGGAACGCAACTTGTTGGACGAGCTGCGTTGCCAACAATCGCAAGGTGATAACAGCACAATTAATTTGGTCTGCCAAACGGATGGCTCCCTGAAGGGCGGGCTTCTGGGCACAACATCTTATGGTTGGTTGTTGCTCAAAGTCTTGTGGGTGGCCCAGCCTTTCCGGCGTCAGGGGTTAGCCCGCGCTTTGTTCGACCGCGCCTGTACCTTGGCCAAGGCGAGTGGCTGTCACAGTGTATGGCTCGATACATCCAATCCCAAGGCGCGCGAGATCTATCTGCGTTGGGGGTTTGTACAGTTTGGCAAGCTAGAAAACGGACCGGATCGTGGGCCGTCAGAACACAGCCGTTGGTTCTTGCAACGGCCCATCACCTGATCCGCAACATAAATCCTATGATTGACCCCGCCAACAACCCTCGAAGCTTTCTGGAACACCTCTTTTCCTCCGCCGTTGCTGTGGCCGACCCCATGCTCGTGGTGCCCCGACACTTGCCAAAGCGCCCAAAGGGGCGGCTGCTGGTGATAGGAGCAGGCAAGGCCAGTGCCCGCATGGCCGAAGCCGTTGAGGCGCATTACGGCCCGTGTGAGGGACTCGTCATCACCCGGTATGGGTTTGCTCGACCCTGCAACGGCATCGAGATTGTCGAGGCGGCGCACCCAGTGCCGGACTCTGCGGGTGAAGCTGCAACGATCCGGATGTTGGAGATGGTTCAGGGTACGACTTCAGAGGATACGGTAATCGCCTTAATCTCGGGTGGGGGGTCAGCGCTGCTTTGTGCCCCGGCAGAGGGTGTAACCCTCGCCGACAAGGTTGCGCTCAACCAAGCGCTCTTGGCCTCTGGCGCACCGATCGGAGACATGAACATCGTCCGAAAACACCTGAGTCGCGTCAAAGGTGGACAACTGGCGGCGGCCTGTGCACCAGCACAGATGCTTAGCTTGCTGATTTCCGATGTGCCGGGTGATGATCCGGCGCTGATCGCCTCGGGCCCAACTGTGGGTGAAAAAAGCAGTGCAAAGGATGCAATCGATATCCTGAAGCACTACGGAATTACTGTATCAGAAGCGATGCTGTCTAATTCCAGCGTCATCCCTCCGGATGATCCCATCTTTTTGCGCGCAGAAACGCGCGTGATCGCTGCCCCGGTGCAATCCCTTGAGGCTGCTGCCGCGGAGGCAGAGGCCCAAGGCTGCAAGGTGCATCTTCTAGGAGATGCATTGGAAGGAGAAGCAAGAGTACTGGCAGCGCATCAGGCGGCGGAGGCCCTGTTGTTGCAGTCAACAATCAAGCGCCCGACCTTGCTGCTATCCGGTGGTGAATGCACCGTTACAAGGCGGGGAAACGGCATTGGAGGTCCCAATGCCGAGTTCACGCTGGCCGCGGCATTGGCTCTGAACGGGGCGGCGGGCATTCACATACTGGCTTGTGACACAGATGGCGTAGACGGTGCGGCAGAAGTGGCCGGTGCTTATGCAGGGCCCGATACGCTAGCACAAGCGTCCGGCAAAGGCGTCTCAGCCCGAGAAGTGCTGGACCGCAATGATGCCCATAGTTTCTTCGGTGCAATCGGAGGTCAAATCGTTCCAGGACCAACCCTCACAAACGTTAACGACTTTAGAGCGATTTTGATCCTTCCCAAGTGATTCAATCCCTAGGTTCTGGACCTATTAATTTGGTTGCCGTCATCCCGCCTGCGTGATTCATACCCGTGAGTTTCAGGGG